>CANQME010000046.1 GCA_947624815.1 uncultured Lachnospiraceae bacterium | reverse complement strand
GGAATCATGATCGGGATCCTGCTCTGCTGGATGCAGGTGGCATATTCGTTTACCATGCACGCCAATATGTATTACGGTCCCATGGCGGCTTATCTGCCCTGACGGATATCTGCCGCATCGAAAGCGAAAGTATTTTCACCAGCCTGTCTGATCCGGGGGGAGGAGAAGACATAAGAAGCCGCCGAAGGCTCTGTTTCAGAGACCTTCGGCGGCTGATTTATTCTTGATGATTCGGCTGCATCTGCATTCCCGGCAGCTTACGGCATCGCCTTTAAAAGCTTGTCCACGCTCACCAACTTGACGCACAGCGCGAATAGCTGCATCGCCTCCTTCAGATCGTCGATCGGCGGATAGGACGGCGCGATGCGGATATTGGTGTCGTGGGGATCCTTGCCGTAGGGGTAGGTCGCTCCGGCGCCTGTCATCACGAGCCCGGCCTTCTTGCAGCGGGCCACGATATCTTTGGCGCAGCCCTCCATCGAATCGAAGGAAATGAAGTAACCGCCCCTGGGCTTGGTCCAGGTTCCGATCCCGAGACCGTCCAGCTCGCGGGACAGGATCTCCTCCACCGCCTCGAACTTGGGCCGCATGATATCGGCGTGCTTCCTCATATGCTCCACCATGCCGTGGATATCCTTGAAATACCGTACATGGCGCAGCTGGTTCACCTTGTCGTGTCCGATGGTCTGGAATTTCAGCTGCTTCTTGATATCCACCAGATTATTCTCCGACGCCGCCAGGGCCGCTATGCCCGAGCCCGGAAAGCTGATCTTGGAGGTGGAGGCGAACTTGATCGCCAGGTCCGGATTGCCGGCCCGCTTACATTCCGCCAGGATCTCCAGCAGATGGTCCTGTCCCATGTCGTAGAGATGATGGACCGTGTAGGCGTTGTCCCAGTAGATCCTGAAATCCGGCGCCGCCGGCTCCAGCCGGGCAAAACGGCGGACCGTATCGTCGGAATAGGATATGCCGGTCGGGTTGGAATACTTGGGTACGCACCAGATGCCCTTGATGGAATCGTCGCTTGCGACCAGCTCCTCCACCATATCCATATCCGGGCCGTTCTCATCCATCGGCACATTGATCATCTCGATGCCGAAGTATTCGGTCATCGCGAAATGGCGGTCATAGCCGGGCACCGGACAGAGGAATTTCACCTTGTCCAACTTGCACCAGGGCGTGTTTCCCATGACGCCGTGGGTCATGGAACGTGACATGGTGTCGAACATGACGTTCAGGCTGGAGTTGCCGTAAATGATGATCTGCTCAGGCCGCACCTCCATCATATCGGCCAGAAGCTCCTTGGCCTCGCTGATGCCGTCCAGCACCCCGTAGTTGCGGCAGTCGGTGCCGTCGTCGCAGGTCAGGTCCGAATCGCTTCCCAGCACGTCCATCATCCCCATGGACAGATCCAGCTGATCGATACTGGGCTTGCCTCTGGACATATCCAGACGCAGATCCCGGCTCTGATAGTCTCTGTATGCCGCCTTCAGCTCCGAACGGAGCGCCACCAGTTCGTCTTTCGTCATTTCCGCATATGGCTTCATGTGATATCCTCCTCTTGTCTCTGCCGCCGGTTCCAG
The DNA here is from genome assembly GCA_947624815.1 of uncultured Lachnospiraceae bacterium. Classification (GTDB taxonomy): domain Bacteria; phylum Bacillota; class Clostridia; order Lachnospirales; family Lachnospiraceae; genus UBA3402. Next base: position 24,525 of record CANQME010000046.1, on the reverse strand, counting down.
TCGCTGTCGTTTCCAGATACTATATCGTAAACAGTCCGGCCTTGTCAACCTTTTACTTCAAACCTGTTCATTTCGTCAGCAGCTCCCGCACGATCTGGTTCACCTTGGCCGGATCCGCCTTGCCCTTCATCGCGCGCATGGTCTGACCCACCAGAAAGCCCATGGCCTTCTCCTTGCCGTTTCTGAAATCCTCCACCGACTGGGGATTGTCTGCGATGACCGTCTCGATGGTCCGGCGCAGCTCGCCCTCGTCGCTGACCATGCCCAGCCCCTTCTCGGCCACATAGGCCTGCGGATCCACGTCATGGGCGAAGATCTCTTCAAACACGGTCTTGGCCACCGTCCGGTTGATCATATTCTTCTCCACCATGCCGATCAGCGCGGCCAGATTCTCCGGGGAAAAGGTAAGATCCTCCGGATCCTGCTCCTTCTCCTTCAGAAGACGCATGGCCTCCACCATCAGCCAGTTGGATACTTCCTTGGGCCTTCCGCAGAGCGCCACCGTCGCCTCGAAGATATCCGCCAGATGCTTGGAACCGGTCAGGATCTCCGCGTCGTAGAGCGGCAGCTGGTACTCCTGCTGATAGCGGGCCAGCTTCTCGGTCCGCAGCTCCGGCTGACGGTCGCGGACGGCCTGAAGCCACTCGTCGCTGATCACCACCGGCGTCAGATCCGGATCCGGAAAATACCGGTAGTCCTGGGCGTCCTCCTTGGAACGCATCGCGTGGGAGGATTCCTTATTGTCGTCCCAGCGCCGCGTCTCCTGGATCACCCGCCTGCCCTCTTCCAGAAGCTCGATCTGGCGCTTCCGCTCGCCTTCGATGGCCCTGGCTATCGCCTTGAAGGAATTCAGATTCTTCATCTCGGTCCTGGTGCCGAGCTGCGCCGCTCCCACCTCGCGGACGGACAGGTTCACGTCGGCGCGCATGGAGCCTTCCTGCAGCTTGCAGTCAGACGCCCCCAGATACTGGATGATCAGACGGAGCTTCTCCAGATAGGCGATGACCTCATCGGCGCTTCGCATGTCCGGCTCCGACACGATCTCGATCAGGGGCACGCCGCTCCGGTTATAATCGACCAGAGAGCAGTCGTCCCACTCGTCGTGAATGAGCTTGCCGGCGTCCTCCTCCATATGGATCTCATGGATGCCGATCCGCTTCGGTCCCGCCGCCGTCTCGATCTCCACCCAGCCGTCATGGCAGATGGGAAGATACAGCTGGGAGATCTGATAATTCTGCGGATTATCCGGATAGAAATAATTCTTCCGGTCGAATTTGCAGTACTGGTTGATGCCGCAGTTGGTAGCCAGACCCACCGCCAGGGCGTACTCCACCACCTGCTTATTCAGCACCGGAAGCGAACCCGGCATGCCGGTGCAGACCGGACAGGTATGGGTGTTGGGCGCGCCGCCGAACTCCGTCGAACAGCCGCAGAAGATCTTCGTTTTCGTAGCCAGCTCCACATGGACCTCAAGTCCGATGACCGTCTCATACTGTTTCGTCATACGATCACGCCTCCTTTCCTGCAGTTTCCGCGATTCGGTTCCGAATCCCGTCTGCCGGACCGCCCTGTGCGCCGCCATATCCAGCCGCAGCCTGCGCGTCCCGGGCGATCTTCGGACTCTCATACTTCCGGCTCTGCTCGAACGCATAGCCTGCGCGGATGATATTTTTCTCCTGAAAGCAGTCTCCGATCAGCTGAAGGCCGATGGGCAGACCCTTCGAATCCGTTCCGCAGGGTACCGTCATGCCCGGCAGACCCGCCAGGTTCACGGAGATCGTGTATATGTCTCCCAGATACATTTTTAACGGATCGCCCAGGGACTCTCCAAGCCCCGGCGCCGTAGACGGCGACGCCGGCCCCAGGATCACGTCGTATTTCTCAAATGCCTTGTCAAACGCCTTCTTGATCAGCGCCTTGGTCCGCAGCGCCTTCAGATAGTAGGCGTCGTAGTAACCAGAGCTGAGCACAAAGGAGCCCAGCATGATGCGCCGCTTCACCTCCGGCCCGAAGCCCTCGGACCGGCTGCGCTTGTACATATTGTGAAGGCCCTCGTATTCCTTCGCCCTGAATCCGTACTTGACGCCGTCGAACCGGGACAGATTGGAGCTGGCCTCGGCTGACGCGATCACATAGTAGGCCGGGATCGCGTATTCCACCAGGCTCAGATCGAACTTCTCCACCACGGCGCCCTTCTCTTCCAGAACCTTCGCCGCCTGAAGGATCGCCGCCTTTACCTCGCCGTCCAGGCCCTCGCCCAGATAATCGCGGGGGATCCCGATCCGCATGCCCTTCACGTCGTCCACCAGTGCGGAGGTGAAATCACAGTCCTTGCGGGGAATCGATGTGCTGTCTTTCCGGTCATAGGAAGCGATGGTTTCCAGAACCGCCGCGCAGTCCGACACATCCTTTGCGATCGGGCCGATCTGATCCAGAGAAGAGCCGTAGGCGATCAGCCCGTAGCGGGACACAGTACCGTAGGTGGGCTTGATTCCCGTTACGCCGCAGAAGGAGCTGGGCTGACGGATCGAGCCGCCGGTATCCGACCCCAGCGCATAGAAGCATTCATTTGCCGACACGGCCGCGCAGGAGCCGCCGGAGGAACCGCCCGGCACATGCTCCAGGTTCCATGGGTTTCTGGTCACGCCGAAGGCCGATGTCTCCGTCGTGCTACCCATGGCAAACTCGTCCATATTGGTCTTCCCAAGGATCACCGCGCCGGCCTTCTGAAGATTCAGCACCGCTTCCGCCGTGTAGGTGGGGACGAAATTGTACAGAATCTTCGAACTGCAGGTGGTCAGCAGCCCCTCGGTACACATATTGTCCTTGACCGCCGCCGGCACGCCGGCCAGCGGACCGGTCAGCTCTCCCGCGTCGATCTTCTTCTGAACTGCCTCCGCCTGCCTGAGAGCGCCCGCTTCGTCCACGGTCACATAGGCGCAGACCGCCGGCTCCACTGCCTGAATCTGCGCAAGCGCAGCCTTCGCCGCTTCCACCACGCCCACTTCCCGGCTCTTTATCTTACCGCCCAGCTGGACGGCCGTCATTTCCAACAGACTGTTCACGTTCCAAACTCCTTTCCGTTCTGACCGCGTTCTTCATCCTCTGCGCTTCCCCGTTTTGCGCTCTAACCGCGTTTTCGCGTCCTGGACCTGCGTTGCAGGCGCATCCCTGATCCTCGTCCCTGGGGCCTTCCATCCCTGCATTCGTGCACCAAACCTGCGATCAGGCGTATCCGGCTTTATTCTACCGTCTTCGGGACTTTAAAGGAACCGTCCTTCTGCTCCGGCGCGTTCTTTAAGATCTTCTCCCGCTCGTCGCCGTTGGTCACCACGTCCTCGCGGAACACGTTATTCATCGCGAATACATGGGACATGGGCTCTACGCCGCTGGTATCCAGCTCGTTCAGCATATCGATATAGTCCAGCATCCGGCCCATATCCTTCTTCGCTTCTTCCTTCTCCGCATCCGTCAGTTCCAGCTTTGCCAGGATTCCCACATACTCGATGGTCTCATCGCTGATCACATTTGCCATGTTCCGATTCCTCCTTCTGTCACGGCGATTCCGGTTCTCCGGCCGCGCCGTCCGGTTCTGCTTCTCAGGTTTTCACAAAGCCTCGTCCTGCAGGCTTCTTTGTGCGCTCCGTTTGACCCTGCAGGGGTATCCGATATCGGATACCTCCGTTCTCCTACGGCTCTCCTACGGCTCCAGACGCGTCACATCCCGCGGGAACAGCGACGCCTCCCGCACATTCTGCTCGCCCAGAAGCCGCATGGTCAGCCGCTCCAGGCCGATCCCCAGTCCGCCGTGCGGCGGCATTCCGTACTTAAAGATCATCAGATAGGACTCGATATCCGCCGGATCCATGCCGCGCTTTTCCATTTTCTTAAGGATCTCCTGATAATCATGGATCCTCTGGCCGCCGGTGGTCACCTCAAGCCCCCGAAACAGCAGGTCGAAGCTCAGCGTAAACCTCGCGTCCTCCGGGTCGTCCATCGCGTAGAACGGCCGCTTTTTAGACGGATAATGGGTCACGAACACGAAATCGCTTCCGTATTCCTCTTCAAAATATCTTCCGATCAGCAACTCCTCCTCCGGTTCCAGGTCGAAGGGATTGCGGATCCTGCGATCGTATTTCTCCGCCACCAGTTCCTTCGCCTTATCGAAGCGGACCGCCGGGATCCGGCTCACGTCCGGCAGCTTCACGTCCAGCAGATCCAGCTCCTTCTGATAGTCCTTCGCCAGAAGCTCCATCGTATACTGCAGGAAGCCGGTCTCCATAGCCATGATCTCCTCAAAGCTGTCGATATAGCCCATCTCGAAGTCCAGGCTCACGTACTCGTTCAGATGTCTTGTCGTATTGTGCTTCTCCGCGCGGAAGACCGGCGCCACCTCGAAGACCCGGTCGTAAACGCCCACCATGGTCTGCTTGTAAAACTGGGGGCTCTGCCCCATCTCCGCCTTTTTATTGAAATAATCGAGCTTAAACACGTTCGAACCGCCTTCGGCGCCGCGGGACACGATCTTCGGCGTGTGTACCTCGGTGAAGCCCTGGCTCATGAGGAAATCCCGGAAGCCTCTGACGATCCCCTCCTGGATCTTGAACTTGGCCCGCTCCCGGACATTGCGCAGGGAAATGGGGCGCAGCGCCAGCTTGGCCTCCAGAGAGGTGTGCATCTTAAACTTATTGATCGCCAGCGGCAGGATCTCCGCCGGCTCCGACAGGATCTCAAGGCCGCTGAGGCGCAGCTCGAAGCCGTAAGGGGCGCGCCCTTCCGCGGCGATCCGCCCGGTCACCTCGACCGCGGATTCCTCTTTCAGGCTCCTAATATCGGAAAGGGAAAGAGAGCCGGCGGCCGGATCCGCCGTATGGGCCTCGAATACGCACTGGACCAGTCCTTCCGATTTCCGGAGAATCACAAACACCACGTCGCCCATATCGCGGACATTGTGAACCGCTCCCCGCAGCTTAACGGTCTGGCCGATATAGGCTCCGGTCAGGAGCTGGCTGATGGATATGTCTTCCTTCTGCTTGACGCCGTTTATGAATTCCATGATGAAAGTCCTCCTGCTTCATGATTGGAGGTGGCTCTCCCGCTGCCTTCCGTCCTCCGGCTCCTGCCTGCAGGGCCGGCGGGCTGGCGGCTTTTGTCGCTCGCGCCACCTCGAAAACGCTTTGCGTTTTCTCGGTCGCGGGCATTGTTCCAATGCCCGCTCTCCCGCTGCCTTCCGTCCTCCGGCTCCTGCCTGCAGGGCCGGCGGCCGGCAGGCTTTTGTCGCTCGCGCCACCTCGAAAACGCTTTGCGTTTTCTCGGTCGCGGGCATTGTTCCAATGCCCGCTCTCCCACAGCCTTCCGTCCTCCGGCTCCTGCCTGCAGGGCCGGCGGCCGGCAGGCTGCGGGGGATGGCGCTGTAATACTTGCTTTCGCGAAAAAAAGTCCCGGAATACTCTCTTGTATTCCGGGACGGGACATGTTCCTTCGGATCCCGCGGTACCACCCGCATTGAAATGCTGTCTGCCTGCGGCAGACGCACGCATCTCCTCTCGTATGCACGTAACGTGTGCCGACGGATATGCCTACTGCTGTTTCGACATACCGGCTCCGGAGCGTTCCCTTCGCCGTTTCCCCCATGACCGCGCTCTCAGTCGGTGACGCCGTCTTCCTGTCAGGTTCCGTGGCAAGAGTCTCCTTCTCTGCCGTTGCGTTTTCAAAAATAATGAAATAATGATAGCATACGGGACCATCATTTTCAATGAAAAAAATCCACAAAATTGCCGGCGATCTCCCGGAAAATTCCGGCAGAATTTTATCGCTTTAGCGTGTCGCAGTGCGAATATAGCCCTGCCGCACACGTCCGTTTTCCGCGCCGCAGCGCCTGAAAACTGCGTTTCTGATCCGCCGCGGCGCCGGCAGAGGCACGTTCCCGAAACCGTAATTCTTTATCCCCGGGCCATTCTTTCATAATAGAACAGGTACTGCTGCATCACTCCCGCATAGCCCCGATATCTGGCAAAATACCGCCTGACCAGATACTTGCACTGCCGCGCCTCCGGCAGCCGCTCAAGCGTCGATCTGCGGCAGCGGCAGGCGTACTCCCGCATCAGTATCCTGCGGATCCAGGTATCGACGGGAAATGCTTCCACATGATGAAGGCCGAACAGGCAGACGCAGTTGGCCACCTTCTCGCCGATGCCGTAGAAGCCCTGCAGGTACGCCATGGCGGCGGAATAACGCATCTGTCCTAGAAGACGCAGATCCAGCGCCCCATTACAGACGTCTTCGCAGATCCGTTTCAGGTATTTGGCCCGATAGCCTAGCTTCAGGGCCAGCAGCTCCTCAAACGTCGCAATGTTCAGCTGCTCAGGCGAGGGAAACGCATAGTAACCGGTCTCCGCACCGGCACCTGCGCTTCCCACAGGACCGGCTCCCGCCGCCGTATCTATCCAGGTCCCGTATTCCCGGCAGATCGCTTCCACCAGCGCCTTGATATTCGGGATCGTCTTCTGCTGGGAGATCACGAATGTGATGATCATCTCCCACACATCCTGCCGGAGAATCCGGATCCCGCTGCCGAAGGCGGCCGCCGCCTGCAGGTAATTATCCTTCTCATCGATCGAGGCTATGTACGCCGAATAATCCGTCTGCAGATCGAAATAGCTTTCCCAAAACGGAAATTCCTCTTCCCCGCAGCAGAATGTGACCAGGCTGCCGCGCTGAACGAGATCGGTCATACGGGAACCGGCGATCACCCGGTACGCCATGACCTCCGGCAAGTCTGCACCGGCATCTCCCCGAGGCCGCCCCTCTTCCGTTCCGGCCAAAATGGCTCCGTCTGGCGCCGCTTTAGCACTCCCTGCCCGCAGGCTCTCCTCGTTTTGGACTTTTGCTCTCGGAATTTCTTCCACGCGGATTTCCCGCATTCGAAAGCACTGTCCCGATTCCGCGATCTGGCGAAGATTAAAATTCTTCAGTTCTCGCTCTATCAACTTCCTCACCTCAGCAGCAAAACAGCCATACCTCTTTCCTTATCTTCTGCTTCTATCTTCTGCATCCTGTTCGCACATGTGCCAGATTACACTTGGAATCTCTGTCAGCCACTTGCCTGCTCATCGCTTATAGCAGTCTCAGCATCCGCTATGGTATCTCCTGCCCGCTCACCATTCACAGCAGCTCCAGCATCTGCTGAGGATTCTCCTTCGCCTTCACCTTGGAAAATGCCTTCTCGATCACGCCGTTCTCATCGATCAGATACGTGGTTCGCACGATTCCCATCGTCTTCCTGCCGTACATGTTCTTCTCCTGCCAGACGTCATAAGCCTGGATCGCCTCAAGCTCCGGATCCGCCAGAAGCGTGAACGACAGCCCATAATTCTGTTCGAACTTCTTATGAGACGCCACACTGTCCTTACTGACGCCTAAAACTACCGCGCCCTTCTCCGTAAACTGCGGATACAGCTCCGCGAAGCCGCACGCCTGTGCGGTACAGCCGGAGGTATTGTCCTTCGGATAGAAATAAAGAATGACCTTACGTCCCTGATAATCCTTCAGCGAATGCATCTGTCCGTTCTGATCCGGAAGAGTAAATTCCGGAGCCTTTTTCCCAATCTCTAACATCTGTGTCTGTTCTCCTTCTCTGTTCTTATGAAACGGCCGGCTTCCAGTCGCCCCCGTAAAACGGACGGCTATTCCCACAGCCCCGTTTCAGCCGGCATGCCAACATTATACTCCAGTTAGGCGGTTCTCACAAGCAGATTCCTTATCGACTCATGCCGGCACATGCAGACACATACCGGTCATGCCGGGATTTGCATACCGGGCATACCGGGATTCCCGGGATTTATCCGCTTCCTCTTCCCATTTTGCATGAAATATGGTAAAATCTCGGAAGAGATTTGCCAACATCGGAAACACATTGTACTTTTTTGAAAATGAGGCTGTTTTATCTATGACCCAGACCCGCAGCATGACCGACGGCCGTCCCGGCCGCCTTATCTTCACATTTGCACTGCCGCTTATGATCGGCAACCTGTTTCAGCAGTTCTATATGGTGGCCGACACGATGATCGTCGGCCAGGTTCTCGGCGTCAATGCCATCGCGGCCGTCGGCGCCACCGACTGGCTGACCTGGCTGGAAATGGGCACCGTTCAGGGCTTCACACAGGGATTTTCCATCTGGATGGCCCAGGAATTCGGCGCCGCCCGTCCCAGACAGCTGCGGAACGTAGTCGCCAATTCCATATTCCTGTCCGCGCTTCTGGCCGTTGTTCTGGTGGCATCCGGTCAGGCGCTTGCCGTTTTCTCACTACAGATCCTGAATACTCCGGGCACCGTTTTTCATGACGCCGAAGGCTACCTTCGGACCATCATCTGGGGATTGCCCGTTACGATAACCTATAACCTTCTCGCAAGTATGCTGCGTTCTCTCGGAGACAGCAAAACGCCGCTCTACGCCATGGTTTTCGCATCTCTGATCAATATCGGGCTGGATCTGTGGTTCGTAGCCGGCTTAGGTTACGGCGTGACCGGCGCAGCGGCCGCCACTGTCATCGCCCAGGTCTTCGCCGGAATTTTCTGCTATATAAAAATACGCAGGATCGACATCCTGCGGCTGAGGCGTGAAGATCTGCAGCTGCGCGCCGGCACCTGCACGCGGCTGGCCGGTCTGGGCCTGCCGATGGCATTTCAGAACATTGTCATTTCCATCGGCGGCATGATCATCCAGTACCTGGTCAACGGCTTCGGCGTCCTCTTCCTGGCCGCCTATACCGCCACCAACAAGCTCTACGGTCTGCTGGAAATGGCCGCCACTTCCTACGGTTACGCCATGACCACCTACGCCGGACAGAACCTGGGCGCAGGCAAGGTGACCCGCATCCGCGACGGCTACCGCACTGCGCTTCTGATCGCCGCGGTAACTTCATTCGCGATTCTGACCGCCATGATCGCCGGCGGGCGGACGATCCTGCGTTTCTTTATCTCCGGCGACGCGGCGACCGTCAAAGAGACGCTGGACATCGCCTACCATTACCTGTTCGTCATGAGCGCCGCCCTGCCGACGCTTTATTACCTCCATGTGACCCGCTCCTGCATCCAGGGTATGGGCAATACCGTGCTTCCCATGGCCAGCGGCATCTGCGAATTCGTCATGCGCACCGGCTCCGCTCCGCTGCTGTCCGTCACGCTCGGGCAGGAGGGGATCTTTCTGGCAGAGGTTCTGGCATGGATTGGCGCGGATGTGGTCCTGTTCTTCAGTTATTCGTACTGTTACCAGAAGGCCGCGCGGGAATATCCGCCAGGGCAATAGCCCCTGCACCTGCATGTAACGGTTCAGGCTTCTATCCGTGTATCAAGATTCCTTCTCATCCGAAAGCCGCACCTTCCGCCCAGACGCCGCTTCGAAATGGTACTTCACGATCCCCAGATCCGTCTTCGTGTAGAAGCCCCGTCCTGCGATGCGGATCACCGGCTCTCCATCCTTCACGCCCATCTCAAACTTCTGCTGGTTCACCGCTGTCGGCGCCAGCATCGCCGCCTCGGCTCCCTTCCGGAACCAGTCCGGCATAACGCCCTTCGAGACAACCAGCTGTTCCAGCGATTTGCCCTTATGGGCAGTACCCTGGCTCTCGCCGTAACCCAGCGCGATCACCATGCACAGCTTCTGCCCCTCGGGGATCAGCTTCTGCACCATTTTCTTATTAAATGTCAGCGCCACCCAGCAGGTATTCAGGCCCAGCATCTGCGCCTCCAAAACGAGCCGTTCCCCGTAATATCCGCAGGCCTCCTCAATATCCCGGTCCGCCGGCCCCGCCAGCACGATGTAATTGTTCACATTGCGGAAGCTCCCGTAATGCGCCATCCGCGAATCAAAGCCCTCCGGATCATCGTACCGGATAAAAATATTAAGCTTCCCTTCGGCGTTGCATTCGTCAACGACCGTCTGAAGCCGCTGCCGCTTCTCCTCCTCGATCTTCTGCATCGTGTAGGCGCGCACGGAGTGGCGCTCCTTTATTGCCTGAATGATGTCCATAGTATAAATATCCTCCTTATCTCTCCAAAAATTGGCTTACCGTTTCTTTCAATGTATCACTAAACCCATCCAGATCTTCCATAGAAATCGCCCCTTCCTCCAAAAGCGATATCATATTGAAAATAAGGCGTGAGCGGCTCATCCTCAGCTGCACGCCAGCATCTTTTTTATCTTTTTCAATCCGTTCCGCCAATTGCCAGAACCGATCGGAAGGATTTGTGTCTCTCCTTCCCAGAATCGCCATATACTCTTCTATGAGCCTGCCCATATAGTTTTCCTGCCATTCAGGAATTCTCCTTCGAAATAGTTTCCAATCATTCTCCGTATATGTCTGTGCCTGCTGCATCAGTGTTCCCCCTCTTCAATATTAGTCTCTCTTTCCTCATTCCATACTGCAGTCTCTATCACGCTTCTACCTTCTGCAAATATTCCCGTACCTTCCCGACCACGATCCGATCCGCCGGCAGCCAGTCCACGCTGTCCAACATATCCTTCGTCAGCCACAGGGCGGACTCGTGCTCTTTCAGAATCAGCTTGCCCGAACGAATTGTACACCTGTAGCAATCCATGGAGAGATGGAAATTCGGATAATCGTACTCGATTCTGTCAATCCAGTCTCCCACCTCAATCTCCGCGCCAAGTTCTTCCATGATTTCCCGCTTAAGTGCCTGTCTGGGCGTCTCGCCGGGCTCGATCTTGCCCCCAGGGAACTCCCAGCCGCCTTTGAATTCGCCGTAGCCGCGCTGGGTGGCGAAAACAGAATAATCATGGGTGATCACGGCTGCGACTACGTGTATTGTCTTCACAAATATTCCCCCTCGTTTAAGTTCAATCCACGCCCCCCTAGCGGAAAGCGACATCTTATTGTACCACATCCGAGTGGGAAATGGAAGTTTAATCCATGCTCCCCTCGCGGGGAGCGACGGCACAGGGCGCGAATGTGGCCATCACGCTGACATTTCAATCCACGCTCCCCTAGCGGGGAGCGACCCGCCGACAAAACAACACACATAGAAAAGGAGAATTTCAATCCACGCTCCCCTAGCGGGGAGCGACTTGCCTCCCTCGGAGTATTTCTCATTGATGGCGATATTTCAATCCACGCTCCCCTAGCGGGGAGCGACACTTCACCCGGAGGTCATCCAGTTCGTTCAGCGTATTTCAATCCACGCTCCCCTAGCGGGGAGCGACATGTTCGCCATTCCGTATAAATTGCAATCGTCCCAATTTCAATCCACGCTCCCCTAGCGGGGAGCGACTGTCTTCCGGCGCGTAGGTCCCCGGCTCCATGTAATTTCAATCCACGCTCCCCTAGCGGGGAGCGACAACTTCCGGCGGCGCGTTACGGTATGGTCCTTGTAATTTCAATCCACGCTCCCCTAGCGGGGAGCGACTCCTGAAGCACTCCGATCTTCGACTCGATCTCAATTTCAATCCACGCTCCCCTAGCGGGGAGCGACCTACGCGGGTCCGGTACAATCCGCCCAGGCGTATATTTCAATCCACGCTCCCCTAGCGGGGAGCGACGGACGAGGTGACGAAGGATGTAATATGGGTATCATTTCAATCCACGCTCCCCTAGCGGGGAGCGACCCCGTCCTCCGTTCATGTTTCCCTCTGTCACGACATTTCAATCCACGCTCCCCTAGCGGGGAGCGACTTCCCCCGATGTGCCGTCGTAGGGCTGGACACTGCATTTCAATCCACGCTCCCCTAGCGGGGAGCGACATCACCCGAAGGTCCAGAAAGGCCACACAAAGGAAATTTCAATCCACGCTCCCCTAGCGGGGAGCGACCTGGATATTGCAAAATATTTTTACCGCGTCGACCATATTTCAATCCACGCTCCCCTAGCGGGGAGCGACTTCCGAAAAATCCAGAATATCATCCTTCAGTACGTTATTTCAATCCACGCTCCCCTAGCGGGGAGCGACCAGATGGGCTGGGTCAATGCGGACCGGCTGCAAGTATTTCAATCCACGCTCCCCTAGCGGGGAGCGACAGCTTCTTGACTTCCTGCATCGGGTTCGTTCCCAGATTTCAATCCACGCTCCCCTAGCGGGGAGCGACTTAAGAACGAATTAAACAGCGTGGGGAGAGTGAATTTCAATCCACGCTCCCCTAGCGGGGAGCGACTGGACATATTCGGATACCAGAACAAAGTAACAGATTTCAATCCACGCTCCCCTAGCGGGGAGCGACCTCAGACACCTATCAGTGGTACCTGGAGCACGTATTTCAATCCACGCTCCCCTAGCGGGGAGCGACAACACGAGGAATTCGCACGGCGGATCGATGCGGAATTTCAATCCACGCTCCCCTAGCGGGGAGCGACGTTGCTTATCCCTACAGAGGTTAGTGGTACAGAATTTCAATCCACGCTCCCCTAGCGGGGAGCGACTTGAAAGCACAAGCGACTTTCCGTTTTCTGACCTTATTTCAATCCACGCTCCCCTAGCGGGGAGCGACCGGGAAATTAAAGGCAATTTGCGGGTGATTTCATATTTCAATCCACGCTCCCCTAGCGGGGAGCGACTCGACACGTTCGAGGGCGAGGGCGGAACCCATGCGATTTCAATCCACGCTCCCCTAGCGGGGAGCGACCGGCGACGGAGCGGAACCACCGGTCCAGACGGGTATTTCAATCCACGCTCCCCTAGCGGGGAGCGACTTTCTGGTTATATAATGGGCGCACAAGGACAAAACTCATTTCAATCCACGCTCCCCTAGCGGGGAGCGACTCCGGCCATGTGTGGGGATTTAAGGTGATGGGATGATTTCAATCCACGCTCCCCTAGCGGGGAGCGACAAGTTTAACACCTCCCGCATCCACCGCCATCTGCAATTTCAATCCACGCTCCCCTAGCGGGGAGCGACTTTTGTCGTTGAGCAGCTGCAGGGAATCGCACAATTTCAATCCACGCTCCCCTAGCGGGGAGCGACCTCCCCTCATGCTACCATTTTACCATAGCTGGAATTTCAATCCACGCTCCCCTAGCGGGGAGCGACCGCTGTAATCCCTGAGTATAGATTCAATGCTCACATTTCAATCCACGCTCCCCTAGCGGGGAGCGACATACCGGACAGCTACGCCTGCAGAAAAGGCAAAGATTTCAATCCACGCTCCCCTAGCGGGGAGCGACATGGAAGTAAGCGAAATGTCCCAGAGCAGATATATTTCAATCCACGCTCCCCTAGCGGGGAGCGACGGCCTTTTGGACGATTGCTACGTCGCCGTATTTATTTCAATCCACGCTCCCCTAGCGGGGAGCGACTACCTAATTATACTACATCTGATCAAGCTATTGAATTTCAATCCACGCTCCCCTAGCGGGGAGCGACGCTCGATCCCCTGCTTCGTCAGCACAGCTTCGTTATTTCAATCCACGCTCCCCTAGCGGGGAGCGACAATATACAGTCACCGCCTTTCTATATGTCGCGTGATTTCAATCCACGCTCCCCTAGCGGGGAGCGACCCGAAGCATCGGCCGATGGTCATCCACGAGTGCGGATTTCAATCCACGCTCCCCTAGCGGGGAGCGACGGGTGGATGGTCGTGCTGGAGCACATGGGCGTCCAATTTCAATCCACGCTCCCCTAGCGGGGAGCGACCTGGAGGATAATGCCGATGAGCTGCTTTCTAAACTATTTCAATCCACGCTCCCCTAGCGGGGAGCGACCATCTGCCGAATCGGCCAGCCTGTAACGGCCCTGAATATTTCAATCCACGCTCCCCTAGCGGGGAGCGACGCGATCACTGCCGGGATGAGGCCGAGGATCTTCTCATTTCAATCCACGCTCCCCTAGCGGGGAGCGACAGGGCAAGGTACGCACCATTCTTCCATGGATCCGATTTCAATCCACGCTCCCCTAGCGGGGAGCGACTACAAAATCAATATCTAAGCCCAGATCTTTCTCAATTTCAATCCACGCTCCCCTAGCGGGGAGCGACAGATGGAACAACGAGAGTACAATTTGCTGACCCGATTTCAATCCACGCTCCCCTAGCGGGGAGCGACGCGGAAGATTCTGCCGGATGTGATCATCATGGAATTTCAATCCACGCTCCCCTAGCGGGGAGCGACATTCGACAACCGGGATCTTCTGCCGACAAGGAGATTTCAATCCACGCTCCCCTAGCGGGGAGCGACGAAAACGGCATACTCGATAGGCCAGAGATTGTTATTTCAATCCACGCTCCCCTAGCGGGGAGCGACGGGCCTATGTTTGGCGTATTCCGCACACCGGCAGCATTTCAATCCACGCTCCCCTAGCGGGGAGCGACGATGATGTTGCCAAAACATTCTATATGTCGCCAATATTTCAATCCACGCTCCCCTAGCGGGGAGCGACCAGGCTGCTCTGATAACAGGCATTCTCGCTCAAAATTTCAATCCACGCTCCCCTAGCGGGGAGCGACCGCGTCCCAGCGCGGAACAATCCGTTATATACGGATTTCAATCCACGCTCCCCTAGCGGGGAGCGACAGGCTATCCCCAACAAGTACAACAACGGCCGCCTATCTCAATCCACGCTCCCCTAGCGGGGAGCGACCAAATAACAAGGACACCTTCAACTACACCAATAAATTTCAATCCACGCTCCCCTAGCGGGGAGCGACCGGACGACGCTGACCGGCCGGCACATTAGAACCATATTTCAATCCACGCTCCCCTAGCGGGGAGCGACAAGCTGAAGCTGAACAAGGGCCTCTCTTATACCGATTTCAATCCACGCTCCCCTAGCGGGGAGCGACTCAAGGGAGCAGGAAGCGGCAGCAGGGGAGCAGATTTCAATCCACGCTCCCCTAGCGGGGAGCGACATCTTGGGACGATACACGTTATTGATATTGATTTATTTCAATCCACGCTCCCCTAGCGGGGAGCGACTGATACTTCCGCGATACTTTTACGGGTCTTTGATATTTCAATCCACGCTCCCCTAGCGGGGAGCGACGAGATACCCCTCTATCCACAGTAAATTTTACTGAATTTCAATCCACGCTCCCCTAGCGGGGAGCGACGCCAGACCGGCACCACCCAGACCAGAGCTGCAGATTTCAATCCACGCTCCCCTAGCGGGGAGCGACTGTACTCCTCCCAACGGTTAATAATTACGTCGCAATTTCAATCCACGCTCCCCTAGCGGGGAGCGACCATGGATCGACGGCGCCAGAGGCTACGCCGAGGTGATTTCAATCCACGCTCCCCTAGCGGGGAGCGACTCGTGCATTCCTCACGCAACGCTTCATTCTCCTTTATTTCAATCCACGCTCCCCTAGCGGGGAGCGACAGCAACTATGCACAAAAATGCACAATCATTATAATCATTTTTACTTCAAAAACATCAATATCATAAGAAACAATACTGCGCCAGGCAGCGCTCACCTCCCCATTTTCTTCTCTTTTTCGGTGCGAATCTCCCTGGGATTTCATGTCTGCTTCCGGTTCGCACCTTCTCTAGCTGTCCTTATAATATCATTGTACCCTCCAGGTCCAGGCCACGATCTACTCCGATGTGCTCAACCTTTGTCTTATGATTATTGCCCAGATAGTAAAACCGCACGCTGTCCTTCTCCTGGTCGATCAGTTCCAAGAGTGACGCCTTCAACTGAACACACTGTGCATGATCCAGAATACACTCAAACACAGAATTCTGGACACGTCTGCCATAGTTAACGCACTGCTTAGCTACTTTTCTCAGGCGACGTTTTCCGGCTTCCGATTCCGTGTTGACATCATATGTGATCAAAACCAGCATATTTCACCTACTTCCATAGCAAAGGCGGATATTCATCCAGATCTCCCCGCAAATACCTGGACAGCAGCATCGCCTGGGCAAACGGAACCATCCCCCATTCTACCTTTTCGTCTAAGAATGGATGCCGGATCGTCTCCTTCTTTTTGTTCTGCCATTCCGTAAGAATCCGCTTGCGGGCATCATCCTTTAGAAGAACTGCCCCATTTTCCTGAACCGAAAAATCTTTCGCAGAGACTATATTTCGGTTAATCAGAGTCAGAACAAAGCGATCCGCCAACACCGGCCTGAGCTCCTCCATCAGATCAAGCGCAAGCGAAACCCTTCCCGGCCGGTCTGTATGAAGAAATCCCACATAGGGATCCAACCCCACGCTCTCCAGAGCTGAAGATACCATGCTTGTCAAAAGCGTATAGGAAAATGACAACAGGGCATTGACCCGGTCCAACGGAGGGCGTCTGTTACGTCCCGCGAAGCGGAAGACCTCCTTCTGCTGAAGAATCATCTCATCGAACACTCCGAAATATTGGCTCGCAGCTTCACCTTCCAGTCCGCGCAGCTGAGCAGGATCCGCACATGCCCGTATTACGGACAGGGATTGCTGCAGACTCTGTGAAACCTGGCTTACCCGTTCCGCATCGATCTGCATTTCGTGGTCCCTCAGAGTCCTCTCCAACACCCAGCGGGAATTAAATACCTTTCCCAGAATAAAATTCCTCGCGATCCTGCAGCTGATCGCCTCATCTCGCGCCGCTTCAAACTGATTCTTTCTGAGGATCACATTTCCTCGCACCTTCCCGCATATCCTGGCAAGGAATTTCCCCTGCGGCGTGAGAAAACACAGATCGATCCCTTTCTCCGCACATGCTCCCATCAGGGCCGGGCTGGCCCCGCGATACCCAAAGGATACGATCGCCTCCAGATTATGCAGCGGCACACGCCCGACCGTTTCCTCTCCGTCCCGGACAACCACATTTTCTCCTTCCAGTGACAAATAATGGTCCGGAGACGTAAGATACAGTGTATTCAGAAGTTTTTTCATAAGCCCCCTTCTCTCAGCCTGTCATCGATATACGTTCCGGCCGAAGCCATCTTCCCCATCCTGGGCAGGCAAATGTCCTTCAAAGAGCAGGCGGAACAGCCCTTAGACCAGCGAACCCGAGGAGTATACCTTCTTTCATACATACGATGCATATCCGCGGCAATCTCCTTCACCTTTTCTCTCATTGCATCGTCGATGAGCACGTTCTCCCTCCTTCTGACTTCGCCGTAATAAAGCGCCCCTGCCTGAACGGGAACACAGAACATTTCTTCCAGACACATCGCCTGCGCTGCCATCTGAAGAATATCTGCATCCGTTGTCTTCGGGCTGCCCTTTTTGTATTCCACCGGATAAGGACGATAGAGTCCCTTGTGACCGGACAGCCGCGTTCCTCCGCTGTCCTCATGAAACTCTACCACATCACATTCTCCGCTGAAGCCGAGTTGTCGGGAATGGATCCGCAGGCCGCGTACCGTCAGCAGTCCCCCTCGTTTCTCATAAGAAAACGAATCATGCGCTCTTTTATGAAGAAGATTTCCCTCCACCGTATGTAGATTTTCCTGCCACTGCTGTTCAATATGGATCAGCGCCCACTGCCGCTTGCAGAACACGTAATGCTGGATCCCGGAAAGCAACAGATAATCGTCCTCTTCATATTCCATCAGATCTTCCTTGATACCTCCACTGTGTCGGGAATCTCATCGCGGCAGATTTCAACCTCATAATCACTGTATCTGCGCGGATAGACCACATCCGGCTTCCTGGTCACATGTACTGCGTCAAACAGTTTATAGGCCGGGCAGTCTCCCAGCTCTTTACTGTGCTTAAAAACGATCAATTCCCGAACAGCCATTTTCCCTCTTGCTGCCGAATGATCGATCTCAAACATATTAATGATGGCCTCCCAGAGAAGCTCAAGATCCTCTTCCGAAAATCCGGTGATCTTTCTTGCCAGGTTCGCGGAGACATACCCTTCTGCCCGATAAAGCGCATAAGGAACGATGTTTTTCCTGCCCATCTCTGTATTCTTGTTCTCTGCATCCTTTTCCGTCGTGATCGCCACTCTCGTGATCGTCACCTCCTGGCTGACGATCGGATCGATACTTCTGGCAAATCCGAGCTGCACGGGGCCGCGCACCTGCCCGCAATTCAAAGCCGCCTTTACAAATGTCGTCATAACTGCGCCGAATGTACGGATATCATAGAAATTCCTGCACATAAAATCACGAATCTTCACATCGATATCAGGATCTGTTTTCTTGGCTTCCTTCACGCTCTTTTCGTCGACGCCCAGATACTCATAGGCCAGGCTGTCGCTCCGGTTCAGGGGGACGTCCTCCTTAATATAAATCTGATATCCTTTTTCATCTTCCTTCACTGTCTGAACATAATTGCGGATCTTCCGCTTCAGGCATACGTCCGTCACCAGACCATAACCGCTTTCCGGATCAATACGGGGAAGATTTCCGGCGTCAGGATCACCGTTGGGATTGCCATTCTCCACATCAAATAAAATCACAAATTCATACCTGTTTTTAATTGCTTCCGCCATTTCATTTCTCCTCCTTATTATTTTTTTCATATCGTTTCTGTGTCTGATGATAATATCCCAAAATAAACATTCCCTGCTCCTCCAGCGTCAGGCGTTTCGGGTATGCGGTTGTCTGTCCTTCTGTTACCGTGATCCTGGTCTGCAGATCCCCGAGAAGCTTTTCATAATGAATTTCTGTGCCTTTATCCGTAATCTTTTTCATATGGCTGTTCTTCAGCCGGAACAAAATCGGGAACACCACTGCCGGCGTTGCACAGGCTGAATTGAAATACCGGTCTTTGATCGTGGCGTTGATTCCTGGATTTGCCTTCTCCTGGATCTCCTCCAGAACCGCAAACTCTCTTCCAAGCACATATGCGATGTTTGTATTCTTCTCGTCCAACTCTACCGAAACCTCCTTTTTGCCATTTCTAATTAAAAACGCCTTTATGATCGCTGCACGTCCCGGGGTAATCTTCTCAATATGGCTTTCACTGTCGTCCTGCTCCGCACGGATCCTGCGAAGCACATCTGTATATAGTGACGCAGGATAAGGAGCACCGGAAAGCACGGCCCGGAACGCTGCAGCCGCCATATACGGAGTCGGAGACTTGTCTTTAGATTTCTTATTGACCGTCTCCTGCAGCATACGCCACAGGCCCATATAGCGGTTCTGATCCCAACTCGGCCTGCGGATATCCATGTTCTCGTAATGATTCTCCAGATTCCTCAGAATATTCTCAAAACTGTCACGGTAAAAGAATCTCACGGAAAGTCTGGCCGCGTTAGGCGCCAGCCCCAGCACATAAAAACGTTCCGCAAACGAAAGCTTGTCCCGGATATCTTCCGTATCAACAGCCTTTTTCTGCTGCAGTCGTTTAAATACATCGTTCAGAACATCCTGGGTCTCCGGTTTTGGATCCATCATCTCAGCGAAAATATCCTGATATGCAGTTTCCCCGTTCTCCGCCCAATAAACCACCGCCGTATCCCCTATGATACTCCGATGCTTGTTGTCACGAAGCAGATAATTCAGAGCCGCCGTGTATGCGTACATGGCCCGTTTGCCAACCGGAGCGTTATAGCTCTGTTCCTTTCCATAGGACTCAAACGACGGCGCGTTAAAGGACACCAGGGCTGCCCCACTGGACTGTGCCCCGGGTACCCCCTTGATCGCGGTATGAATCCTTGCGATCTCATCTTGTTCCCCGGAAACCATGCAGAGGCCTTTCTCATCCGCTTCATTTTGATCGCGGTAATTCTCCCACGCTTTCAGGATCTCCGGGTCATTCTGAACATACTCCCCGGCATATCGGAATACCAGATTGACTCCGGAAAACAATTCCTCCTTATCCGCCAAAAATGCTTCACAGCTTTCTCCTGACTGAATATCCCAGTTTTCAAAATGAGCCTTCACTGCCCGCGCCGCGCCGCTGCTGCAGTCCTTCAGAATGTCCAGATGCAGATCTCTGGCCGCCTGAAAACACTGTTTTGCTCGTTCCGGCTTTCCCTTCCGGTCAATCCCAAGCAGATATCCGGAATTATCACAGAGAAAATTCGCAGATATCCCTACTGTGCGTGCCACCGGTTCCGGTACCTTCATAAGCTGCGGGACCCATACAGTCTTCTTGCCCCGCTGATCCTCCTGTTTGAGCGGTAACACACTCATGATTCTGCCATCCTCTCCCAGATTCAGAGCAAAAGATACCTTCGCCTGCCCCCATCCAGGACGTGCCACCTTTCCCGCTTCCGCCAGTTGCTCATAATAACCGGCTAATGCCTGCAAAATCATCGCATCACCTCACAGTTTTCCAGATTCAGAACTCCATCCTCCAAAACGGCCCGGAAAAACATCGGTTGAATCTGTCCCTCATCCTTGTATTCCATATCATACAACATAACTCCCAGATCCTTCCGCTCCCCCGGATAAGCAGTCCCCACCTCGTCCTCCTCAAAGAGTCCGAAGCTGGCCGGGAATTCCCGACAGCCAAAATACGGCTGATGATAGCAGGCTCCCTGTCGCAGACGCCGCATAATAATATCCTTGAATTTGCCGGGATTATCCGTTTCATTGGCCCGCTCTGTCATGTCAAAATGAGCCTCGATCACGTAATCCACATCCTTCAGGATCAATGCGGCTCTCTGTACGATCTCCTTTTTGCTGCTGATACTGATGTCCTTTCTGCTTCCGTTCATGACGCTCAGGGCACTGCTCGCCAGGGCTTTGCTCTTGATCTCGTTGCGGCGGACACTGGTAAAACGGATCGGCTTACATACATAGATCTTATCTATGCGCCAACGCAAGCCTGGATGCCAGTAGACACTCTCCAGCAGTCCCCTAGCCGCAGATGGTGTGATCATGTCGTAAGTGCAGCGTTCTACCTTGAGCTCGGGGCGCGAGAAGAGCGCATAATCCCCCCATACATGAACTTTGATTCCATAAGACATCTTGTGTCACCTCCTTCTGCTTATAGTTTATCACATTTCAAGACTTGAAGTCATCCAAGTTCCAGAAATAAGACATCTCTGCTTGGCAAACATTCAAAAAAACACCCCTTCTCCCAGACCCACATTAACATTCAATCCTGTTTCTTCTGAATACCGGTCAACATCCGTCAGGACCGTTATTCTCTCATCGATTTCCTCCAGAAGTCCAGCATCCCGCAAATCTTTATAGGTGTTTTCATAGACATTCACCGAATATCGCCCCACTGCCCTCATCAGTTTCCTGTTTCTCTCCCCAAAGCGCAACCTCTCCTCCAGCCATTTGGGCTCCGGCTCCCGCGCGATCAGAATGCTCCTTGTATCATCCGTGATGATCTTAAAGTCATCCGCTATGGTTCGAAATGGGATAGCTGCCGTCCCAGCCTCGTTCAGCCGCTGAAGAATTTTCTTTTTATCCAAACTGTTCCCTTTTACAACGTGCAGTCTGTCAAAATACTCATGAATTGCTTCCAGAGAGTCCATCTTCTCGTAGAGAGCCATTACTTCCTCCGCAATCTCCTTCCCCTGCCTGACGGAAAGATTTCTGTGCCGTTCTCCCTGAATGAAATGAAACACATGCGTTCTGCAGTCTTTCGCTGCTCTGCGTCCCTCCCGGTTACAGCGTCCTGCTGCCTGGATCACACTGTCCAGCCCGGCTGCCTCTCGATATACGGTCTGAAAATCCAGGTCTACACCGGCCTCTACCAGGCTGGTCGCAATCACGCGGCAAACTTTCTGTGATTTCAATCTCTCACGGATCTCAGCCAAAACTCTTCTTCTATGCTCCGGATACATATAAGTGGACAGATGGAACAAGCCCTCCCGCTCCTCCATCTTCTCATAAATCTTCCGAACCTGCGCCCGCGTATTCAGAATGCAAAGCACTTGCGATTCCGCTCCCAGCCGTCGTACCAGTTCTTCCTCCGTCATATCTTCATCCTTCACAAGTACCGTCCGTCGAAATGCCTCATATTGTTCTTCCACATTCGGGCAAAGTTCCCCCCGCAGCAGCTTCGATGAAAAGAATGACTGAAGTGACGGCTGAGTCGCTGTACAAAGCACCGCTGTACATCCATAATTCAGGACCAACTCGCTGATCGCCTGCAGACACGGCTTTAAATAGTCGTTCGGCAGCATCTGCGCTTCATCGAAAATCAGGACGCTGCCTGCAATATTGTGAAGCTTGCGGCATTTGGAAGACTGACTGGCAAACAGAGATTCAAAAAACTGTACGTTCGTCGTCACCACAACTGGCATATCCCAGTTCTCCGCCGCGAGCTGTTTCGGATCTAATTCCTCCCCGTCCGGATACTCCACATTGTTGTGGTCCTCCAACACATATTCAGCGCCCAGCATTTTTCGAAATACATCTGCATTCTGCTCAATGATACTGGTATAAGGAATCACATAGATGATCCGACGGAGGCCATGCTTCACCGCGTGATTGAGTGCGAAGGCCATCGAAGACACTGTCTTGCCTCCGCCGGTCGGAACTGTCAGATGATAAATACCCTGCCCGCCGTTTCCCCCGCGGATACATGCCTTAAGAATATTTGTTCTTCTTACATTCAGAAACTTTGACGCTGTTTGCCTTTCCTGATCTCCGGCAAAATCGGCGGAATCTGCCGGAGCATCCGTCCCGGCTGCAAGCCACGGCTCAATCCAGCTGTCCAGCCTGCTCTTCAGTTCGGACATGGAAACATCCGGCAATTTTCGTTTCCGATCTTTCATAAATGCCTCGGTATCCAGATAATCTGCGTCAACCAGGCAGGAATAGATCATGCGGATAAAAAAAGATATACAGAATTTCCCATGATCCGTCTTAAGCGTCAGTGAAGCCGGGTATGAAACACTTATCTCCCTTTTATAAGCCTGATAATCCGGAACCTGTCTCTTCAGGCGGCTGTCCAACGTGGACTCTTCGGATGTAGCCCCACCCACGTACATTCCGTCAGGAAGCCCGGCGTGATGTCCCGCAATGCAATATGCGGCAAAAAACGCTCTGGAGCTCTGTGCCTCTTTCGCCCCCGCCGCGGAATGATCCACTCTTATATTCTTTCCGCGGATCCTTTGCTGGAACTCTTCCGAATACTTTCCGATATCATGCAGGATCCCGCAAAGATAGCCCCAGTCTCCTGCATGGAATACATCCGCAAACTGCCTTGTCAGCTCCGCCGTCTGACAAAGATGCTCCGATAAAGGCTGTTCCCGCCCATCGTCAGAAATATGGCCTAGATACATTAGAATACCTCCTCTTACTCGTGAAGCCGCCCTTGATAATATAGTAGTTTGATTTGTCCATTATGGGCCACGGGTAATATCACCCCACCATAAGCTTATTTGTCTTCTTAAGGTATTTCGCCGGAATCGGATGATCCAACCGCCAGGTAATATTCATGGGGCGTTCGCCTTCATGCTTTACATAGTTTGCCGTACCCAAAAATGTATAAGCTTCAGCACCTCCGGAGATACGATCTGCCTTAAACTCACGGACGAACAGCAACACACGACTACCTCGCTCTTTGTGATAAATGTATCGCTGCCCTGTAGACGAATTCTCCGCTGTAGTGCTTTGACTTTGCCAATGAAATAACCATTCATTAATGGAATAATCGTTATACATGGTTGTCGGAGAATAGTCTTTGTCCGACTTGTTCAGCGTTACGAATAGCACGTCCAACTTTTGCTCCTGCAACCATTTCACACCTTCCCTCACTGTTCCCGGCTTCAAAAAGTCCAGCGCCACCAAAAGCTGGTCTCGCGTATATGTGCAGTGTAAATCCAATGGACAATCAAAGCCAATATCCACCGGAGCGTCAATAAAGTCAATCCGACTATACTGATAGTTCAGCAATTCAATCAGCTCGTTTAAAAGCACTGAACTATCAGAAAGTGCATAAAGATTGTCCAGGAACTCGTAGTCACCCCAATCTTCAATCGCCTTCCCCCAAACAGTAATGTAGAACATCTGAAGCATACGTTTTTCCATCACTGAAAGCTTGCCAAAATCAACATTATCAATCTGTGGCAGCAAATGTAAAAGGAAGCGGATCCAACGACGGGAATCAATTACCGACAACCGAGACATGGCCTTAGTCAAAGTCTCCTCCAATGGTTCCGTAAAATCCGCTTTTATGTCCGCCCGAACACAAAGTCGCGAAAATGATGAAAACTTATATAGGCCTCGCGGGTCAATATGATAATAATCAAGAAAGTTTGCAAGGGTCAATTCCAATCCGGTATCATTCGTAAAAGAGGAAATGCGGCTTACAAGTGCGGAGCTATTGCCATACGATGCACGAATATTATCCAATATGTATTTTGCCGCCTTTTTCTCGAGCTGTATGTAACAGCCTCTTGGTAAAGAAATAAAACCGTCCTTTATCTCTCGACTCACGCTGCGCGTGGTGTTGGAGAGCAAGGCAGCATATTTATTTTCAAAATTATATTTTCTGTTTGCCTGTCCAATAAAGTCAAGCACTGTCAAACATTCCTTATCTTCAGAAAGCCGCAGACCACGTCCAAGCTGCTGTAAGAATACCGTCAGAGACTCGGTCGGCCGGAGAAACAAAACCGTGTTAATCTCAGGAATATCCACGCCTTCATTATATGATTGAGTAGTCAAAAGGTGGATTTAAAAAGTTCCCTTATTAGCAGGAACCTTGGTAACTGAATATATTG
>CANQME010000045.1 GCA_947624815.1 uncultured Lachnospiraceae bacterium | reverse complement strand
GTCATATCCGGGAAATAATGCTCGCAGTACTTGACCCAACCCGGGGAGCAGGAGGTGATCATCGGCAGCACGCCGCCGTTCTTCACTCTTTCCACGAACTCGTTGGCCTCTTCCATAATGGTCAGATCAGCGCCGAAGTCGGTGTCGAATACCTTGTCGAAGCCGATCCGACGGAGAGCGGCCGCCATCTTGCCTTCCACATTCGTGCCGATGGGATAGCCGAACTCCTCGCCCAGTCCTGCGCGGACAGCCGGAGCGGTCTGCACGATCACGTGCTTCGCCGGATCCGCGATCGCCGCCAGAACTTCGTCGATCTGGGACTTCTCCTGCAGGGCGCCGGTCGGGCAGACCGCGATACACTGACCGCAGGATACGCAGCTTGTCTCGCCGAGGCCCATCTCAAAGGCAGAGCCGATGGCTGTCTTGAAACCACGGTTGTTGGCGCCGATGACGCCGATGCCCTGGTTCTTCTCGCAGACGGCCACGCAGCGGCGGCACAGGATGCACTTGCTGTTGTCGCGGATCATATGAGCCGCGGAATCATCGATCTCCGACGGAGTCTTCTCGCCGGCGTAGAAATTCGCGTCGTCCACGCCAAGCTCCTTGGCCAGGACCTGCAGCTCGCAGTTGCCGCTGCGTACGCAGGAGAGGCAGCTGCAGTTGTGGTTCGAAAGCAGCAGCTGAAGGGTCTTCTTGCGGGACTCCAGCACCTTCGGGGTGTTGGTCCATACTTCCATGCCCTCGTTGATCGGATAGACGCAGGAGGTCACCAGGCTCTTAGCGCCCTTTACCTCGACGATACAGATACGGCAGGCGCCGATCTCGTTGATATCCTTCAGGAAGCAGAGGGTAGGAATCTCGATATGGGCGAGCCGTGCGGCTTCCAGAATGGTAGAACCTGCCGGAGCGCTGACTGCCATGCCGTTAATTTTCAGATTAATATTCGCCATTCCGATTCTCCTCCATTACTTTTTGTAGATTGCGCTGAACTTACACTTCTCCATGCAGGCGCCGCACTTCACGCACTTATTCGGGTCGATGGCCATTGCGGGCAGCTTCTTGCCGGGAGCCGTGTAGTCGGTCTTGGAGATAGCGCCTGCCGGACACTGACGGGCACAGGCGCCGCAGCCGATGCACTTCTCTCTGTCGATGTTGTAGGTCAGCAGCTTCTTGCAGACGCCGGCCGGGCATCTCTTCTCCTTGATGTGCGCCTCATACTCGTCGCGGAAGTAGCGCAGCGTGGAGAGCACCGGGTTGGGAGCGGTCTGGCCTAAGCCGCAGAGGGAGTTCTCCTTGATGTAGTAGCACAGCTCCTCCAGCTTATCCAGGTCTTCCATCGTGGCGTTGCCCTCGGTGATCTTCGTCAGGATCTCCAGCATACGCTTGGTGCCGATACGGCAGGGAGTGCACTTGCCGCAGGATTCCTCGACGGTGAACTCCAGGAAGAACTTGGCGATATCCACCATACAGTCAGTGTCGTCCATGACGATCAGACCGCCGGAACCCATCATGGAGCCGATGGAGATCAGGTTGTCGTAGTCGATCGGGATGTCGAAATGCTCCGCCGGGATGCAGCCGCCGGACGGGCCGCCGGTCTGGGCCGCTTTGAACTTGTGGCCGCCCGGGATGCCGCCGCCGATCTCCTCGACGACTTCGCGCAGGGTGGTTCCCATGGGAACTTCCACCAGGCCGGTGTTGTTGATCTTGCCGCCCAGGGCGAAGACCTTGGTTCCCTTGGACTTCTCGGTACCCATGGAGGCAAACCATTCCGGACCGTTGATGATAATCTGCGGGATGTTGGCGTAAGTCTCTACGTTATTCAAAATGGTCGGCTTGGCAAAAAGTCCCTTCACAGCCGGGAACGGAGGACGGGGCCTGGGCTCGCCGCGGTTGCCCTCGATGGAGGTCATCAGGGCGGTTTCCTCGCCGCAGACGAAGGCGCCGGCGCCAAGTCTCAAGTCGATGTCGAAATTAAATCCGGTACCGAAGATATCCTTACCCAGAAGCTCCATATCGCGGGCCTGCTGGATCGCGATCTTCAGACGCTGTACAGCGATCGGGTACTCGGCGCGGACGTAGATATAACCCTGGCTGGCGCCGATGGCGTAGCCGGCGATGGCCATAGCCTCAAGAACCGCATGGGGGTCGCCCTCCAGAACGGAACGGTCCATGAACGCGCCGGGGTCGCCCTCGTCGGCGTTGCAGCAGACATACTTCTGATCGGCGTCGTTCTGCTTCGCGAACTTCCACTTGAGGCCGGTCGGGAAGCCGGCGCCGCCGCGCCCGCGCAGACCGGAATCAAGAAGCACCTGGATGACTTCGTCGGGGGTCATCTCGGTCAGTACCTTGCCCAGGGCCTGGTAGCCGCCGGTGCCGATGTACTCTTCGATGTTCTCCGGGTTGATCACGCCGCAGTTGCGAAGGGCGATACGGTGCTGCTTCTTATAGAAATCGGTATCGATCAGGGCCTTGACGCCTGTGTCGGTGACGGTCTCCTGATACAGAAGACGGGTGACAACACGGCCCTTCAGTAAATGCTCGGAGACGATCTCCGGAATATCTTCATTCTTCACCATGGAGTAGAAGGTGGCGTCCGGGTAAATGATCATGATCGGACCCAGCGCGCAGAGTCCATGGCAGCCGGTCTGGATGACTGCAACTTCCTGATCGAGACCGTTCTTTGCGATCTCTTCTTTCAGGGTTTCCATAATCTGCTGGCTTCCGGAGGAAGTACATCCTGTTCCGCCGCAGACTAATACGTGTGAACGATACATCTGGTCTCCTCCTTATTTGATTCCTGCTGAACTTAAGGTGTATTTCTCTACCACGTGACCGCCGATCAGATGTCTCTCCAGCACCTCTTCTGCCTTCTCAGGGGTCATCTTGATGTAGGTTACCTTGTCTTTGCCGGGCTCCATCACTTCCACGATGGGCTCATACTGGCACAGACCGATGCAGCCGGTCTGAGTGACCGCGATCTTGTCGGTCAGCTTCCTTTCCTGAACCAGATTGGACAGCGTGGTCAGGACGGGGCGGGCTCCGCTTGCGATGCCGCAGGTGGCCATGCCGACCATCACGCGGATGTGGTCGTGGTCTTCGCCGCGAAGGCTGACCTGGCTCTGCATTTTCTCACGAATCGCTTTTAATTCTGCAAGAGATTTCATCATTACCTCCATATCCGGCGCCTAGTAGACGGCGCCTCCATCAGTTTCGAGTTTGTTTTCTTTCAGAAAATCAAGTATGTACGCCGAGATCTCCGGTTCCGAGAACGGAACGTCTCCCAGAATCTCCTTAAACTCCCTGGTGTCCAGCGTAAACTCCTTCCCGTTATAGCGGTAACGGTAGACGAAATCCGTCTCGGGATGGTAGACCACCAGCGTGTGGATCGTGGAACTGATGTCTCCCAGGGGCATGCGGTCGATGTGGGACAGGATGAAAACCGCCCTGACCGTGGTTCCGACGCCTGCCTCGGATTCAATGGAGAATCTTCCGCCGGTACTCTCCGCCGCCAGCTTGAAGAACGGAACGCCAAGACCGACCTTCCGGGTGGTCCGGCTGGTGAAGAACGGGTCCGTGACCCGGCTCACCTGATCCGGCGTCATGCCGCAGCCGTTGTCGGCGATGGTGACGGTCAGCTCGTCGGCCGCGAAATCCGCGTCTACCGTGATCTCGACCAGCGTCGCCTTCGCCTTGGTGGAATTCTCCGCCACATCCAGGATATTCAGGGAAATTTCTGTCATCATAGGAGATTACCCGTGTTATTCATACTTGGCCAGGATTCCGGCGACATCGTCGGGAACCAGACGTCCGTAAACCTCGTCGTTGATCATCATGACGGGGGCGAGGCCGCATGCGCCTACGCAGCGGCAGGAATCCAGCGAGAACTTCCCGTCGGGAGTACACTCTCCGCCGGAGATCCCTAAGAGTTGCTGAAGTTTGTCATAAACGGAGCCAGAACCCTTGACGTAGCAGGCGGTTCCCAGGCAGACAGAGATCTGATATTTGCCCTTGGGCTGAAGCGCGAACTGAGCGTAGAAGGTGGCTACGCCGTAGATCTTCTCCAGCGGAATGCCGGTCTCGTCGGAAATCATGGTCTGGACTTCGATGGGGAGATAACCGTAGATCTCCTGCGCATGCTGCATGATCGGCATCAATGCGCCCTTTGTATCCTTCAGCTCGGCAATGACCTTCTTAAGAGCGGCTTCCTGCTCCGGCGTGCCTTTGAAGGGTACAGTTTCTTTCTTGCAAGCCATGTTTAATCCTCCTCTGATATAGTAATGCCTTACACGTGTTCATATTTTATCATGTAATTGACAAAAAATCTACAAAAATTATTTGCCAAAATGAATTCTTTTGAAAAAAATATGGTTAGCACAAATTTTCCGGATCAGAGTCCATAAATGTGTGAAAAATGTTGAAAATTCCTGCCGCAGATGGTATTCTATTCGTATAAGTTTTCAGTTTGTTGCCGGGATTCGAATATTAATTTTGATGGAGGAGGATCTTATGACAGTCAGGGATGCGATGAATGTGTTGGGCGCCAGGGTGCTTGTGGGCGAGGAGAATCTGGACCGGGAGGTCAAGAGCGCCTGCGGTTCGGATATGATGAGCGACGTGCTGGCGTTTTCGAAGGATCACTCGATCCTTCTTACGGGGCTGTGCAACCCGCAGGTGATCCGCACGGCGGAGATGCTGGATATCGTCTGCATTATCTTCGTGCGGGGCAAGAAGCCGGATCAGACGATCCTGGATATGGCGGCGGAGCGTGATCTGGTGGTTCTGGAGACCGGACACCGGATGTTCTCCTCCTGCGGACTTTTATATCAGGCAGGACTTCATGGAGGTGCTATTTGATGGCGGATGCGATTCGTTTGACCTATGAGATATCTCCGGACGACTTCACCAGGGCCGGCGAAGCGAGCAGCGACGTGAAGGGGAAGTTAAAGCGTCTGGGCGTGCCGCCGGAAGCGATCCGCAAGGTGTCCATCGCCATGTACGAGGGAGAGATCAATATGGTGATTCACGCGAATGGCGGGAAGATCACGGTGGAGATCACGCCGGAGAGGATCCTGATGATCCTGGCTGACCAGGGCCCCGGGATCCCGGATATCGAGCAGGCCATGCAGGCCGGGTGGTCCACGGCGCCGGACGAGGTGCGGTCCCTGGGCTTCGGAGCCGGCATGGGACTGCCGAACATGAAGAAATATACGGACGAGATGAAGATCGACACGGTGATCGGTGTGGGGACGACGATCACGATGGCGGTGAATATATAAGGGAAGAGATATTTGGGGAGAAGAGATAGAGAGGGTGATCGTTTGGATAAGTTTTATCATTCTGTGAGACTGGATCCGGAACTCTGCAAGGGCTGCATCAACTGCATCAAGCGCTGCCCGACGCAGGCGATCCGGGTGCGGAACGGCAAGGCGCAGATCAACAGCAAGTTCTGTATCGACTGCGGCGAATGCATCCGGATCTGTCCGCATCACGCGAAGAAGGCCACCTATGACAGGCTGGATTCGATCAGGCAGTATGAGTACACGGTGGCGCTGCCGGCGCCCTCGCTGTACAGCCAGTTCAATAACCTGGAGGATGTGAACATTGTCTTAAACGGACTGAAGCTGATGGGCTTTGACGATGTGTTCGAGGTGAGCGCGGCGGCGGAGATCGTCAGCGAGGCCACCAGAACCTATATTAAGCAGCATCAGGGGGACCTGCCTCTGATCAGCACGGCGTGTCCGTCGGTGGTCCGCCTGATCCGCGTGCGGTTCCCGAACCTGATCGAGCATCTGCTTCCGATCAATCCGCCCATCGAGGTGGCGGCCTGCCTGGCGGCGGAGAAGGCGCTTAAGGAGACCGGCCTTCCCAGGGAGAAGATCGGCATCATTTTCATCTCCCCGTGCCCGTCGAAGGTGACCTATGTGCAGGCGCCTCTCGGCACGGAGAAGAGCCAGGTGGATAAGGTATTGGCGATCAAGGACGTATATCCCCAGCTTCTTACCTATATGAAGGCGGTGGGAGGCGAAGCGGAGGAGGTCAGCACCTCCGGCAAGATCGGCATCAGCTGGGGCAGCAGCGGCGGCGAGGCCAGCGGGCTTTTCACCGAGAGCTACCTGGCGGCGGACGGCATCGAGAACGTGATCCGGGTGCTGGAGGATCTGGAGGACCAGAAGTTCACGAACCTGGAGTTTGTCGAGCTGAACGCCTGCAACGGCGGCTGCATCGGCGGTGTCCTGACGGTGGAGAACCCCTACGTGGCGGAGGTGAAGCTGAAGCGGCTCCGCAAGTACATGCCGGTGGCCAGGCGACATATGGACAGCGGAGCGGAGGCGTATGTGCCCTGGACCACGAATATCCAGTTCGAGCCGGTGTTTCGTCTTGGGGATAACGTCATGGAGAGCTTCTTCCGCCTGGAGCAGGTGGAACGGCTCTGCAAGCGGCTGCCGGGACTGGACTGCGGCTCCTGCGGCGCGCCGACCTGCAAGGCGCTGGCGGAGGACATCGTCCGCGGTGAGGCCAGCGAGCGGGACTGCATCTACTACCTGCGCGAGAACCTGCATAAGCTGTCCCAGGAGGTGTCGGTGCTGGCCGGAGATATGGCCGACGGGACCCGGGGAGGCCGCGAGGTGCTCCCGGTGCTGCAGGACTACATCCAGCGGATCGCGGAGGAGATGGAATTCCTGGACGATAAGGTGAAGGATCCGGCAAGACCGGATGAAGAATAAGGAGGGAGTCGATTTGACAGTAAAGCAGCTGATCGATATGCAGTTATTCCATGTGGTAAATGAGGGCGAAGATACGGAACGCGCAGTCACGGGGGTATTCTGCTGTGATCTTTTGAGCATTGCCATGGGAAAGGCGCCGGCAGACAGCGCATGGGTGACGGTGATGGGCAATGTCAATACCATCGCGGTGGCGACGCTGGCGGACGTGGCCTGCGTGATCATCGCCGAGGGCGCGGCCCTGGACGAGGTGGGCCGTACTCGCGCCAAGGAGCAGGGCGTGACGGTCCTCAGCACCGACGAGTCCATCTTCGACGCGGCGCTGCGCGTCCACGGGCTTCTGTAAGAGGGCCCTATGGCAGAGCTTTATTACGACCTGCACATCCATTCCTGCCTTTCCCCATGCGGAGACGACGACATGACGCCGGCCAACATCGCCGGCATGGCCATGCTGAAGGGACTGGATGTGATCGCGCTGACGGATCACAATACCTGCCGCAACTGCCCGGCCCTGATGGCCGCGGCGGCGGAATACGGCGTACTGGCGATCCCCGGTATGGAGATCAATACGTCCGAGGAAGTCCATGCGGTCTGCCTCTTCGAGACGCTGGAGGCGGCTCTTGATTTTGACGCCTACGTGTACGCGCGGCTGATCCCGTTCCCGAACAATGAGGCGATCTTCGGCAGGCAGCAGATCTACAACACGGAGGATCAGATCTGCGGCACCGAGCCCAATCTGCTGATCAACGCGACGACCATTTCCTTCGACGAGCTGTGGCCGCTGGTGCGGAGCTTCGGCGGAGTCATGTTCCCGGCCCACATCGACAAGACGGCCAACAGCCTGATCGCGAACCTGGGCTTCATCCCGCCGGACAGCCGGTTTACGACGGCGGAGGTGAAGGACTTAAAGAAGCTGCATGGACTTCGGAAGGATAATCCGTATCTGGATCACTGCAGGATCATCAGCAATTCGGACGCCCATTATCTGGAGCATATCAACGAGCCGGACCTGCAGCTTTCGGTGGAGGAGAGGAGTATCCGCGGCGTGATCGGGGCGCTTCTTAAGGGAGCGGGGGCGGGGAACGCCTGAACTTCGGCGCGCCTGCGCAAGGTGAAAAACGCAGGTTAAACGTCACAAAAAAGAAATTATGCAGATTTGCGGAAGCAAAAGTATACAGAATTAATAAAAAATAGTTTTTTTTAACGATTGTTATTGACAAAGGTACTAGTGTAGTGGCAAAATAGAGGAAGCGAGAGGTTTGACGTTAAACAGAACGAAGTCATGCCTTGTGAGCGCACGCAGCCTGCCGCGGATAATGCGGCGGTGAACGTACAGCCCTTGGAGAGGGGCTTAAATAACTACTACTATATTTTAAAGAAGGAGAGAAGTATTATGAGGAAAATCTGGAAGCGCAGCGCAGCTTTAGTGCTGGCCGGACTGATGGCTGTCAGCCTGGCGGCATGCGGCGGTGGTGGTTCGAGCAGTTCGAGCGGCTCGGGCAACTCAGGGAACGCGGGGAACACCGGTTCCGGCGATTCCGGCAGCGCGGCTGCAAGCAACACGGGGGGGTCGTCAGACAGCGGTGAAGTCGTAAAGCTGGTAGTCTGGGCTCTTAACAACGCGGAGACAGAGGATGCCGCCGAGGTCGCTGAGGCGGTCAGCGCCATTACCCGTGAGAAGATCGGCGTTGAGATTCAGCTGGTGAACGCACAGGATGCGGAGCAGATCCAGCTGGCTCTTACCTCCGGCGAACCCATCGACCTGTTGAACTACAACAACCTGAACGGACAGCTTACTGCGATCCTGCGCAACAACTACGCGTATCCGCTGGACGGCGACGACGACCTGATCCATAACTACGGCCAGGGCGCTCTGAGCGTGATCGCTCCCGCCGATCTGGAAGCTTGCCGCTACAACGGCACGCTGTACGCACTGCCGAATCAGAAGGATACTTCCCGTTCCGCCGGTTTCGCGATGCGCAAGGACATCGTGGACGAGCTGGGCATCGAAGTTCCCGAGTACGGCACGTTTGACGATATGCATGACATCCTGGTGAAGGTCCATGAGGCGCATCCGGAGATGTATCCGGTGGTTTCCACCTGGGCCGGCGGCGGATTCCAGCAGCCGTGGCCGATCGATCCCCTGGGCGACAACCTGGGCGTTCTGCCGAATGTATTTGACGACAGCACCACAGTCGAGAACTGGTATGCAACCGATACCTATCATGATTTCTGCAAGATGATGTATCAGTGGAATCAGGAAGGTCTGATCATGCCGGATATCACGACTAGTACCGAGAATGGCCTGTTTGGAGGCAACGGCTTCTCGATGTTCGAGAACTGGAAGCCCGGCAAGGAGTATGAGGTTTACAAGAGCCAGGGTAAGGAGTGCGTCTTCATGAAGGTCGTAGAGCCGCACAAGTACACCAGCCTTCCGAACGGCAACTCCTGGATCATTCCGTACTGCTCCCCGCATCCGGACAAGGCGATGCAGTTCTGGGATCTGATGTATACCGACGCCGATATCGCGAACCTTCTTGTCAACGGTATCGAAGGCAAGCACTGGGTATGGGCAGACGACGCACACACCTGCATTACCACTCCCGAGGGCGTGGATCCGAATACCAGCGGTTATCCGTCTGTTGACTGGAGCTGGCCGAACCAGCAGCTTACTCCTGTATGGGAGGGCGTAGATCCCGATCTGTGGGATAAGCTGAACGAGTTCAACGAGAGCGGTCATGTAAGCCCGGCTCACGGCTTCTTCTGGAACAGCGACGAAGTTATGAACCAGGTTACCAACTGCAACAACGTAGTTTCCGAGTACAATAACTCCCTGATCTGGGGCACTGTGGATCCGGATGCGACGATCCCGCAGTTCCTGGCGGATCTGGAAGCTGCCGGCATCAACGACATCATTGCCGCGAAGCAGAAGCAGCTGGATGAGTTCCTGGCGAACAAGACAGAGTAGAACACCTTAGACATCAACGCATATATCATGTAGCACAGTTATGCAGCAGAAAGCGGGCGGGTATGGGAACGTCCTGTACCCGCCTTTCCTTTTTTCAAAGGCAATCCTGCCGCTTCTGCTGATTTCTGATTTCTGTATGGAGGTAAGCATATGAAACGAGTCACAAGAACGCTGAAGCGTTTCTGGCCGCTTTATCTGATGTTTTTACCGGGTGTCGTCTACCTGTTCATCAACTGCTACATCCCCATGTTTGGAATTCAGATCGCCTTCAGACGGTATAACGCCAAGGACGGCGTTTACGGCAGCCCGTGGGTCGGTTTCGAGAACTTCAAGTTCCTGTTCCAGACGGACGACGCCTTTATCATGGTCCGCAATACCCTGCTTTATAATCTGGTCTTTATCGTGTTGGGTACCGTGCTTGCCATCTCGGTAGCCATCATCCTGAACGAGATCCGCAATCAGGTCGCCAAGCAGCTGTATCAGACGCTGATCCTGATCCCGTAC
Organism: uncultured Lachnospiraceae bacterium; assembly: GCA_947624815.1. GTDB lineage: Bacteria > Bacillota > Clostridia > Lachnospirales > Lachnospiraceae > UBA3402. The sequence goes on along the minus strand of CANQME010000045.1, from coordinate 16,022 downwards.
CTGATCTCCATGGTTATCGTTTCCTACCTGGCGTTCGCTTTCTTAAGCACAGGCAACGGCTATATCAACAACACCCTGCTGAAGGTGCTTGGGATACCGGCGATCGACTGGTACAACACGCCGAAATACTGGCCGATCATTCTGGTGATTATTAATATCTGGAAGGGTCTCGGCTATAACATGATCCTCTACTACGCCACCATCTGCGGCATCGACCATACGCTGTATGAAGCGGCCGTCGTGGACGGTGCAAACCGCTGGCAGCAGATCACGAATGTGACGCTTCCCTGCTTAAAGTCCACGATCATCATTCTGACACTGATGTCTCTGGGCGGAATCTTCAGGTCTGACTTCGGTCTGTTCTATCAGGTACCGCAGAACTCCGGTCCGTTGATCAATGTGACGCAGACGATCGATACTTATGTGTATCGTGGCTTAATGCAGTCCAATAACATCGGCATGTCCTCGGCGGCCGGCCTGTATCAGTCGGTAGTCGGATTTATTCTTGTCGTAACTGCTAACCTGATTGTCCGCAAAGTGGACGCCGAGAGCTCACTGTTCTAGGAAGGAGGCGCTTACTATGATGGTTGATAACAAAAAGGGATTCCAGATCTTTGCGAATATCCTGATGACGTTTTTGGCGATTTGTGCGCTGGCGCCTTTTATCCTGCTGATCATGTCCTCGATTACGGATGAGCAGGCGCTGATCATGGATGGTTACAGCTTTTGGCCGTCCAAGTTCAGTCTCTATTCCTACAGGTACCTGCTTACGAAGTCCAGCGCTGTGGCCCGCGGCTATGTGATCTCGGCGGTCGTAACGGTGATCGGAACGGTCTGCCACCTGCTTCTGACCACGCTGTACGCCTATCCGCTTTCACGGCATGAACTTCCGGGCCGGAACATCTTCGCGTTTTATCTGTTCTTCACGATGCTGTTCTCCGGCGGTCTGGTACCTGCCTACCTGATGTGGACGCAGACGTTCCATATCCGCAACACGATCTTCGCCCTGCTGGTTCCGGGCCTGATGATGAACGGATTCAACGTCATTATGATGCGTACCTACTTCACGTCCAATATTCCGGACGCCATCGTAGAGGCGGCCCGTGTGGACGGCGCCAATGAGTTCACGATCCTCTTCGGTATCGTAATGCCCATGGCGATGCCCATCGTCGCCACGATCAGCCTTCTGGTCGGCCTGGCTTACTGGAACGACTGGATGAACGGTCTGTACTACCTGAATGACAACTCGATGTACAGCATTCAGGTGCTGCTGATGAAGATCCAGAGGAATCTGGATCAGCTGCGGCAGCAGGCGCAGTCCGGCGGCAACGTGCAGATTGCGGATATGCCTTCTACTTCGATCCGCATGGCTCTGACCGTAATGGGTATCCTGCCCATCATGATCATCTATCCGTTCCTGCAGAAATACTTCGTCAAAGGTATTGCCATCGGCGCTGTGAAGGGATAATGTGAAGGGATAAAGAACAACAGAAGAGATAAGAAAACCGCCGTCCGGCGTCATCTGCCGGGCGGCGCTCTTTTATGTAAATGGATCATTCGGCCGGTTGGACGGAGCTGCGCTCCACGAAACGGCAGGGGATCATGGTCACGTTCCCGGGATCATCCCGGCCGTCCCCGTTCCCTTCGATCTGCTCCAGAAGGAGACGGGCGGAGGCAAGGCCGATCTCGTGCAGAGGAAGCGCCATCGTGGTCAGCCCGGGCGTAAAGTATTCGGCGATGTCCTGATTGTCAAAGCCCGCGACAGCCAGATCCCTGCCGGGACGCAGTCCGTGCTCGTGCATATAGAGGTAGAGACCGCCTGCCGACCGGTCGCAGCAGCAGAAGACTGCCGTGACGCCTGTCGCAAGCAGAGGCTCTGCCTCCCGGTACCCGGATTCCTTGTCCCAGTTGCCGTAGCGTACCCACGACGGATTAAATGGAATCCCCGCTTCATACAGCGCCTTCTGGTAACCGGCCAGTCTCTTCTGGGTATGGATGTTGTCCATACGCCCCCCGATCATGCCGATCCGCCGGTGGCCGCGTCCGATCAGGTAATTGATCAGCTGGTATGCGGACTGTTCGTCGTCGATCACGACGGAAGGGATCCGGTCGTTCCTGCAGTAAGAGTAGGACATCACCGCAGGGATCTGGAAGTTCTCCGGAAAGCAGTCGATGATCCGGGCGTGTCCCGCAACATAGATGATACCGTCCACCATGATGGAGTCCAGCTCCGTCAAAATGGGATCCAGGATCGAATGATACGCGCCCGCGTCGTTGTACCAGTCGCCGCTCCACCTGGAATAGAGACGCAGATTCCTGACAACGGTGCGGTACCGTCTCTCTTCTAAATAGTTCATAACGGTTTCCACGATCTCCGGCGTGGAAAACTGCGTGATGTCTTCCGCGATGATGCTGATGGTCCGGGTCTTCTGCATGCGCAGTCCCTGGGCGATGGAATTGGGGTGATAGCCCCGCTTGCTGACCACGTCGAGGATCCTCTGGCGCTTCTCTTCTCCTACCTTGGCCTTCCCGTTCAGTACGTTGGATACCGTTGTGGCAGAAACCCCGCACTCCTGGGCAATTTCTTTGATCGTAATCATACTGCAGCTCCCTGTCTTTCGGCGGCACACGGGTTCATGATGCTGTCTGAAACTTTGCTTTTGTAATGGCGCAGGCGACTAATTTCGTACCTGATTTCATTATAAAGGCGGTCCTCTGAGAAGTCAACCATATCTTGCGGACGGATGTACAGGGGTATATCTTGTGGACGGATGTACAGGGGACGTACAGAGACGGCCGGATCGCGCCGAATCGGCGCCCGGATTGGCGGACAGATACGGGTTTAAGACACATGAATGCCCGGACCGGCGGGAAGTTTCGGATTGACCGATCCTGTATCGTAGACTATAATAGAAACAGGAACAGGCGGCTCTGTGCGAAGATAAACAACCAAGGAGGACATCATTTATGAAATACGACTTCACTTCCATCATGGACCGGCACGGCAGGGATGCGATCGCGGTGGACGGTCTGGGCACGGGAATGGCGCCGGCGAAGCCGCGGGAAGGCTTCGACGTGATCCCCATGTGGGTGGCGGATATGAATTTTCCCACCTGCCCGACGATCACGGAGGCGATCATCGAGAGGGCGAAGCATCCGGCCTTCGGGTATTTCGAACTGACAGACGAGTATTACGATTCCATCATCCGCTGGCAGGAGAAGCGCCACGGCGTCACGGGACTTACGAAGGAGTGCATCGGCTATGAGAACGGCGTGTTGGGCGGCGTGGTTTCGGCGTTGACGGCCTTCGCGGCGCCGGGAGATCCGGTGCTGCTGCACAGCCCGACCTATATCGGCTTCACCGGCTGTATCGGGAACAATGGTTTCCGTATCGTGCATTCGCCGCTTAAGAAGGACGAAAACGGCGTCTGGCGCATGGATTATGAGGATATGGACGCGAAGCTGAAGGCGGAGAAGATCCATGTCGCCGTGTTCTGCAGCCCCCACAATCCCTGCGGACGCGTGTGGGAGCGGTGGGAGATCGAGAAGGCCATGGAGGTGTACCGGGCCAACGATTGCCTCGTGATCTCCGACGAGATCTGGTCGGATATCATTCTGACCGGACATGAGCATGTGCCGACCCAGTCGGTCAGCGAGGATGCGAAAAACCGCACGGTGGCTCTGTACGCGCCCAGCAAGACCTTCAATCTGGCGGGACTGGTGGGCAGCTACCATATCATTTACGATTCCTACCTTCGGGACCGGGTGACCACCAAGAGCGAGAAACCCCACTATAATTCGCTGAACGTCTTCTCCATGCACGCGCTGATCGGCGCGTATAAGCCGGAGGGATACGAATGGGTGGACGAGCTGTGCCAGGTGATCACCGGCAATATCGACTACGCCTGCGATTACATTGCGAAGCATTTTGAGGGAGTGGAAGTGGCGAAGCCGGAGGGCACCTATATGCTGTTTCTGGACTGCACGAAATGGTGCGAGGCCCACGGAAAGGATATCGACTGGCTGGAAAAGGCAGGCTGGGACGTGGGCGTGGCCTGGCAGGACGGGCGGATGTTCCACGGGCCCTGCCATATCCGTATGAATCTGGCGCTGCCGCTTTCCAGGGTGCAGGAGGCGTTTCGGCGGCTGGATCAGTATGTATTTCATGCGTAAAGGTCGATAGAACGACCGCTGCGTCGTAAAAATATCCTATAATATCGAATGGAAATACAAATAAATCACTGCGAAGACGGAATGGGAGATCGATTTCGCAGAAGGAGGACATCATGAAAAGATTCCTGACCGCCGCAGCGCTGACTGCGGCGATGGCGTGCGCTGTGGCCGGAAGCGCCTATGCGGCAGGCTGGGTTGAGGAGAACGGCAGCTGGCGGTACGAGACGGATGCGGCCGGTTCGGCCTGGCTGAGCAATGGCTGGTACTGGCTGGACGGGGACAGCAACGGAGTGGCGGAGTGCTATTATTTCAACGCGGAAGGTTATATGCTGGCCGATACGGTGACTCCGGACAATTACCGGGTAAACGCGGACGGCGCCTGGATCGATGATGCGGGGATCATCCAGACCAGAGAACCGTCGGGACCGTTGGGATATGTGCGGGCGTCCGAGACCGGATCGTCATCCGGAAGCGGACAGACCGGCCCGCTGTCCCAAAGCGCGCAGGCAGGACCTTCAGCGGGCGCTGGCGGGGATAACGCCGGTCAGGGCCCGATGGGTTCGGCGGGTCCGATGGGACAGCAGAGCGCGGAATCGGCAGGGCCTTTGAGTGCGTCTGAGACGCAGGCGGAAGCGGAAGTCGTGGAGGAACAGCCCGCGCCCGGACGGGTGATCGATCCCAGCCGGCCCATGGTGGCGCTTACGTATGACGACGGTCCGCAGACGGACGCGGGGAACCGGATCCTGGATACCCTGGCGCAGTACGGCGCCAAGGCCACGTTCTTCCTGGTAGGCGACCGCTGCGCGTCCAGGGCTGCCGAGGTGCAGCGCATGGTGGCGGAAGGCCATGAGGTTGGAAACCACACCTATCAGCACCAATACCTGCAGAAGCTGAGCGCGGATCAGATCCGCTACCAGATCGATCAGGGCAGCGCGGCGATCGCCGCGGCAGGCGGAGGAACTCCCGCGCTTGTGCGTCTGCCCGGAGGCAATAAGAACGCGACGGTTCTGGCAAATGTAAACTATCCGATGATCCAGTGGAGCATCGATACCAGAGACTGGGATCACAGGAACGCGCAGAAGACCATCGACGAGGTGCTCGGCAAGGTCCGCGACGGGGATATCGTTCTGATGCACGAGCTGTACGGAGCGACCGCGACGGCCACGGAGACCATCGTTCCGGAGCTGATCGCCAGAGGATACCAGCTGGTGACGGTCAGCGAGATGGCGCAGGCGAAGGGCGTGGCCCTGCAGGCAGGACAGCTGTACTACAATTTCAGATAGGGCAGGATCAGAAGCTTCAGACACAAAAGACCGGCAGGCAGCTGAGCGGCGGAATCGCACGTTCAGTTTCCGGCCGGTTTTTGAATGCGCATGTGAAGACGGCGGGCCAGCAGGTGGCACAGCCAGCCGCCGGTGCAGAGACAGGCGAGGTAGATGCAGATGCCGGCGCCGGTGCCCAACCGAAGCGACAGCTCGTAGAATACCACCTGGGTCACCGGATAGAAGGGCGAGATATAGAACATGTCCGCCGCGCCTCCGGTGGCCACATTGATAACCGTAGCGACGGCGCAGAAGACCGCCAGCATCGGCAGCGTGGCCAGGTACCCGCGCACCGTCCGGTCGGGGATCTGCGAGAACGTCAGCACAAGGCCGATGAAGACCAGCAGGATATGCCAGATCAGACCGTGCATCGTCAGCGTCCAGTAGGGGTGCAGAAGTCCGGACGGCTCCGCCAGCGCCATGACGCCGCCCAGCAGGCCGAAGTCCTGCAGAAAGGTGCAGACGGCGCGGAAGATCCGGTCATTTCTGCGGAGAACGGGCGCGAGAAGACAGAGATACATCGGGATGCTGCAGAGCTGGAACGGGAAGTACCACCAGTTGTAGGTTCCGAAGACCACGTAATACAGAAACAGCTGCTTATAGAGCTCTCCGGCCGCCAGAAGGATCCCGCAGGCGAAAAGGATGCGGCTGACGCGAAAGACGCCGGCGTCCGGCCGTCCGGCCGCAGCTGGCCGCTCCAGACGGAGGGCCAGTAAGACAGCCGCGGCGACGCCGGCCGCGGTCACGGCGATATGAAAGAAGGAATACGGCGCGGGCGGCTCCATGGTCCAGGCGGTCATCCGCAGCCAGGTTATGATACGGTTCATGTGATCCGGTTCCTTTGATGAATGTCGGGCGGCGCCGGCTGGACGCGGGGTCGAAAGAACCTGCAGCCGGCGGTCCGCCTGCCTATAGTATAGCGCGAAAGACGCGGACAGCCAAGTGCTAAATATTGGGATTTATTTCTGCCCGGTTGGGGAGCCGCTTTTTCCTTGCCAAGACTTTGGCAGCGGCTTATAATGAAAGCAGTGAAAAGACAGGGGGAAGCGCCATGAAACTGATCCATCTGTCCGACCTGCATCTGGGAAAGCGTGTCAATGAATTTCCGATGCTGGAGGACCAGGAGTATATTCTGAAGAAGATCCTTGCCGTCGTCGATGAGGAAGAACCGGACGGCGTGATCATCGCAGGCGACGTCTATGACAAGTCCGTTCCGCCGGCGGAGGCCGTGCAGCTGTTTGATGATTTCCTGGTCAGTCTGGCCGGAAGGAAGCTGGCCGTGTTCGTGATCAGCGGGAACCATGATTCGCCGGAGCGGATCGCCTTCGGCTCGCGGATCATGGACGGGGAAGGGATCCATATGTCGCCGGTTTACGACGGGAATATCAAGCCGGTTTCCTTAACGGATCCGTACGGGACTGTGGACATCTATATGCTGCCGTTTGTAAAGCCGGTCCATGTGCGCCGGTTTCATGAGGATCAGGAGATTGCCTCCTACACGGACGCCGTCGCCTGTGCCGTCGCGGATATGCATCCGGATCCGTCCCGCCGAAATGTGCTGATCACGCACCAGTTCGTTACCGGGGCCGCCCGCTCCGAGTCGGAGGAGATCTCGGTGGGAGGCTCCGACAATGTGGACGCATCGGTATTCGCGGCGTTTGACTACGTGGCTCTGGGGCACATCCATTCGCCTCAGAACTGCGGCTCGGAGCGGATCCGCTACTGCGGGACGCCGTTAAAATATTCCTTTTCCGAGGCGGACGACCATAAATCGGTGACGGTCGTGGAGCTGGCGGAGAAGGGAAGTCTGACAGTCCGCACTGTGGAGCTGGAGCCGAAGCGGGACATGGTGGAGCTGAGGGGAACCTATGAGCAGCTGACGCTGCGGTCATTTTATGAGAAGACGTCCTGGCAGGAAGATTATGTCCATATCACGCTGACGGATGAAGAGGACGTGCCGGACGCCATCGGGAAGCTGCGGATCATTTACCGGAATCTGATGAAGCTGGATTATGATAACAGGAGAACGCGCGCCGGGGTACAGATCACGGGAGCGGACGAGGCGGAGAGCCGGACGCCGCTTAATCTGTTCGCAGAGTTTTATGAGCTGCAGAATAACCAGCCCATGAGCGGGGAACAGACCGCGTTCATGGAGCAGCTGATCGCAAGGACGTGGGGGGAGGAGCTATGAGACCGATTACACTGACGATGTCCGCCTTCGGGCCTTACGCGGGGAAAATGGAGCTGCCTCTGGAACGGCTGGGAGAGAGCGGACTTTATCTGATCACGGGGGATACGGGAGCGGGGAAGACGACGATTTTCGACGCGATCACATTTGCTCTCTATGGGGAAGCCAGCGGGGACAACCGGGAGCCGGGGATGTTCCGTTCCAAGTATGCGGCGCCGGAGACGCCTACTGAGGTGGAGCTTGTATTTGCCTACGCCGGGAAGACGTATAAAGTGAGGCGGAACCCGGAATACGAACGGCCGAAGGCCAGAGGCGAGGGGGTCACGCTGCAGCGGGCGGACGCGGAGCTGACGTATCCGGACGGGCGCGTCGTCACGAAGCAGAAGGAGGTGGACGCGGCCATCCGGCAGATCATGGGCATCGACCGGAACCAGTTCTTACAGATCGCCATGATCGCCCAGGGGGATTTCCTGAAGCTTCTGCTGGCGCCGACGGAGGAGCGGAAGAAGATCTTCCGGCAGATCTTTCAGACCCGGCCGTACGCGGAGCTGCAGGAGAGCCTGAAGCGGGAGTCCGGCATGATGAACGATGCGTGCGCCGACGCCAGGAAGAGTCTCAGTCAGTACGCCGGCGGAATCCTGTGCGAGGAGGACGACGTGTTGTCTATCGAGGTGAGAAAGGCGAAGGACGGCGCTCTTCCCATGCCGGAGGTGACGGCGCTGATCGGGCGGCTTCTTGAGCAGGATGAAGAGAGAAACCATCTTCTTGCACAGGAGATCGAAGAGCTGGATAAACAGCTGGAGCGGGTGAACGCGGCTCTCGGGAAGCTGGATATCCAGGAGAAGGCGCGGCAGGAGCTGGAGAGAACGCGCAAAGCCCTGGAGAAGGAAAAGGTATGTTACGACGGCTTTAAGGCCGCGTGGGAGGCCGAGAAGGCACGGAGCGCGGAAGGGGACGCACTGGCTGCGCGAAAAGCAGAGATCGAGGCGGAGTTGCCGCGTTACGAGGAACTGGCGAATCTGGAAAAGGAAGCTGTCCGTCTGACGGCAGGTATCCGTGAGAAGGAAGGAGCGCTTGAACAGAAGCGGAAGGCGGCGCAGCAGGAAGAGCGGCAGCTGGGGGAAATGAAGCAGGAGCTGGCTGCGTTAGTCGGAGCGGGAGAGAAGCGGGAAAGACTGGAAGCGCGGAAGGCGCGTGTGGCGGAGCGGCAGAAGGGTCTTAGAGATCTACAGGAAGGCTTTAAGGATCTGGCTTCGCGGCGGCAGGCGCTTGCGCAGCGGCAGAAGGAGTACCTGGGAGCTGTGGCTGCGGAGAAGGCGGCTGTTGATGACTATGAGGCGAAGAACCGGGCGTTTCTGGATGAGCAGGCTGGGATCCTGGCGGAGAATCTGCGGGAAGGGCTGCCGTGTCCGGTCTGCGGTTCCGTAAACCATCCGCATCCGGCCGGCAAGTCGGAGAAGGCGCCGTCCGAGGTGCAGCTTAAGAAGGCCCGGGCAGCCGCGGAGAGCGCACGGGAGACGGCCCGGACCGCGAGCGAGCGGTGCGCGGGAATGCTGTCGGCAATCGAGACCAGGGAGGAAAGCCTGGACAGGCAGATCGGGGAGATGCTGGGGAAGCTGCTGCCGGGAACGAAGTCTGCGGCTGCGGCAGCTCAGGACGCCGAACTGCGGGGAATGAACGTAGAGAAAAAGGACACAGGCAGCGTGTCTGGAGAAGCTGTTGGAACGTACGGCGGCAGTGCACAAAGCACAGCGACGGTGCAGGCTGCCGTCTGGTGCCGGGCTGCCGCGGAGGAGCAGATCGAAAGCGAACTGCAGGCCGCCGCCACGCAGCTTCGCGAATTGGAGAAAGACATCGCTGCGGAGATGAGAAACATCCGACGGAAGGAAACCCTGGAACGGGCGGTTCCGGAGAAAGAGACTGCGCTGGTTGCGCTTAAGCAGCAGGCGGCCGGGCTTGAGACTGAACTGGCGTCCGGCAGGGCGACGCTGAGTTCCCGTGCGGAACAGATCGCGGAGAGGAAGAAGGATCTGCGCTATTCCGGCCGTGCGGAGGCAGAGGCGAGGGCGAAGGAGCTCGGTGAAAGCCTTATCCGGATGAAGAAGGCCCTGGCGGATGCGGAACAGAGCTATCACGATTCCGCTCAGAAGATCGCCGGATACCGCGCCGGCATGCAGCAGCTTCAGGATCAGCTGAAGGGGGATACCGGTCTCGACCGGAAGACGGAGGAAGCGAAGCGCCAGGATATCATGGAGAAGCGGAGCCGCCGGATCGCGGCCGTCCAGAGGATCGCTGTGCGGCTTAAGGCCAACCGGGACGCCCTTGCGCATATTCTGGAGAAATCCGGAGAACTGGAAAAGCTGGAGAAGCGTTATGCCTGGATCCGCGCCCTGTCCAACACCGCCAACGGGAATCTCTCCGGCAAGGAGAAGATCATGTTGGAGACTTACATCCAGATGGCGTATTTTGACCGGATCATCGCGAGAGCCAACCGGCGGCTCCTGGTGATGTCCGGCGGACAGTATGAGTTAAAGCGCCGCCGGGAGGCGGAGAACAATAAGAGCCAGAGCGGTCTGGAGCTGGACGTACTCGATCATTACAACGGCACGGAGCGCAGTGTGAAGACTCTGTCCGGCGGAGAATCCTTTAAGGCGTCCTTGTCCCTGGCGTTAGGGCTTTCCGACGAGATCCAGTCCTCGGCCGGTGGCGTGCGGCTGGATACCATGTTCGTAGACGAGGGCTTCGGGTCGCTGGATGAGGAATCTCTCGGCCAGGCCATGAACGCCCTGGCGGGGCTTACGGAGGGAAGACGTCTGGTGGGAATCATTTCCCATGTGGCGGAGCTTAAGGAGAAGATCGACAGGCAGATCGTTGTGACAAAAGAGAAAAGCGGCGGCAGCCGGGCGGAGATCGTGTGCTGAGCGAGGCGTGGATCGCACGCCGGCCGCCGGCCGGAGATGGAGCGCCGCGGCAGCCGGCCGGAAACCGCGGGGGCATGTAAGACATGCGGCGGCAGCCGTCGTCAAAAATACGCCGTGACGTATTACAGGGCAGAAAAACGCAGGTTTCTCTGCCCTGTTGAGACTGTTTTAGAGATCCAGTTTTATACGCATGAAAGTAGCTCCTGAATCCGACGGTTCTGCTCCTCCACCAACTGTTTAAAATGCGCCAGCTGTTCGTCCTTCTGGCTGAGCTGTTCGTCCTTTTGAGTGAGCTGTTCGTCTTTCTGGCTAAGCTGTTCGTCCTTTTGAGTGAGCTGTTCGTCCTTTTGACTGAGCAGCTCTTCCTTTTGGCTGATCACCGAGTTCTTCTGGTTGATCGTCTCCTGCATCTCGTCGATCATGTACTGTATCGTATTACGGTCCAATTCCTGCAGCTCCTTCGAATACATCCCCATCACCCTCTCCAAGTTGCGGCATGTCTCATATACTTCTTCATACAGGAAGCGGAACTCCGGATAGGCCGCGATCACTGCTTCGACCCACTCCGGTTCGTCCAGTGACAGAAACGCGAGCCACGCGTCCAGTCTGCTCCTAATACCTCTATTCTGAAGGATTTGTCTTAGAATGTCAAGCGGCACAAAGAAATATTCCTCCAGAAGATCCAATTCCAGCCCCGTATCCGAGGTCTGGCGGAAATGGTGGACACAGTTATCCGGATATTTGTGGAATTCGGCAGGACTGGCCTCGTACAGCACGATCGTATATACCGGGCGGATCGCGCGGTAGTTCATCCGTTTCTTTTCGCGGGAATAACTGTCCCGGATCTCCTTGTACTGACGCAGGAGCATATCTGCGGAGTAGCAGGCGGCCCGCTGGCCGGGAAATGCATATCCGTACTTCTGCACTTCCACCGTCGTAATACTGCCGTCCTCCAGGCGGACGATAATATCCATTACTACCAGGGTCACAGGAGTAACGCGTCCTCCCTCATGAGGCAGGACAGACAGCACGCTGACCTTTTTGCCCATCAGAAGGGAAAGAAATTCGCTCATACGTGTTGGATCCTGTTCCGGGTCCATGATTTCCTTAAAAAAGGAATCATAGAGCAGCTTTACGCCCCGGACCCCGCTGCAGATGTCCAGGAATTCCTCCTGCTGTTCCGGCTTCCAGGACCGGAAGAGAGTAAGGAGGTTCCGGTTCTGTCTGATGTCTTCCATGATCTCCTCCCGCGAGCGGATCATGGGAAAAGCTTTTTGCAATTGTGTTGGCATGGCGCTCCTTTCTGCTGAAAAATTTCAGACTGCATGATAAATTATATTCCTTCGTAAGGGTGCATCCATGTGGAATCCGCCGGCGAGTAAGCCTGCTGAGAAACCAGATAAATGATGACGGGAAACGGAATGTCTCCCGAAGCAAGTCAATCGTACCATATATAGGGAGCGATTGCAAGTCTTAGTTGAAATACGCCAGGCGGCGTTCCGCTTTTTTTATAATTCCATTCCGCAAAATTGATAAAAACGGCCAGATGCATCAAACTGGCCGTTTATTTTATAATGAATCCGGAATCTGGTTCTGAATAATGATAACCTGATTTTAGCGGTTCTTCTATAATGAGAACAGAATAAAAATCCGCGGACCGCCAAAGAGAGGGCCGCAAAAGGAGGAAAGGATCGTATGAAAGACAAAGGTTCGCAGAGCGGAAAAGCAGTGCGCAAGCCGGGAAAGTATATCGAGAACGGCGGTCTTCGCGCGGTGCCGCACAATCTGCTGCTGGATATCAGAAGAAACAAGGTCATCTATCTGTGTCTGGCCATTATTATGTCGTTCTTTCTGGTATTTAACTACGCTCCCATGTTTGGAATTCTGATGGCGTTCGAGAAATATTCTCCGGCCAAGGGAATTCTGGGAAGCAAATGGGTCGGACTTGAGAACTTCCGGACATTTTTCCAGGGGCCCTTCGTGGGGCGGCTGATCCGCAACACGGTGGCGATCGGCGTACTCGATCTCGTGGTCAATTTCCCCGCGCCGATCATCTTCGCCCTGATCCTTAACGAGATCAGAAGCAAGAAATTCAAGAAGACCGTTCAGACGATCAGTTACATGCCCTACTTCATTTCCGCGGTGGTCGTGTGCGGCCTGGTAAAGAATTTCACGCAGGCCGGCGGTGTGATCTCAGAGGCCCTTGCGTTCCTGTACGGCGGGAAGAGCGTGAACCTCCTGAACCAGACCAACGCGTTCTGGCCCATTTACATTCTGCAGAATACGTGGCAGGGTCTGGGCTACGGCTCCATCGTCTATCTGGCGGCGTTAAGCGGCGTCGACCAGGAGCTTTACGAGGCGGCCCGGTGCGACGGCGCAGGCAAATGGAAGCAGATGATCCATATCACGCTTCCCGGCATCCTGCCGACCATCATCCTGATGCTGATCATGCGTATGGGCGCGGTCTTCTCCGTCGGAGCGGATAAGCTGCTGCTTCTGTATTCGCCGGCCAACTATGAGGTGGCGGATGTGATCAATACCTACGTTTACCGGATGGGTCTTCAGCAGTACGATTACGGTCTGTCCACGGCGGTAGGTCTGTTTAACTCCATTATCGGTATGACGATGCTGATCTGTGCCAACAAGATATGCAAAAAAGCAACCGGTACGAGCATGTTTTAAGGGAGGAGGGAAATCATGGAATACAAACGTACACCGTCGAGAGTCCTGTTTCTGGTCCTGGCATACAGCTTTCTGGTATTTGTGGCGATCGCGTGCCTCGTGCCGCTGTGGCATGTGCTGATGGGTTCGGTCAGCGATCCGGCAGAGCTGAATACCACCAGGGGACTGATCCTCTGGATCAAGGGAAAGATGGATGTCAATGCCTATAGAGCCATCGCGGGTTACAAGCGGCTTTGGATGGGATACCGAAACACGATTCTTTACATCCTGGCCCAATGCGTGATCACTGGCGTTCTGACGATCATGGCCGGCTATGTGTTCTCCAGAAAGCGCTTTTACTACCGCAACGGGTTCATCATGATCATCACGTTCAGCATGCTGATCAACGGCGGAATGATTCCCACCTACATGGTCATGCGGAGTCTGCACCTGCTGGATACGCCTTTTGCGCTGCTGCTGCCAAGCGCGCTGAGCGTCTTCAATATCCTGCTGATGCGAACCTCCATGGAGGGCATCTCGGACGCCTTAGAGGACGCGGCGAGGATCGACGGCGCAGGAGAGTTTGTCATCATGTTTAAGATCATCCTGCCGCTGTGCAAAGCCACCTTCGCTGTGGTCATGCTGTTTACAGTCGTGGGGAAATGGAATGAATACATGCCCGCACTTCTGTATCTCCCGACGAAGTCGGAGCTTTATCCGCTGCAGATGATCCTGAGGGATATCCTGATTTCGGGAACAAACAACATATCCACGCCTGACGCGGCGAGCAACAGCGTATCCCTGTATCAGAAGTCGATTGAATATGCTACCATTATTGTATCCACACTGCCGATCCTGTGCATCTATCCGTTTGTACAGAAGTATTTCGTCACAGGAGTGACCATCGGCGCTGTAAAGAGTTGACAACCGGCAGAGCCGGAGAGAGGAGAATAAAAATGAAGCTGAAAAAAATGGTTTGGTCGGTACTGTTGAGTGCCGGAATGATCGGGATGCTGACAGGCTGCGGAGACGGAGGAGAGAGCGAACCGCAGGGCGGCAGCCCGGCGGGTGAGACGGCGGAAGAGGCTTCTGTGGAGGAGATCGTCCCGGAAGAGCTTACGCTGCCGCTGACGGAGGAGAAGAAGGAGCTTTCCGTATGGGTCGTCTATAACAATGCGGAAACTCTGGATATTAACGACATGGAGTGCGTGAAGCAGCTGGAGGAGCTGACGAACGTCCATATCAACTGGATCACGGTCGGAGAGCAGGAGGCTCAGGAGAAATTCGGCATCATGATCAACAGCGGCGACTATCCGGATATCATCTGTTCCGTTAATTTGAATTATCCGGGAGGAACGGAAAAGGGCATCGAGGACGGCGTGTTCCTGGATATGGATGAGATCAGCCGGAAGTATATGCCCAATTACATGGCCTGCCTTGAGGCAAATGAGATGACGAGACGCGAGGCGACGTCCGACAGCGGGAAGCTTCTGGCGCCGAAGATTGTATATGGGATGGAGAAAACCGTAGAAGGCCAGGGCTCTCAGAGAGGTCTTGTGTACCGGCAGGATATCCTGGAAAAGTTGGGAATGGATCTCCCGGTCACTGTGGATGAATGGCACGATGTGCTGCTGAAATGTAAGGAAAACGGCATGGCGTCCCCGCTGATGCTTTCCTCCAGCGGCGCCAGCGAGCTGTCTCTGGCCTGGGGCGTGAATACCATCTCGGAGCCGACCTATTTCCAGCTTGACGGAGAGAAGATCGCGTTCGGTCCCGCGCTTGACGGTTACGGTCAGTATCTGGACACCATGCATCAGTGGTATGAGGAGGGTCTGATCAGTGCGAATTTCACCTCCGGAAATCTTCTGGAGACCATGGATTTTGCGACCATGCAGAATGACGAAGTAATGCTGATGAGCAACTGGGCGTTCTGGAGCGGAAGTGTGATGCCGACTATGGGTATCGTCACGAATCCGGATTTCTATCTGCAGGCGATTCAGAACCCGGTACTGAAAGAAGGGGATGAACCGATTCAGAGTGTGCAGGATTCCTATATCAGAGGTACCACTTATATCACGACGGCCTGTGAGGATCCGATCCTTGCGGCGAAATGGCTGGATTATATGTATACCGAAGACGGAGAACTTCTGAATTTCTACGGAGTGGAAGGGGATACCTATACGTTCGACGACAATGGACTTCCCCAGTATACGGCAAAGGTTCTCGAGCATGAGGGCGAGCAGAACGCGACGGCTGTCCTTAGAAATTACTGCCTGTCGTCCGGCGGCGGTATCGCTTTTGGCAAATACGATCTGTCTGCGACTCTGAAGCTGACAGATACGCTGTCTTCCGACGGCGTGAATATCCAGCAGGCGTCAAGCGATATCTGGAGTGAGCCCAGGAATATTGCGGTTCCCAGCGGTCTTGAACTGACCGATGAGGAAGGCAGCACGATCAATACGACGATGACTGCCATCAATACATTGGTAGAGGAATACACTGTAAACTATATCCTGGGAACGGACAGCAGAAGCTTCGAGGAATTCCAGACATCCCTGTATGATTACGGCCTGCAGGACTGCATCGATATCTATCAGGCGGCCTATGACAGATATCTGCTCCGGTAAGAATTTCTGCCTGTGAAAGGGGCGGCCTGGAAACAGGCCGCCCAAAAAAAGCAAAAGATAACTCGTGTATGAAAAAGACCGTCCCCGAAGTACCCGAACTGGCGCATAAAGCAGTTGGGGGACAATCATA
>CANQME010000044.1 GCA_947624815.1 uncultured Lachnospiraceae bacterium | reverse complement strand
ATCGCGTCGTCGTCTTTGACCTTAAAAGGGTGGTTCTTAAAGGGGTGCAGCTCCGATAAGGGAATTTCCCTTATTTGCTCGGAGCCGGGCGCATCCTTGGCGGCCATTAGATAATCACCTCCTACTGTTTTTGGGCATGAAAAAACAGGCATCCATTTCTGAACGCCTGTCAAAGTTGGGTATTCACTTTTTATATTCGTTTCGCTATAATCAAGACAGAGTGATTTTCAAGGATTTGCCGCCCTCGCCTGGGCGGGGTTAAATGTGGAAACAGGAGATACATCACAACAGTTCCATTCCCTTATTTTTTCCCTTCCCGGCCCTTCTTGACCTTATTTTTTCCCTCGCCAGCCTTCACGGATGGTCTCGGTGGGGTTTAACACAGGGCAATACAGAATGGCGAGATAACTTACATAAATCCTTGAAATATCGGGCTTTTTCCGGGGTCACACGGCCGCTTATAACATGAGGCAAAACCGTGGGGAACTATGAAAGAGGAATCAGCATTTGTGTGGGGGTGATTGCATGACGAAGGGATATAAGATTATGATTTCAGTTTTGGCCATTGTATGCAGCTTTGGCGCTACTGGGATTGGATGTGGTTTTGTAGGCATGTCATCTTTAAAATTTGGAATGAGGTTTGTCTGTGATTTCTTTTTTATAATGCAGAGCATAGTTACATGCTGGGTCGTTATCGCCCTGTTCAGAGAAAAGAGAAATCTAAATAACAACTTCTCAGTTTGTGGGAGGAATGATTATGAGCAGCACAGGAATTATAATTTTGGGAATTATATGGATTCTTCTATCGCCATTATGGTTTTGGGCAGAAAATACCACAATGGGCATTATATGGTTAAGCGCAGGAATTATTGGGCTAATTATCGCATTTATAAGACGCAATAAAGAGAAGATAAATAAATCGGTGTGAGGGTAACTTTTCGTACTGCGAAGGAGGTGCTGGTCTGTGGCGGAAATTGCTTTTATATATTCTAAATGCGATGATCTCGTCTATCACGTGTTGGCATATATGCAGGTGTGTAATGATTCAAATCTGTATTCTGAAAAATACATCGGCAATATGCGGTGGTACCAGGACTCCCTTTGACGAGGCGGTTTTTCTGAATCTGTTCCGTATCCCGCCAGATCTAAAGGAAATGATGCGGAAAGAGATAGAAGACATTTTCAGCGAGGAGATATGAGACAGTCCAGAATAGTTACTCATTATATTTGAAAGCCTATGGGCTTACGGGCATTCGATTGGGATGGGTCAAGGGCAATCCAGGCAGTGAACCAGCACGAAAAATCGGGATGCAGGAAAACAACAGATATGATAAAACTTCGATACGGGAATACAAATACATTTTTGCTATGTGGTAACGATGCCAATTTACTGATTGATACAGATTATGCCGGAACGCTGCCGGCATTTTACAAAGAGATCAAAAAGCATGGCATACATGTTCGTGATATAACGTATGTGATGGCCACGCATTATCATCCGGATCATATCGGCCTTATCGGTGAGCTTATGGAACACGGTGTAAAACTGCTGCTTCTTGATACGCAGACCGAGTATGTTCATTTTTCTGATGAAATCTTCAGCCGGGAAAAACAGATAAAATATATTCCGATAGATGAAAGCCTCGCCACAGTTATAAGTTGTGCTGAAAGCCGCTCGTTTCTTTTCTCCATGGGAATCAACGGAGAAATCATCAGCACGCCAAGCCATAGTGCGGACAGCGTTTCCGTAATTTTGGACGATGGGGATTGTATTGTCGGTGATTTGGAACCGATCGACTTTTTGGCTGCTTATGAAAATAATCCAGGGTTTGAAAAAGACTGGGGCCGTGTTATTAGCTATAAACCAAAGAGGATTTATTATGCGCATGCAAACGAAAAAGTAATGATGTAGTGTGATTGACTGAGGTTCTCGCTTTTCAGAAAGTGGAGCAGAGTGAAGAATCGGTATTTGAAGGAGAAAAATACACAATGCTTTTTATCAAGAACTTGGAAACACCAAGACTTACGATTCGTTCCTGGAAGAGATCCGATAAAGACTTTACGCTGTCTCTATGGGGAGACGAAGAAAACGGAAAATATATGAGTGATCCTGTACGTGAGAACATGGATGAAGTGTATCTCAAATGTGTCGATGAGATGGAGGACAACCCAGAGGGATATTATCTGGTTGCTGAATGGAAAGAGGATAGTACGCCTGTCGGTACCTGCTGTATATTTCCTGAAAACGGGAATTACGATATCGGGTATTGCATCTTAAAAGACCATTGGAAAGAAGGCCTAGGAACCGAAGTGGTTGATGCTGTCATTCGCTGGGTTAAAGCGGAAGGCGGCAAGTCCATCACGGCAGAAGTGGCAGATATCAATCTTGCGTCGGTTGCGCTTCTTCGCAAATTTGGGTTTTCAGAGGACAGAAAAACGCGCTATAAAAAATGGGGGGAAGAAACCTATTTTGATGCCCATTATTATAGGCTGAACTTAGAATGAGCATTCTATTCTGCACAATCGAATTCCCGTTTGGCGGGAAGTGGATCAGAGCGAAAAATAAATAGTTATATAGCTTTATTGGACTTCTACTCAATAACACAAGCTTCTATTAGATCCTCTCTTGACAAGTCACGCAGGCTGCCTTGTCTGAGTGACAGTAATAGAAATTCAAGGCGAAAAGTGCAGAAATGCAGTAAAATCAAGCAATTTTGGAAGGGGCTGGCCTGACGGTTGGCCCCTTTTTTCGTGCTTTTTGGGTATTATGAAGGGGGATGTACTGTCAGAAATGAATATGACTCTCATTTTCATGGAGAGTACTCTCCAGGGGTAATTAACTGTATTGCAGTTCATTTATCCATATAGTATAATGAGTATGCAGTTATAAAAGATATCAACGGATCAGGTTTTGATTTACTGGAGGTCATGATGAGCAATACAGGATGGGTCATGCCAACTCATATCATTGCGGCAGCGGGTATCGTGATGAATGATAATGATGATATCCTGCTGGTAAAAACACATCGCGGAGGGTGGGAATTTCCAGGAGGGCAGGTCGAAGTCGGGGAAAACGTGATCGACGCTGTTAAAAGAGAAGTTATGGAAGAGACAGGCATTGATATTGAGGTTGGAGAAGTGTTTTGCATATCATCAAACACTTGTAAATATCCCGGGTATAACGGGGTCAAAGAAGTGCCCACCAAGATTATGCTCGATTTTATTTGCAGGGCGAAAGATGGCATACCGCGTCCTTCAAATGAAAACCCTGAGTCTGCTTTCTTTTCGATAGACAAGGCTCAAGAGTTAATCACTATTCCTGCTCTCGTTGAAAGATTCAAAGCATATCTGGAATATGCAGGCAGACCGACTTACCTGGAATATGTTACAAAACCAGATTTTCAGCTGAAGCTGAAAAGATCCATTTGAATTCCGGTTGACAGGAAGTGGATCAGAGCGAAAAATCGAGATTTGGAGGAAACTTACATGATTGATTTCATTGTTAATCTGTTTGCGGAGATTGCTGATTTCTTTATTACTTTTTGGGTGGATAATGTCATTGACAAGTTTGCTAAAAAGAAATAAACAAATTCCGATTTGAAGAGGGATATAAAACATGCGCAAAGAACCGATAATTGAAACAGACAGGCTGATTTTACGTCCTCTCACGCTTGATGATGCGGAAGCCTGTTACAGTTGGAACAGTGATGAAAGAGTTACGAAGTATATGTCATATTCTACATATACCAATATCAGCCAAACTGTTGATTGGATAAAGTCAACTTTCGTTGATGAAGATGAATGGAATTGGGCATTTGTTCTGAAAGAAGAGAATAAAGTAATCGGAACAGGGAGTATAGGGCCAAATATCCAAATGAAAGGCTATTGGGGCATCGGATATAATCTTCATTATGATTATTGGCACAAGGGATATTGCACCGAAGCTATGCGCGCCATTATTGATTTTGCACACAAAGAGCTTGGCGTTAATAAGATTTGTTCAGACCATGCAGTGGATAATCCGCGCTCGGGCAAGGTTATGGAAAAATGCGGTCTAAAATTCGACCATTACGGAGAATATACAAAGCTTGACGGAAGCCAAACGTTTAAGGCAAAGTTTTATAAAATGGAACTGAAATAAATTCTTATTTGTCGGAGAGATAATGAGGATGGTAAAACGGCGTTTCGCGAATTATGCCTCAGAACTACGACTCGGCGTTTTAGGAGGATACTATGGATAATTTTGTAGATGAAAGAGATTATAAACTGTTAGTGAATGACAAATATACGTTTTCCGTGCTTAGCGGCAAAATGGGCGGGGAATGTGATCTGCTTCTGACAGATCATGAAAAGCTGATCATTTGTTTTTCGAGCAATCCATATCCGGTATGGATATGGACGCCGGATGGAGCGCCGGAAGAAGAAAAGAAAAGAGCCTATGAACTTGTTAAAGAAAACGGTTTACTCACGAACAGCCATACCTTTAACATGAAATATGATTTGGCAGAATATTTTATCAACAGATCATCGGAAGACGCAGCGGCTCTATTCATTAAGATCAATATGTTTGCCTATGACTGTCCGGACTTAAAGGAACCGCATATACGGGCTGATGGCGAATTACATAGATGTATGCCGGAGGATCTGGATGAGCTGGTTGAGTTTATTGATTTTTTCCATAAAGAAACCGGGGTAGATCAGAATAGTCTCGAAGCATACCACCGTAAAGCGGAGGAAGCCATAAAAAGCGGCAGCCATTTCCTTTGGAGAAACGCGGAAGGTAAGTATGTGGCCGTCTGCAGTTTCAAGCCGAACGGAAGTCTGGCGGGTATAGGCTCAGTGTATACGCGCGAGGAGTATCGGCGAAGGCACTATGCGGAGAATCTGGTTTATCAGGTATCCAAAATGGCAAAGGATGCAGGATATATGCCCATGCTTTATACGGATGCTGATTATGCAGCGTCGAATGCCTGTTATGAGAAGATTGGCTATGTTCTCAGAGGCAAATTGTGTACAATAGGTTAAATAAGAGCGGTTATAATCTTCAAATTACCGTTTATGGGAGGAATGATTATGAGCAGCACAGGAATTGTAATTTTGGGAATTATATGGATTCTTCTGTCGCCGTTATGGTTTTGGGCAGAAAATACCACAATGGGCATTATATGGTTATGCGCAGGAATTATTGAACTAATCCTCGGATTAATAAGACGCAATAAAGAGAAGAAAAATAAACCGGTGTAAGTGTAACTTTTCGTACTGCAAAGGAGGTGCCAGTCTGTGGCGGAAATTGATTTTATATATTCTAAATGCGTTGATCTTGTCTATCACGTGTTGGCATATATGCAGGTGTGTAATGATTCAAATCTGTATTCTGAAAAATACATCCGCGAGTTTGAAACGTATCGAAAGACTTCGGGATTTTCATATGATCTGAAGCATGCCATGACAGAAATACAGCAATACTATAATCAAAATTTTGAACGCCTCGGAATCGTGAATTTTCTGCCGCTTGTACAGCCTGATGAGGATTTTGAGGCGTTGAGAGAACGACTCCTGAATTATCCCGGTTTCACGCATGAGGATAAAGATTTTTTTGTCGAATCGTTTGTAACCGCACTTGAAAAAGAGTCCTTCATATATTTTCCCTATTGGGAGTCGGAATATCGGAATACGCATGACAGACGCAAGAAGTGTGAGACGCAGCTTGAATCGCTCTTGAGATCGTGCGATTGTGTATTTTCACACTATCGAAAAAACAGAGCAGTCGCTTTTCTTTCGTTCAGCATAACCTGCAACGGGCGCGGATTACAATCACAGGATGTTTTTTTTGCCGCTGTACCGTTGCCTCAGAATGAACGAGAAGCTGAGCAGGCCTTTTTTCAGTTGTTTCATGAGTATACACATCAATTTACTGACATCCTGCTAAATCGGGCGATCCGCATGGACGACGGTACACATGATTTGTCGGAGAACCTTGTAATCCTGACAGATTATTACATTATAAAGAAAATCCGTGAAGAAATGGTGAAAGAATATCTTTCATGGATTTCCGCAATATGCGGTGGTACCGGGACTCCCTTTGACGAGGCGGCTTTTCTGAATCTGTTCCGTATCCCGCCGGATATAAAGGAAATGATGCGGAAAGAGATAGAAGACATTTTTAGTGATGGTCACAAAAAATTATAATTCCAACGAATTTTCGTTTAAGAGAAACTCATAGAGCCCAAGATGAAGAATGCCCTCGTCATTTGTCCACGGCTTCATGGAACTTTTGTTGATTATGATCTTTTTGAAAAAGTCATTTGTGTTTCGCGGTGGGCGCAGTTCTGTCTCCAGCTTAGACGTGTCATTTACGGAAAGCGCGGATTGGATATAGTATTTCTTTGTGCCCCGGTTTACAACAAAGTCAATCTCGCACTACTTATTTGATTTTGTTCCATTCCTGTATTCTACGATCTCTACAACGCCGACGTCGACCGAGTAACCACGGCACAAAAGTTCGTTGTGAATGATGTTCTCCATTATGTGTGTTTCTTCCTGCTGCCGGAACCCAAGACGGGCGTTTCTCAGGCCGACGTCCACACAGTAATACTTTGACAGGTATTCAAAGTATTTTTTCCTTTCACGTCATATCTTTTCGCGTTGCTGAATAGAAAGGACTCGGTCAGGTAATTCGCGATTGTCGTATTCGAAACCTGGATATTCTTGACTGATTGCAGCGTGTTTTTAATTTTGTTTGCGTTCGTAAGCGAACCGACGGATGAACACAGGTCGTCCGTCAGTTTCTCAAGAACGTTCGGCAGCTCGATATCATATCGCTCAATGATATCCCTGAAGTAGACCTCCGTGAACAGGCTTTTCAGATAACTCATTTTTTCCGCGTCGGTCAATAAGTCTTTTGAGGTATTTCGCGCCTGATTATATTCTGCATAACAGTCCTCCCAATATCAACTGGAAACTTACGGTCGTTGTCTCCTTACTTTCCATTGATGGCAAAAACAAAGCTGATTGACGAGAAAGCAGTTGATTGATAGAATAAAAGTGTCCTTCATAGGACAAGAGGCATTGCAAAGCGGCAGGCGGTTGGCTAATTCTTGTTTATAAAGGACGTTAGCTATCCGGCAGGAGTAAAAACAATAAATTCCAGCTGGGAGGGGATGCTGTGTCCAAATACAACTTAGACAAGGAACTGACGAAAATAGCAAAGATCAAAATGCCGGACAACCCGGCGCTGCTGCCCTTGATGAACAGGATCATTGGCTTTTCCAAATGCCGCTCAGACGATACGGTTGTCGTTACCCGGCATAAGACTCCGGGGTATGGCGGCGCAATTCTTGACACTTTAGTGATTGAACCTGTCCATCATAAAGGTGAACTGCCCTGTATGGTACTGTATCATGGCGGAGGTTTTGTGCTGAAAGCATCTTTTGCCCACCACAGTATGGCGAAGCGGTATGCTTTGGAACTTCCGTGTAAGGTTATATATACCGACTACCGGCTGGCGCCGGAGAATCCTTTCCCTGTCCCGGCAGAGGATTGCTACTGCACATACAAATGGGCATTGGAGCATACCGACGGCGCGCATATAGTCATTGCCGGGGACAGCGCCGGCGGGAATCTTGCCTTGGCCGTGTCCCTTATGGCAAGGGATCGGGGCCTGCGTATGCCTGATGCTGAACTGTTAGTCTATCCGGTCACGGACAGGAGGATGACGACTGATTCCATGAAAAAATATATTGACACCCCGGTTTTTGACGCGAAGCTGTCCAAAATGATGTGGGATACGTACCTTGGAGACAGACAGCCGGAAAGAATCGAGTATGCTTCTCCCCTGGAAGCAGCATCCTTCGCCCGGTTTCCGCCGACGTACATAGAAGTCGCGCAGTTTGACGCACTTCGTGACGAGGGTGTGTTGCTGTGTCAAAAGCTGAGGGCTCAGGGGATACCGGCTGAATTATATGAAGTAAAAGGCGCGTGTCACGGATTTGAGACAGCAAGAAAGAGCAATTTGCTGAAAACCTGTATGGAGAGAAGGGTAGACTGGCTCAGATTTACTTTGAATAATGTGGATGATTGCGGCCCATCTGTCAATTAGGTATAATGAGTATGTCATCGTAAGAGAAACCGACAGGTTGAAATTTGCATTGGAGGGATTGGGGCAATACGAAGATGAAACAGAAAATACTGATTGTTGAAGATGATTATACAATACAAGCACAGTTGAAAACCCTATTGTCGGGGAATGGATATGAGGTTGACGCTGTAACTGACTTTTCAAGAGTAATAGAGCAGTTCAAAGCATTTGCACCCCATCTTGTTTTGCTGGACATCAAACTGCCGGGAAACAGCGGCTTTGAAATCTGTTCACAAATCCGCAGTTTCTCCGATATTCCCATTGTGTTTGTAACAAGCAGCAATACAGATATGGATGAGCTATACAGTATCATGCTGGGCGGAGACGCTTTTATTACAAAACCGTATAACACAGCAATATTGCTTGCTAAAATCGCTTCCCTGCTGCGGCGGGCGTATGCGTCCGGGCAATCCGAAATACTCGCATGGAACGGTGCGGATTTACATTGTAACCATGACGATCTGCGTCGCGCTATTTTATTCATTCCTCTCTATTTCCAGCAGTTATTACCAGCCGGATATAGGCAGCGAATACGATTTCACAATGTTAAGTGACGGCATGAAAATGGCAATTTGCGCCGTCACCCTGGTACTGCTGTTTCTGATACGGTTTGTCAATCACTATATGCTGCGCCGCAGGCAAAAGGAGTTTGCAATCCAGTCCGTCATGGGTATGGAGCAGAGAACCATTGGAAATCTGTTCTTTGCGGAAACCTTTGTCATGGGGATGATTTCGATTGTAATTGGAATTTTCCTCGGCGTGTTCTGTTCGCAGTTTATTACAGCCATGCTTCTGACTTCCTACGGGAAAGCCTATGAACTGTCATGGACGCTGTTTCCGGATACCGTCCTGTTGACGGTCTGCTTCTTTATCATTAGTTTTATTGTGGTAGGGATGTTCAACACCCGCACCATTCAAAAAACAAGAATCATTGATATGCTTGCAGCAGACAGGGAGAACGACCCGGAGCTGAAAAGAAGCCGCTGGATTGTCATAGCTGCCGTCCTGTTTGATCTTTTCACAATATGGATGGCTGTAGCAGGCGTCCAAAAGGTCTGGTTCTATTATGACAGCCGGTTTGCCCTGCCGGTAAAGGTCATGTTCTGGGGAAATATCATTCTGCCCGCATCGGCCCTGCTCTGGTCTGTATGGTGGCTGATCAGGAAGAAAAAATACGGTTTTTCAAAATGGATTTTAGGGCTGTTCATCTGCTCCGCCCTGAATGCCTGCATAGCAGCCAGTGTACCAGCCTTAATCAATCAGTATTATCTTGTGTTGGGGGCAGGTACGATCAATCAATATTTATTGTTTGTTCTGGTTGACCTGATTTTTTTCATCTGTTCCCTGATTTATCTTGCCAGCAGCTTCATCGTCGCGTGGAAAGAAAAATCGCCAGAGCATAGATATAAAGGCGAAAACCTGTTCTTCTTCGGACAGGTTACATCGAAACTAAATACCACCAGCAAGACCATGACGCTGATCTGCGCAACTCTTGTGCTTGCCATTTTCCTGTTTATTGCTGCCCCAATCCTGACTGGCTGGGCTTCGGGCTATCTGGATATACGGTCGATGTATGATGTGCAGATTTATTCCAGATACAATGATGTATATGATGAAAAAGACCTTCCCGGCGATGATTATGGAATTGTAACGGACTATCTTGCAGATTATGGGATCCAAACGGATTATGACTGTACGTTTAACCTCTACCTTCCGAAGAAGGATGATTTTCATAATCGGTTTAAGTATGATTTCCCTGTTGTTGCAATTTCATTAAGTGATTACAACACAATTCGGGAAATGCTGTGATATGAGCCGGCTGCTTTATCGGAAAACGAGTTCACAACACAGTGGAAGACAATCGCCACCGAGGAAGAACGGAATAGCTTTTTGGCGGAGCACACCAATGTTATGACAGATGCCGGAGAATTGATTCTTTCCGGGCAGCCGTATTATGAGGAGGCAATCGGAGAAACGGCGTACAATTCCTACACGAACGTACTCTATGTGTTCCCGGACAGTGTTTGTGAAAAGCTGCTTTCCGTCATGCGGAACCGCTACATCACGATATCCGGAAGCATTTCCTATGAAAACGCCCGTGAATTAGAACAGGCTTTTTCGGACGAGTATCCGGAGATTACGGATATCGGCGTCAGCTATGGAATCCGTTTAAGCACCTTGCAGGTTAACGACGCAAAGGCAGGTAATTTTGTTTTGCAGGCTTCCATGCTTTACGGCGCGGTTGTATTAATGGTAATTTGCCTTACAATACTGTCCCTGCAGCAGCTATTGGACGCAGGGAAATATAAATATCGTTTCGGCGTTCTGCGAAAGCTGGGCGTAGAAGAAGAGAAAATAGGAAGACTTGTGCTGAAGCAATTAGGCGTCTGGTTTGGCCTTCCCATTCTTGTGGCTGTCATGGTTGCCACTGTTGTGATTGCCTATTTTATCCAGACTGTTTCAGCAGAGATTTCAGCATATATCGGATTCGGAGCCTTGATGCAGCAGATAGGGATGACTGCAGGAATACTGGTGCTGTTGTTAATCTGCTATTTCATCAGTACATGGATACTCTTTAAGCGCTCCATCTAGCTTTATCCTAAAGGTCAATGATAAAATCTTCGTTGACAAAGCGTATAAAATGGGGTATATTATCGGTGTTAAGAAAGGGGGTTAATTCATGCCTGATCGAATTATAATACAGAAGATAGCGGAATTAACCGAAAAGATCGCTAAGCTCCCCAAAGGTTATATCTCCCAAAAGACCATAAACGGTAACGTATATTTCTACCATCAATGGTCGGAAGGCGGATTAAAGAAAAGCAAATATCTTCGCGACGAGGAGATTGCCGGACTCACCGAACAAATTGAACTTAGAAAGAAATTACAAAAAGAACTGGCTGAAATCAAGGCAAGACGCAAGTATTCGCCCGAAACTCAGACCGGCTTATTGAAGTGTACCCTGATGCATAAACGCACAGCTGTTGCTGAACTCAAGCTTGATAACGAAACCGGTTATATTCAGAAAATCGGTGATGTTTTCGCGCTTGAACATTTGCCGGTCGGCGTAGGTATGAAAAGAGGCACTATCGACCGTGCGGCACTGAACACATGGTGGACGGATCGCTCCATCCCTGCAAGCCGCTCTGGTGTACGCGAGGCAATGGAAACGCTGCAGATCACCGATACCAAAATGCTTTTGATCCGCTGCTTTGGGCTTTCCCTTTCAGATCAGTATTGGATCCGCCCGGAAAACTCCGAACTCACCTGGGAGAAGATCAATTTTTTTGAAAATAATTTTTCCAACGACATCGGCGACGTGCTTTTCGGCGCGGATAAGAAACCTGACCACTTGAATTTCTCTTCGCCCGATAACACATCCGATGGAAATTTGAAAAAGCGCTGGAAGATCATCAATGGCAAACGCTGCCTTGTAAAAGGCGGATCGAATCCGTACCGTCAGCAACCTCTCAACGAGGTGATCGCTTCGGAGATTATGCGGCGGCTGAATATTCCTCACGTACCGTATACGGTAACCTGGAGCAATGGCGCACCGTACAGCGTGTGCGAGGACTTTATCAGTGAGAATACCGAACTTGTCCCGGCGTGGCGGATTATTCAGACCCAAAAGCAGCCGAACAACAAGTCGATGTATCAGCATTTTATTGATTGCGCTGATGCACTCGGAATCCCAAACGTCAGAGAATATTTGGATCGTATGATTGTGCTTGACTATATTATTGCAAACGAGGACAGGCACCTGAATAACTTTGGTGCAATCCGTAACGCCGAAACGCTTGAATGGCTTGGCATGGCGCCAATATACGATAGCGGATCGTCTCTCGGTTACGATAAAAGCGTGCCGATGATGCGGGACGGGTCGGAGGTCGTCTGTAAACCCTTCAAGAAGCACCACGAAGAACAGCTGAAACTCGTTTCGTCTTTTGATTGGATCGACTTCTCCGTACTCGCGGATATTGGTGGAATGATTACAGGAATTCTCTCCGATGAAAACGCGAAAGACTACATGGAAGAGAACCGCATCCGCGTCATTGCAAAATTGACTGAGCGCCGGATTAAAAGCCTCGAAACACTTGCCAACTCAAAAACGCACAAACAGACCATCAGCACCGACGATGAAGTCGGCAAAAACATTGCCGCGTCGTACGAGAATAAGAAATAATCGAACTGCAGGTATGTGCTGCGCGTTCATGGATCTGAAATCGTCCCTCTGACAGTGCAGCACCTTCCATAATACCTAAAAAGTGCGAAAAGGGGTCAATTCACACACTGCGCATAAACAGTATCAACCTGCAAACTGAATTGGGGTAGCTGCCGTACAGGGTGCAAAGAAAGACGAGTAGAAAGCGATTGCTTTTTGTCCGTCTTTTTCTTTTAGCTTTTTCAGAAAATACTGTTTTCAATAGAGTGGATAGTACCATGCCCCTCATTAAACCAACATTCCTTTACCAAATCTGCTAATATTGCGGGAGCGTCAATATTTACTTCATGCCCTGCGTTTTCAACGAAAAACAATTTTGTGTTTGGAATAGTATCTGCTAATACTCTTGCAGCGTTTCGGTTTACTCTATCCTTTTGACCGCAGATAATAAAAGACGGAGAAGCAATCTTGTCCAACATGGATGTAAAGTTTATTTTCTTCATAGAAGTTGTCAATGCGATCATATCGCTTTTAGAAAACCCCATGGAGCTGAAGGCCGTTTGAGGTAAAATACGAAAAATAATATTCTGAATGCTTAAAAGAAATCTTGGCATTTTATATTGTGGTGCAATTAATATGAAGGATTTTACCTTTTGAGGGTTATTGAGTGCGTAATGTAATGCAAGGACAGCGCCAAGCGAAATTCCGCATAGGCATATCGGCATTTCCATACGATTGCAATCATTTTGAAACGCGTTATAAAGGTTTTCGTATGTGAGCTGCTTGCCTTCTACAATAGCAGATAGACAAGGCCGATATATATTTATATCAGTGGGAAAATGGGCTATTAACTTGTCCCAACTTGATGATGTCTGTCCAAGTCCATGTATAAAAACATATGTCATTATTCTATTTGCCCCTTTCTACTATTAGCGTGATGCAATCTAAATTAATCGACTATCAAACAAGCGCCGCTTAATAGTAATGTTACTATGATGTGAAATAAATCCGAATCGAAATCTACGGAAACACTTTTGACAAAGTATGCTGTAATATGCGTAATACCACATACTAAGGGCATTAAAATAAGCAAAGAAAGCCGCAATCGACACCCGGCAATACTGCTTCCCATTGACAAGATAAGTGGCCGTTTCAAAACAGCACTTATCCCTGCTAAAAATAGAACGATGATTATACTAATAATAATCAATACTTTTTTAATAACGTTGAGTTCTGCCCTGAAAAAGGGTATTGATACAAGCCACCCGGCAGCTAAAGTAAGTAAACTGTTCAAAGACCAGGTCAAAGTTTTTGTAATGACATAATCGCAAATCACGCACACCATAGCCGCTGCTAAACACATCAGGGTCAGAACATATAACCCCCATTTTTTATTTTGAAGCATAACGTCCTCCTTTTAATACCTTCCGAACGAATGTATTCTATGAAAATAAAACGCCTGTTAAAAGGCATTTTAGTTTATTTTATATTTTTGAAATCTGATTGAGCCTTACCTTTATAAGTTCTACTAACTCATCATCAATAATAGGAACACCCATTTTTTCGAGCATTTCCTTAAAAAATAAAAACTTATGGATTATTTCTTCTTCCGTCGCAGGAAAGATATTTGGATAGAGCCATACATCGCCAAGTAAAGGTATTAACTCTGCAATTTCCTTTGAGTATTCTGTTTGAATAGAGCCGTCAGTGATTCCTTCTTCAATTAAATCCAACCATAATGGCGTGAGATACTGACGGTTAGATTTGATTGTTTCCGCAAAGATGCGCGGATTATTCAGTAAGGGAAGCGCCTCAATATTCAACAGCTTTTCTTGATTGTTCAGCTGATTTAGTTTAACGGCTTCTCTCATTTTCTGCAATGCGTTCAAATCTTTCCGCTGTTTAACAATCTCCAAAGGATTATTGTCAGCAAAGAGTTTATCACTTAAAGCGCAGATGATGTCCTCTTTGGATTTGAAATGATGATATATTGCCCCCTTTGTTAATCCTCCCAGGTCATCGACAATATCTTGAATAGTTGTATTTTCATATCCTTTTTCTAAAAAGAGTCGCTGTGCCACTTCCAATATTTTATCAACGGTGATTTCCGGATATTTATTTCGTGCCACAATTAACCTCCTCACCAATACATTCTTTTGGTATGTATATATTATAATGCGTGCTAAGGCTCTTGTCAATATACATACGATCTGTCATTGGCCTTTATTACCACAATCCATGAAGATTCAGTTCTTGCAATCGCCCTGCAGATATGGTATGATGAACTTGCTTCGGGAGACATTCCGTCTTCCGTTATCATGTATCTGGTTTCACAGCCGAGCTAAGTCTACGGCGGATTCCACTGGTATACGGCCTTACAGAAGTGAAGGATTCATTATGCTCCTAAGGGGGGGAAATCAACGGGAAAGAATATCGGGTCCCGCCAGCCCGGAAATATGAGAATAATTGAAGGGAGTTTTCTATGCCGATAAAACTACAAACCTATTTCCCCCTGATCCGGACACGCGAAGAGATCATGGGAAGAATCCAGGACAGTCCTGTCCTGCTCGCCACCTTCCAGTCCTGGAAGCCGAAACACCAGGATGAGTTTCTTGACTTCTGCAGCGGTGTCCGGGGAGTGAAGCTGCTCTACGATTCCTTCTTCAAATCCATCATGGATCCGGAGCAGGATCCTGAGCGTCTGAGCGATCTGCTCTCCCTGCTGATGGGCCGGAAAATCCGCGTCCTTCGGGAACTTCCCCACGAAGGCGGACGCGTTACTCCAGATACCCTGGTGGTGATGGACATTATCGTGCAGCTGGAAGACGGCAGCATTACCACTGTAGAAGTTCAGAAATACGGTTACGCCTTTCCCGGCCAGCGGGCTGCCTGCTACTCGGCGGATATGCTGCTGCGGCAGTACAAGAAGCTGCGGGATGACCTCAAGAGACAGAATAAGCGGATGAATTACCGGGCAGTTAAACCGGTATATACCATCGTCCTGTATGAATCCAGTCCGCCCGTATTCGAGAAACATCCGGATACATACGTGCACCATTTCCGTCAGGTCTCAGATACCGGTCTGGAAATGGATCTGCTGGAGGAATATTTCTTTGTTCCCCTTGACATCTTCCGTCATATCATTCAAAATAAAGGCATCAGAGACCGGCGGGACGCCTGGCTGGCGTTTCTGACACTGGACGATCCGGAATGGATCGAGAAAGTGATCAACGCCTATCCGGACTTCCGGGCCCTGTATGAGGAAGCATATGAGATGTGCCTTAACTTGGAGAAGGTGATGGGAATGTATTCGAAGGTACTGAAAGAGCTGGACAGCAACACAGTCCAGTATATGATCGACGAAATGCAGGAGACGATCAACCGGAAGGACGAACAGCTGAGTCAGAAGGACGAACAGCTGAGTCAGAAAGACGAACAGCTGAGTCAGAAAGATGAACAGCTGAGTCAGAAAGACGAACAGCTGAGTCAGAAAGATGAACAGCTGAGTCAAAAGAACGAACAGCTGAGTCAAAAGAACGAACAGCTGAACCAGAAGGACGAACAGCTGAACCAAAAGGATGCATTGATTGATGAACTGCGCCGCCAGATCAACGAACTGCAGGCAGCGCAGGGGAAATAACGGCGAAGAAGCAGAACAACAGCGGCGGCAAAGTTACCATGCCGCCGTTTGTTTTAACAAGTCCACCGAGACTACTCTGCTAAAAGCCTATTTAACAACGTATGCCGATTATTGATAAACATTTCTGTGACCTGATAGCTTTCTGTCTCCTCATATTCGCATAAATGTATAAAGCTTTTGCGTTTTACAAGATATGCAAGTTTGGAACGAAAAACGCAGATTACGGCAGGCTTGTAGTCTGAAGATACAGAATGATTAGTGATGTGAAGTAAGATTTGAGAGTTGGTCTGGCGGCTGGCTCCCATTTTACTTAAGTATGCAAAAACTGCCAGTGATAGAAGCTCAGAATAGCTAAGAATTAACAGTATTGCGGCTCATTTTTCCATATGCTATAATGAGTATGCAATTAAAAAGGAACAGACAAATTGGAACGATCAAGTGTAATGAGGTGATTTGGATGCAGTATCCGAAAATGATCCTGTTCGACTATGGACATACGCTTTTGTATGAACCCGGTTGGGATTCTGTCAAAGGAAATGCAGCGCTTTTAAAGTATGCCACGAAAAATCCCGATCACTGCACGTTGGATGATGTCAGAGAAGCGGCAGAACTGATTTACGGAGAGCATATCGAAAGTATCCGTAGAATCGGGTACGATATTGGCGGTCAAATCGGCGATAGAGTGTTATATGAGTATCTTGGAATTGAGTTTTCCCTGACCCCGCTTGAAATGGAGAAGGTTTTTTGGAACGGCGCCTCTATGGGTGCCATTATGCCGGAAGCGGATATCATGCTTGATTTCATCAATACGAATGGCATAAGGAGCGCAGTAATCAGTAACCTCCTATGGTCGGGCGATGCATTGTCAGAGCGGCTAAACAGACTGTTGCCGATGAACGAATTTGAATTTGTTATGACTTCCAGTGATTATATTGTGCGAAAGCCCAACCGAATTTTATTTGATATTGCTTTGCGAAAAGCCAATCTGTGTGCCGGCGAAGTATGGTACTGTGGGGACAATCCGCAAGCAGATATCGAGGGTGCGGCGCAGGTTGGGATATATCCCGTTTGGTACGATAATGAGACAGATAGGGAGTACAAAGACCGTTCCAAAGAATCTGTACCTAAATGTGAACATCTACACATCCACGAGTGGCATGAAATGATAGATTTATTAATAAAAATGCGAAAAAACTCTTTTAAACCAATAAGGGAACTTAAATTGGGCTTAGATAGGGTGTTTGCGTAAAAAAAGCTGCTGAACATGTCTGCCGCATTAGAAATACAGTAAAATCATGCAATTCAGAAGAGTTTGGCCTGTTATTAAAACAAACGGCGGCATGGTAACTTCGCCGCCGCTGTTGTTCTGTTTCTTCGCCGTTATTTTCCCTGCGCTGCCTGCAGTTCGTTGATCTGGCGGCGCAGTTTGTCAATCAATGCATCCTTTTGATTCAGCTGTTCGTCCTTTTGATTCAGCTGTTCGTCCTTCTGACTCAGCTGTTCGTCCTTCCGGTTGATCGTCTCCTGCATTTCGTCGATCATATACTGGACTGTGTTGCTGTCCAGCTCTTTCAGTACCTTCGAATACATTCCCATCACCTTCTCCAAGTTAAGGCACATCTCATATGCTTCCTCATACAGGGCCCGGAAGTCCGGATAGGCGTTGATCACTTTCTCGATCCATTCCGGATCGTCCAGTGTCAGAAACGCCAGCCAGGCGTCCCGCCGGTCTCTGATGCCTTTATTTTGAATGATATGACGGAAGATGTCAAGGGGGACAAAGAAATATGATTGTGGTAACGAAGAAATTTCTCAATATTGCGTCCCATCTATCAATTTGATATAATGGATGTGTCTTCATAAAAGAAACAAACAGGTCAGGGCTTTTCGGGGAGCATGACATGAAATGGTTTTATCTTATTGGTGGGACGATGGGTGTCGGTAAGACAAGCGTTTGCCAGACGCTCAAAAAGAGGCTTAAAAATGCGATGTTCTGTTTATGATAATGCGATTTTTTGTTGGGTTATGCATGAGCAAAGCATTATCAACGATATTTTATCCAACCTCAGTGAAGGTTGATGTGTCTGATTTAAATGTGGAACAAACCGCGGAAATAATCGAATCACTTTAACTTGATTCTTGACAGGGAGCAAAGTTGGACATGGACATGCTTAATCGGATTTTAAATATAATCATTGGCGCATTTGTTGGAGTTTTTATCGGGCACGGAATATATGTATTCTGGGATTTTAAGGTGCATCCTGATTTATATGCCATGCAGTCTGCACCATGGTACACAAGCATTATATTATATGGTATAACGGCTGCTGTCGTTTTGGTCATAGCTATTATCATAAAGCTAATTATTCGACAGAGGTTAAAACAGTAATCAATTACTCGTACGAAGCGGCAATGCTTTTGCTCATTTCGTCGCCGGTGCATATGGTCTGAATAATCCGCCTCGCCAGAATTTGTTCTGAACGAAGCGTTCCTAAAATCATTCGATATTGGCATTGATTTCCTTTAGTACCTCAACGACGGTTATCGTTCCGTCAACAAGCATTTCTTCAATGGTTGGTTCATCAGATCTGAGATTTTCCCAATACAATTCGGCAAGCCGCAGGTTTTCCTCTTTATTCGTTGTCCCGTCAAAGCACTTCGTTGCATCTCCGATAAAGCAATTCCCGTTTACCTCCAGCCTGACAATGCTATATGTCGGCCTGCCGAGTTCCGCAAAATATTTCCCCCAGCTTTCTGCTTCTTCAAAGGTTTTGGATACATACAGGCAGCTCATTCTTGACGGATACATGGGGTACCTTTTCCGCCGTACTTCTTCAAGCGCCAACTCCCGCAAGGCAACCAATGTGTGGTGATCTAATTGCTGTGTATCGAATTTACACGGATTCGCATAGATATCCTTCACGATGGCCAACTTATCCATCACCCTCTGATACACGCCGCTGTGGTGCGTTTCATCGAATTGAATGGTTTGTCCTACAACCATAGTTTTATCAGTTACGACATGGAAAGCGACTATTTTATTCGCTTCTTTCATTCTGCGTCTCCTTTATTTTTCGAATCCCTTTCTCGACTTGCTGCTAATTATGAAGCGCCCGGAATATCACAAATGTAAGGACACCCAGCGCAACGCCAAAGCAAATACCCACACCAATACCGGCATAACTTTCTAACACCTTGCAGAAAATCACGCTGAAAAGAATGCTCATGGATATCCCCACGCTGAATCCAACGCTGACAGCTGAACCTCGTTTCATTCCTGATTCGCCCTCCCTTTTCATCTGTATTCAATTGACGACAGAGCCCCCGTATTGCATCCGTCAATGTGCTGCACCCCTGATCCGGCCCAGCATGATAGACAAAGCGTTGGCACACCAGCCACGGCCGGTGCGGTCGCCGCTGCTGACGTCTCAATGGAGATA
This sequence comes from uncultured Lachnospiraceae bacterium, assembly GCA_947624815.1. GTDB lineage: Bacteria > Bacillota > Clostridia > Lachnospirales > Lachnospiraceae > UBA3402. The sequence goes on along the minus strand of CANQME010000044.1, from coordinate 6,855 downwards.
CTCGTCAAATGCCAGTTCATGCAAGCATGACCGTCATTTCCCTCGTTATTATAGCATGAAAATATGACTTTGCCTACTGTTACCCGCGCAAAAGCAACGGCCTTCATTACCACAATCATCATATTTCTTTGTTCCCCTTGACATCTTCCGTCATATCATTCAAAATAAAGGCATCAGAGACCGTCGGGACGCCTGGCTTGCGTTTCTGACACTGGACGATCCGGAGTGGATCGAGAAAGTGATTAACGCATATCCGAACTTCCGGGCCCTGTATGAGGAAGCATATGAGATGTGCCTTAACTTGGAGAATGTGATGGGAATGTATTCGAAGGTACTGAAAGAGTTGGACAGCAACACAGTCCAGTATATGATCGACGAAATGCAGGAGACGATCAACCGGAAGGACGAACAGCTGAGTCAAAAGAACGAACAGCTGAACCAGAAAGACGAACAGCTGAGTCAAAAGAACGAACAGCTGAATCAAAAGGATGCATTGATTGACGAACTGCGCCGCCAGATCAACGAACTGCAGGCAGCGCAGGGGAAATAACGGCAAAGAAGCAGAACAACAGCGGCGGCAAAGTTACCATGTCGCCGTTTGTTATAATAACAGGCCAACCTCTTCTGAATTGCATGATTTTACTGTATTTCTAGTTCTGTTCGTGTACTGGTGCATAAGCATCTGCACTGCGCTTGAACAGGAAGGCACGAGCGGGAATCTGAATGAGCAGGCGGCGGGGTTTGACAGAAGCTGGAACAGGGTTTAGGAGCTTGATGATGAGGCGCTGGCCGGTGTGCTGAGGGCTTATTATCTGATGCACGAGATGACGCCGGAACAGATTACCGTCAACAGCTATGATAACGAGGTTGCGAAATGGAATCTCATAAATCAAAAGGTGGCAGGATATAGGAATCAGGGCTGGCTCCTTTTACGCTGGTATGATCGGGAGGTTATCAAGGCAGGGCGGGAGGTGCATCATGTAATGGTTTGTCATTGGCGTTTCCAGCATTCCGGCGCGGGTGAGCCTGCCCCAGAATACAAGCAGCCACACAGAACGCAGGTCGGGGGTAACACCGCCTACCTCATAAATCCTCATGACCCACTCCTCAGGGATCATTTCGAAAAGCTCTTCGTCTTTAAGTTCCGCGATGATTTTCCTGGTATTTATCCCCACTTCGTTCATATAGTCACAAAGCGCTTCCGGCTGGATGGCTTTTCCGAATTGAATCGCTTCCCCGGCATCCAGGGCATTGCCCGTATCGGTTATAGGCGAGCCAAATCTTCTGTTGCCAGTTCAATCTGGTTCAATTCTAACACAGAAATGCGAAGCTTGTCACGATATATTTCGCGGCTTTTCTCCTTCATCAGCCTTTATATTCTGCAAATTCATATGCCTGCTTTACCCACTCCAATAATTCTTGATTGAGTTCGGATTCATCAGAAATAACGATATGTGTTGTCCATCGCCCGGGATATGGCTCCGTTTTTGCTGCAACCCGTTCCGATTCCAGCGGATAGGATAATCCCAGGGTAAGCACGAAATAGGATGCAGGAAGTTCCGATTTCTTTTTGGGTCGCATAAAAGAAACACAGGCAAAAACATGCCGGTTAGAAAAGGTAATCTGTGTCTTTTGGACTTTCATTTTTGTTTGCGGGTACAGATAAAAAAGCATATTTTCAAAAGACTCGTATATCGGGAAAACTTCCTGATGCCCGTCAAAAAACAGCATCGTATCCTGCTTTATCTGAGTAAGATTTTCTTCCACAATGGCCAGCCTCCCTTTCTGAAACCATACCGAATTATCATAACAAATATTGGTCGTATTTCCATATGCATATAAAAATTGTACCATAGCTGAGTCGAATGTGCTATATACTTTTTCGGACGGGAAGAGTATAATGTTATCAACCAAAAATAGCTAAGTTTGACGGTAGAACAACAAATCGGGTCAGGTGTGAAATGCTGTTATGAAGACGCAAAGGAAATGTGGCTGGTTGACGACTTTCGTTATGGAGAGCCGGAACATTCTGGGAGATAATCTCGTGGGAGTGTATCTCCATGGCTCCGCGGCGATGGGTTGCTTCAATGAGAAAAAAAGCGACGTAGATTTACTGGTGGTGTCGGAAGGGGGATTATCCGACGAGGTGAAGCTGCGGTACATGGACATGGTGGTCAGGCTGAATCGCGAAGCGCCGCCTAAAGGAATTGAAATGAGTATTATCAGAAGGGCCGTTTGCAAACCATTCGTTTATCCCACGCCTTTTGAACTGCATTTTTCCGTGACCCACCTGGATTGGTATCGGACGAATCCAATGGATTATATTGAAAAGATGAATGGCGTCGATAAAGATCTGGCGGCCCACATTACGATTACGCTTAAGCGGGGCAAGTGCCTTTACGGAGAAGAGATCTCGGAGGTTTTTGAACCGGTAAAGAAAGAGTTTTACATTGACAGTATCTGGAATGACGTGGCGGACGCGGAGGATGCAGTCAGGGAGAACCCCATCTACGTGATTCTGAACCTGTGCAGGGTGCTGGCTTACGGAAAAGAGGGATTGATCCTGTCGAAACGGGAAGGCGGAGAATGGGGACTCGCCAATCTTCCCGGGGAGTATCACGGCCTTATTGCATCTGCGCTGAAGGCGTATTCGTCCGATTCGGCCCCTGAGCGAAATGACGAGCTTGCCGTTAAATTCGCCGCCTACATGTTGAACCGGATCAGCCAGGAAAAATGTCTATCCTTGTGCGGTATGTTGGAAATTTAGCTAGGGCGTTTGCGCGAAATATATAGTGACAAGCATCGCATTTCTGTGTTAGAATTGAACCAGATTGAACTGGCAACAGTAGAGGACAGGGAATACCGGATTGATAGGGGGCTACGTATGGAATGTGTACTTAAGACGCAGGATCTGATGAAACGGTATGGAAAAAACCTCGCGGTCAATAAAGTTTCTCTGACCATCGAGAAAGGAGATATTTTCGGCTTTATCGGCGCCAACGGCGCAGGTAAGACCACTTTCATGCGCATAGTCTGCGGGCTGATCTATCCCACAGAAGGGAGTCTGGAGCTGTTTGGGGTCAGCTCTGAGAAAGATTTGCCCAAAATGCGCAGAAAGATGGGGGCCCTGATCGAGCATCCTGCGGTTTATCCGAATATGTCGGCACTGCAGAATCTGGAGATTCAGAGAAGATACCTGGACGTGGATTTTGGTAAAGATCCTGAGAAAACCCTCATGGAGCTTCTTGAGTTGGTGGGGCTTGGGGATGCCGCGGAAAAGAAAGCGTCGAAGTTTTCTCTCGGGATGCGGCAGCGCCTCGGGCTTGCCATCGCTCTGGTAGGGAATCCGCAGTTTCTGATTCTGGACGAGCCGACGATCGGTCTGGATCCCATCGGCGTGATGGAACTGCGGGAACTGGTGCGGAAACTGAATAGGGAGCGGGGGATCACGATCCTTTTCAGCAGCCATAATCTGGCGGAGATGGCGCAGGTCGCGACAAAATACGGCTTCATGAATAAGGGGAAGCTTCTTGAAGTGATATCGGCGGAGGAAGTGCAGAAGCTCTGCGAGGAAAGGGGAATCAATCTGGAGACCTATTTTGTGGAACTGCTTATGAAAAACCGGTGAATGCAGCGGCTTTTGATAGTGGCAGGATATAATTCGACGGACGCAGGGCTTCACAGGGGAAGGGATGGAGGACAGATGGGAAAGCATATACGTAACGAATGGCTGAAACTGATGTATAACCGGATCGTTTTCGTATTCGCGGGGATTGGAGTGGCTTTTTGTATTTTCGCGGCTTCCATTACCCTTTTAGAGGAACTGACGGTATATAGTTATGCTTTACTGGCGAGTATGGAATTCCTGAGAAGGGTAGGAGCTATTGTGGGCTTCCTTATGGTCGGGATCGCGGCCGGGATCTTCTCGATGGATTTTAAGCAGCATACGGTTCATAACGCCTTGGGCTGCGGTGTGAGCCGCAATGAGATCTTCTTCAGCAAAGCCTTTGTTTACTATTCCTTTGGGTTTCTTGTCTACCTGATATCCTTTCTGATTTATACGATTCTGGTCGGCGTATTGGTAGGTTGGACGTCGCCATACTATCATTATCCTCAGCTGGCGGCGACAATGATCGTTTCTCATTTGGGCGAAGCTGTCATTGTATTCTTTTATATGTCGTGTTTCCTCTTCCTGGGGATGATCTTTCGTAATCCTGCTTCGCTTGTTTTTGCGGGCTTTGCTGTTTGCTATGCGGATGTGTGGGTCGCCTCGCTTGCAGTGAATGGAAACTTCAGACCGTATTGGAGTCCGATGTATCTGACGGAAATGATGAAGTATTATCTGCGTAACAAGCTAGTCCTGTCCGCAGACTTCGTCATGCTTTTTATTCCCTGTCTGATCACAGGATGCCTGCTATTGTTCATGGCTTATCTTATTTTTCAGAAAAGAGATATTGATTAAAATGGGGGCGATACCGAATGAAAAAGATCATTGCCGCAGAATTTTATAAGAATGCACGCTATTGGATCGTCTGGGCGGCTTTCCTTGCCTGCATCATAGCTTCCGCTACTTTAATCAATGACCAATACTATGCTTCCCAGATCGCCCGGTTCCCAAGGCTGCGTTATACGGTGTTTGTCGGGCGCGGTGCACGGGTCATGATGTTTGGCTCTGTTCTCCTTACCGCTTATCTGTGTACCGCTGATTTTTCGGAAAAGACTGTCCGGAATATTCTCTCAACTGGAGCGAGCAGGATAAGCTATTTTCTGTCCAAGACGATCGTGACAGGGGCTTATACGCTGCTGCTTTTTTCGGTATGTTGGATTGCTTATGGGGCAGCCTATACTGTCCAGCAAAAAGGGTTTCAGATCGCCGTGACGCCGGGGGAAATCGCGGTATTGTTCGTCGTTGCGGTTCTGCAGATCTGGGTCTACTGTTCCATTGTAAACCTGATCGGTTTTATAAGCGGCAGCCAGTTTATTACCATGGTGAGCGGCTTCGGATGGATGGTCGTGGAGCTTCTGACCCGCGGAGTATTGGATATGGCAGGAGTTGCGGACATGACCAGGCTTCGGATGTTTCCGATCAATGTCCTGGAGCTGAGCAGTCAAAAAGCCGTCCTGGGGGAACTGTACGACGTATCCTTCTGGATCAGCGGCGTGTATGCGCTGGTATTTATCGCTGTCCTGAATGTTATGTGCTGCTTATACTTTGCCCGCAAGGATATTCATTGATGGGGGCGTTCAGATCATGTTGGAAAACAGTCATTAAACATCAAAACAAACAATTTGGAGGTGCGTTTATGAGCAAAAGAATCGTCGCGGTAAACGCCGGCCCAAGAAAGGGATGGAATACGGATACCTTGATCACAGAGGCGGCGAAGGGAGCGGAAGCCGCAGGCGCGAAGGTAGAGAGGTTCGACCTGTTCCGGCTGGCGAAGTACACGGGCTGTGTTTCCTGCTTTGGATGTAAGAGAGAGCTGAACAAGGGTCACTGCGTATGCAGGGATGGCCTGACCCCTGTTCTGGATGCGATCCGTGAGGCGGACGGTCTTATCATCGGCTCGCCGAACTACCTCAGTGACATGACGGCATCGTTCCGGGCGCTGTATGAGCGTCTGATTTTCCAGAACCTTACCTACAACAAGGAAAAGCCGTGCTGCAGCGAACGCCCGATCCCTGTGCTGCTGGTCATGACGAGCAATGCCCCGGAGGGCATGTATCAGGGGCTTTTGCAGGGTTATCAGCAGACCCTGAACCGTTTTGTCGGACCTACGGAGGTCTTCGTCAGCGGCGACACCCTTCAACTGGAGGATTACGGTAAGACTGATTGGGAATGGTCGATGTTTGATGCGCAGGCAAAGAAGAACAGGCACGAGACGGTATTCCCCCAGGAATGTAAGAAGATATATGAAATGGGCGTATCGATGGGGAAACAGGTGTAACCGGATGATACGATTGTCAGCAGAAAAATACAGACTGCGGACGAAATCAAAAACGAAAGAATACGGAGTAATTAGCAATATAATGTAAATTCATTCTTATGAAAATCAAGCATCCCTTCGTCCCGCAGCCTGCCCAGTTCATTGGACATGGCGCTGCGGTCCACGGAAAGAAAATCCGCCAGCTGCTGCCGGTTGAAGGGAATGGAGAAGGAGCTGCTGTTCTGCCTTTTGGCTTCGTCCGAAAGGTAGGAGAGCAGTTTTTCTCTTGTGGAGCGCTGAGACATGTAGCTGAGCTTCTGGACAAGGCCCTTGTTCTTGTCCGCGATCGTATAGAACATATTCTGGATCAGCCGGGTGTGGAAGGGGCAGGCCGAGGGGCAGACCGTCAGGATCCGCCCGGTATCGAAGAAGAGGACCGTGCTTTCCTCCGCGGCGACGACATCGTTCATCAGCGCGCCGCTGTTCGGCACGATATAGGCTTCCCCGAACATTTCTCCGGGGCGGATCTCATTCAGGATGTTAAGGTTGCCCCAGTAATCCTCCTTCTGGATATGGAGTCTGCCTTCCGCAAGAAGCATCAGATTCCGGATGTACTCGCCCTGCCGGAACGCGTATTCGCCCTTGCGGTACTGCCGGACCTCCGCGTTCAGGCAGTTCAGCATCGAGCGGATATCGTCGTCTCCGATGCCGGAGAACAGCTTGGTTCTGCGGAGTAAAGGGGCATAATCTTTCATAAAAACCTCATTTCTGTTGGAAATACAACATACTTATTTGATTAAGCGTACTATAATGGAACCGGAAAGTCAAGTGATACAGAAGCGTTTCAGAGCAGGAGTATAAGCCAAATATGATAATGTCCTAGTATACCGCAAATGAAAATGTCCCAAGTTGGATATCTATTGTGGTAAAA
>CANQME010000043.1 GCA_947624815.1 uncultured Lachnospiraceae bacterium | reverse complement strand
TGCGTGTCCCGGCTCTTAAGCGGCAAATGGATTCGGGAGGTCAGCAGGGAGTAGGAGTGGATGTTATTTTGCCTGAATTTTAGACAGAAGCGCTTCCTGTAGTATCTGGGAAAAATTGAGTCCCATAGAGATGGCCGCTTCATTCATCCATTCCGGGATGGTCAGAGTTTTCTTGACAGCGGTATTGGAAAAGCGTTTGCGGTATGCCAGTGTATCGCAGGCGATATAATTTATAAATTCATTATGTTGCAGCGCAATAACTTCCGGGTGGGACGGAGAGGGAACGACCTTTTTGTCCCGCTCGTATTCGTAGAGAGCGAAAGCCAGAACATCTTCGGCCATCATGATTGCATCCGGCAGAGTGCCGCCGCAGGTGTAGCAGCCCTCCAGATCAGGAAAGTTAACAGAATAAGAGCCGTTGTCTTCAGGTGTGAAAACGGCAGGATATGAATATTTGCTCATAACAGATCCTTTCTTAGTATTAATTGTTGCTAAATTGTTGTTACAGCGATGATATTGGACATTAGTGCAGTCCGGCGTCCCGAAGGATCCGACTCAGCGTGCCTGTAGGAATTTCGCGGGCAGGATGTCTGGGAACATAAAAATGCTTTCCGGTGACAGGACTATACCATTTATCGTGTTCTGCACCATGTACGATCATATGGCAATGGTTCTTTCTGAGAAGCTTTTGCAGTTCACTGGTTTTCATGTTACGATCCTTTCTATAAATATTAACACGTATAAACACGTGTGTCAAGTCTGCATAAGTATTGAACTGAGTGAGTTAGAATCATGTGGGGATTACGGAATATAACGATTTGGTTTGATTTAATAACTGACTGATAGGAATGAATCTATTATATGCGATGATTGAGAAAAATGCAAATGCTAAAAGCGCATCACAGGAGTTTTTTCTGTGGGCTGACATAATTAAATATGCCGGATCGGCCACATTTGTGGCATCCGGCATATCTTTTTTGAAGCTTTACAGTTTCCTGAAAAAGTCGTAGATCATCGGCGCCGCGATCAATCCCGACAGGGTATCCGCCAGAGCCTGGGACATCTGGATCCCCGGGATCCCGAACAGCCGGCTGGTGATCAGCAGTACCGGAATGAACAGCAGTCCGCTGCGGATACTGGACAGGAGAATGGCCCGGCCGCTCTTGCCGATGCTCTGGAACAGCATGTTGCCGCTTAAGCACAGCGGCATGAACAGAAGAGCCGCACACTGCATCCGCAGCGCCGGGATGCCTACCGTGATGACGTCCGGGTCGTCCCGGAAGATCCGGATGATGGGTTCGGAGAAAGCGAAGCCGATGACGGCCATCACCGCCATCATGCCGGTAGAGAACAGCCAGGTGAAACGCCACGCCTCTTTCACCCGGTCATACCGGCCCGCGCCGTAGTTAAAGGCGCTGACCGGCTGGAAGCCCTGCCCGATACCGATGCCTACGCAGAACAGGAAATTCACGACTCTCGACACGATACTCATGGCCGCGATGACCGCGTCCGCCATCTCTGCGGCGCTGTAAGCTGCCGCGCACTGGTTCAGGATCATCACCGAGATGCTGGTCAGGCCCTGGCGCATCATGCTTGGGCAGCCCACGACGATGATATCGCGGATGTACGCGAGGATGCCGCGGGGGACGCTGCCGGCCGGATTCTGCCGTGAAGCAGGGCTTGCGTAACTAGCGGCGCCGGCCGGATTCTGCCGTGAAGCCGAACTTGCGTCACCGGCGGCGCCCGTCGGAATATCCCCTCCCGCATTCCGGCGTGTCCGCATCTGCAGCAGGATATAGCGCGGGTGGAAATTTGTCTGTACTTTCTTTCTTATAAACGGCATCAGCAGGATCACGAAGCTGATGTACTGGGAGACGGCCGTCGAAAGACCCGCTCCCGCGATCCCCATATGGAAATGCCCGATCAGCAGATAATCACCGAAGATATTCAGGATTCCGCCGGAACCAAGTCCGATCATGGCGAACACGGCTTTGCCTTCGTAGCGCAGGATATTGTTCATGACGCAGCCCGCCGTCATGGCCGGCGCGGCGATCAGAATGTATGTACTGTAGATCCTGGCGTACGGAAGGATGGAATCCGTGCTGCCCAGAAGATACATGAGCGGCGTCAGAAGGATCAGTCCGAGCACCGTGATCCCCAGACCGCACGCGATCGACAGGTAGAAGCTGGCGGCCGCGTAGGTCCTGGCTTCATCCAGATGCTTCTGCCCCAGCTGGCGGCTTAAGCAGCTGCCGGCGCCCTGGCCGAACATAAAGCCGAAGGCCTGGATGATGGCCATTAGTGCGAATACGATCCCCACGGCTCCGCTGGCGCTTGTGCCCAGCGAGCTGACAAAATACGTATCGGCCATATTGTAGACGTTGGTGACCAGCATGCTGATGGTGGTGGGCAGCCCCAGCGTCAGGATCAGACGGTGGACAGGCGTGCGCGTCATGCGCTCATACTGGCGGTCAGAAATAGTCTTTGAAGCTTCCATAAAACGATCAACTCCTTTTGAGATATTCTGGCAGTTGGCGCGGAAAATGTCAAGCATTGTTTTACTGAAAACACTTTACAAGAACATGTGTTCGCATTATAATAGAGACAGGTGACAGACAGTCAAGTTTTATAGGGGGGTGGCAAAATTATGTCTTCAGATGATATTATAGACATAAAAAAAGAAACGAGCAACCCGTTGGAGTCATAGACTTTACTTGGCAAAAACCCATTTCTTTTGATAGTAGAATACCAAAAAAAGCTTACAGTGTCAAGTCATTTTGTAAAACTGTGAGATGGGGGTTGAAGGTGGCAGAAGATAAAATTCTTGGCTATGATGAGAGAGACAAATACGCATGAACACAAAAATATTGAAAATCAGCAGATGGAAAATGTCGATGTTAGTGGGGAATTTCCGTGTAATGACCGGACACATAATTCAGGATCTGCTGATATTTCCAAATAGATTTCGCTTTAGAAGGAAACGGGTCGTGCTGCGGCGACATAGCGCGGTTCATGACAGCAAGAATCGCAGCCAACGCAAGGAAACGCTCCGGGGCGTCCTCGTTATTCGAAACGGCCTCCTCAGAATCCTGCACGATTCGGAAAAGGGCTTTCCGGCTCTTTTCATCCGGCCTCAGGATCCGGTGCCGGAAGCATTCCAGCAGCTGCCGCCTGGCTTCCGGACGGTAATATTTATCCAGATACCGCTCTGAGAAATGAATGCAGATCCCGGCGAATGCGCCGTCGCCCCGGCTGGTGTGCGGACAGTTGGGGGAAAACAGCGCCGCGTCTCCCGCCCTGGTCAGATAGTCGGTTCCGTCTATTGTGACGATCCGTTCCCCTTTTACCAGAAGATAGATCTCGTAGTCCTGGTGGCTGTGGGAATAGGGCATCTGCCAGCTGTTCTCTGTCGCTTCGTACGATATTTTGAAATCATCATTGATGAAACGCCGTCTGGACGTCATAGCGTGCCTCCTTTCCTGCGTCACTCCTAATTATATTTTTTTCATTCGCTAAAAGCAAGAAAATCTTAGAATAACGTATATTTATTTATATAAATCTTAGTATAGCGGATTGTTCTTCTGTTTGAAAGCTTTATAATCAGAATGAAACGGCGGTGTGAAAAGGCCGGGAAAGAGGAAGATATATGGGAGAACGAATACGAATCGATGATAACTGGCGGTTTATGAGGGGAGATTTTGAGCCGAAGAGCCCTGTCTGCGGATGGGGCGGTGCGAAGGCGAGAGCATTCAGTTTCGGGGCCGTATCCGAAGATCTGGACGATACGAAATGGCGTGCGCTGGATCTGCCCCACGATTTTGTCGTGGAGGGAGACTACACGCAGATACGGCTTCCGGAAACCGATATGCAGAAGATCCCCGAGATGGAAAGCATGGACAGCCGCCATTTTGCGGCAGGATCGCTGGAGGGCGGCGCGGCATGGTACCGGAAGCATTTCCGGCTTTCGGAAGAGGAGGCGGGAAAGCGCGTTGCCATCGTGTTTGAAGGTGTGTACCGCGCAAGCGGCCTTTATCTGAATGAATACTATATAGGAACCCATCACGGAGGATATGACAGTTTTTCCTATGATATTACGGATTTTGTCCGGCAGGGAGAAAATGTCCTTGCCATGCGGGTGGACGCTTCCGGCCGTGAAGGCTGGTGATATGAAGGGGGCGGTATCTACCGCCATGTATGGCTGGAGATCCGAGAAGATCTGGCGGTGGCCCGGAACGGCGTCTATGTAGAAACAGATGCAGAGCCGGGGCAGAAGAATGCAGTGCTTCGGATTCAGACGGAAGTGGAGAACAAACGCCTTGCGCCGGAAACGGTATTGGTGGAACAGACGGTTCTGGACGCCGGAGGCAATGCAGTCGCCCGGACTGCGGAAGAGTTTACGGCTGCCGTGTCAGCGCTGCCGTGGCAGATCTGCGGAAAGGGACCTGCGAGATCAGGGTTTCTTCTGTGAATCAATGTTCGCACCTTTATTTTTGTGTCTCTTTTCCTGCTTTCTTCCCTTTCTCGTACTCTTCGCAGGTCATTTTCAGAACCGTCATCTGCAGAGAAAGACCTCTCTGGCCGTTATGATATATTTTCAGTCCATATCCGGGACCATAAAAAAGCCGCAGGCGCTGGTGCAGATTCTTCAAACCGTAGCTTTCGGCAGATTGTCGGATGGAGCTTTCCAGCTCCGCATTCAGCTTTGTCATTTCTTCATCCGTCATACCGCATCCGTTATCCTCTACCGTGATACACATGGAACTGCGGTCTATGGAATGACCTCGGATGCAGATATAGTTCTCCTCCTGTGAATTTACATCGAAGCCATGAACGAAATAATTTTCGATTAACGGCTGCAGAATGTTGCGCACGACACCGTAATCAAGGAGCTCCGTTTCGATATCATACCGGATCTGTACCTGTTCGCCGTATCTCGCGCGGAGCAGAGCAAAATATCTGCGGGAAAAAGCCAGTTCCTCCTGAAAAGGGATGAACGCTCTTGAGCTGATAAAACCGCGGAAGATAGATGCAAGCTGCGTGATCAACTCCGCAGTGGCAGCGTCCCCGCTCTGATAGCAGCGATTCCGAAGCATTTCCAGCGAATTATAGAGAAAATGCGGATTGAATTTTGCCTGCAGCTCTGCAAGCTCTGTTTCTTTCTGTTTTAGTTCAAAATAGTATGCCCGGTTGATATTCTCATGGAGTCTGGCCGTCATCTGATTGATAGCCTGGGCCACGGCAGACAGATCGCTGTGGTTGAAATCGGTGGGAAGCCGATAATCCAGATTGTTTTCCGCTATGGTGTCCAGCCCATTTTTGATGATATCCACCTCCCCGGAAATATTCTGCAGCATCAGCGTATAGACAAAGATGGAGAGCAGGGCGAAAGCCAGCACGATCCCGAGGATCGGCAGAGTGTTTTTGTGAAAATAAAGGAACAGCTCCGCCCACTCCACCTGCAGGCTTAAGATGGAACTGCGGTTTCCGCTGGCGTCTGCCGTGACGAACAGATTCCGCCGCTCCCAGGGGATGCGGGCCTCGCGTACCGGAGCATCCGGCAGGAAAGCAGTCTGCTCATCATAGAGACCTTTGGAATCAAACACGATCTGACCGTTGCTGGTAAGGAGAAAACGTAAGGATTCCAGATCGGAATCCGTATTGCGGACGATCTGTTCGAAACCGGCGGTGCTGTAGCCGGCGATGAGACTGCCTTCCCATGCGGTGTTCGGGCTGCCTCCGCAGATGGCAAAGGTATCGGAGGAATTTGCCGGTGAGCGGACCGTCTGCATCCCATAGACCTCCATGCGGTTCGTTTTATTTTCTATGTCTTCAATATAAGGAAAGGTGTCCGTGAGTCTGCTGACACCGTTTCCCTGAGAATACATAATATAGTTTACTTTCCTTTCAGAGGAATAAATGGCCAGCCATTGGATTTCGTTGTCGCGGATCATAAGCTGCTTCATGATGCGGGAGAGCTTCTGCTGTTCCGTAATGGTGAGCGGTTGGTTGGAGGTGTAATAGCGCTCCAGCAGATCATAATCGGGACTGTCATTCATGTCCTCAAAGATCGGCATGTAAATCTGGTAGAAGTCGTCCAGAAGCTGATTATAGGAATCGTTGAGTTGCCTGTAGGTAAAGTTTATTTCCGACAGTGCCTCCGTGCGCCGCTGATGATAGGCGAAGAAACAGGAAATAACGCTTGCGGTCAGCAAAACGGCCAGATAGACTACTGTAAGGATCAGGTAAGAGCGGTTCGTGCTCAACCGGATGCGGAAGGTTCGGGATGCGTTCATAGTGTTTCTCCTTTCGTGCTTCTGAACTTGATGGGGGAAAGCCCCGTCTGTTTTTTAAAGCAGGAAATGAAATAGCTGGTGGAGGAAAAACCCACATCTGCCGCAATATCACCTATATGCCTGTCTGTTTCCTGCAAAAGCAGAATTGCCGAACAGATCCGGTACTGTGTCAGATAATTGTTGAAGAACATTCCGGTCTCCTTGCGGAAAAGGAATCCAAGATAAGCCGTGTTCATTTTGTATTTGACACAGAATTCCTTGATCGAGAGGCCCTCTGAATAATGGGCATGTATATAATCTACGGCGTGGCGGATTACGGGACTCAATTGTTCGAAACAGTATCTGAAAAGCAGACAGCTATATTCCAGCAGGTCCCTGACGGCCCCTTCAAAATTCTCAGCGGGAGGAGAAAATCGCGAAACGCGATGATAAATCTGCTCCTGTATGCCTGACTTTTCCGGGAATTCCTGCCGGAATAATTGAATCAGACTGTGAGACAGCGCTGTCAGAAGGACGTCCTGATCGGAATACTGGGCGAGGAGCCATGACGTGAGTTTCTGGTAAGAGGTCTCCCGTTCCTCCACCCCTTCTATATGAAAAGCGTCCAGAAGCTTCCGTACCAGCGAATCATTCCTTGTATTCGCGCAGAGACTCTGCGTCAGGACCGGACAGCTGTGGTCGGAATGATCCATGATATCCAGAATGCGGTTCGCTGTCCGGTAGCTTTCCGCCAGGTCGTCGCTGCTCAGAACGACAGTGCCGATGGCGGCGACCATCAGATCCTGATAGTGAAGATCGGCGATCGCCTTGCGGGCAGCCTCAAGCAGCGACGATTCCTGCAGGGCAGAGCTTCCGACGATCATCACATAATGCCCGGCGTCGTCCCAGAGGGCGTGAATTTCCGAACCATGAGGAAGAAACTGTTGGAATGCGGACCGGAAGGCTCTGGAAGAGCAGCCTTTACCCAACTTGTACAGGCAAACAGCGCAGTAACATGATTGAAAGGTATTGATGTTCAATAAACCGGCGCGTTCCGCCAGTTCTTCGCTTTCGATCGTTCCCTTGACCCAGCGGAGCAGAAGATTCTCCCGAAAAAGATTTTCGGTATTTCTCCTGTGAAGATAGAGGTTGTCCAGCGCCTTTTCCACAGTATCCTCCAGCTCGCTCTGTTGAAAGGGCTTGAGCAGATAATTCTCCACTCCGAGGCTCAGGGCCTGTCTGGCGTATTCGAATTCCCCGTACGCCGTCAGGACGATACAACGGGTTTCGGGGTATCTGACCCGAACGATTCCGAGGAGTTCCAGCCCATCCATATGGGGCATCCTGATATCGGTAATCAGCAGATCTACGGGATGGGCTTCCATTTCCTTTAGCGCTTCTTTTCCGTCGGACGCTGTCAGAATGCTGCTTACTCCGAAATCGTTCCATGCGATATTGGAGAGAAGATTGTCCAATACGGCTTTTTCATCATCTACGAACAATGCAGTGTACATATCCTACCTCACGCTGATGCATGTGACAACCTGATGGTAAATTTGCCAAGGTTACTTATAGAAAATAATATCACTTTGTTGAAAAAAATCAAATAGGATAGAATAGGAAACTTTAATTTTTAAAATTATCTAAAATTTTTATGATAGGAAATTGAAAACAGGATGTTTGTAATAATAATTGCAAAGCAAAAAGCGTACGGAATTAATGCGAAAGAATGCAGATGACAATGAGAAAAGGAGGAACTGATGAAAAACCGGAACCATGTTGGATCAAGAAAAGCGATTAAGTATCGACTGTTCCTGTATGTGTTGCCATGCATAGCGATAGTTTTCATTTTTAGCTATCTGCCTCTTTGGGGATGGTCCTTTGCGTTTTTCAGGTATAAGCCCGGAAAATCCGTCTGGGACTGTGCCTTTGTGGGGTGGTCAAATTTTAAGGATCTGTTTGGAAACGCCGTCCTGAGGCGCAACCTTCTGCGGGTACTGCGCAACACCTTCGGAATCCATTTCCTGGGATATGTTTTCTCACCGCTTCCGATGCTCTTCGCGGTGTTGCTGTGTGAGGTTCGCAGTAAGAAATTCCAGAAAATCGTCCAGACAGTGACAACGCTGCCGAACTTTATAAGCTGGGTCATCATGTTTTCTCTGTCAGTAACGATCTTTGGAGCTAACGGACTTGTCAACACCGCGCTTCAGGAGATCGGCGCCGGTACGATCAATATTCTGAATACCGATAAGCATGTGTGGCTGACTCAGGTGTTGCTGCAGCAATGGAAAAGTCTTGGCTGGAGCGCTATCATTTATTTCGCGGCGATCGCGGGCCTGGATCAGGAGCTATATGAGGCTGCCATGGTAGACGGGGCCGGGAGATGGAGCCGGATCTGGTATATTACGATCCCGCAGCTCATTCCCACCTATTTTGTACTCCTGATCATGAGTATCGGCAATTTTCTGAATACCGGAGTTGATCAGTACCTGGCGTTCGGCAACGCAATGAATATGGACCATATAGAGGTACTTGATTTGTATGTGTACAACCTCGGTATTGGCAGCGGGCAGATTTCCTACAGTGTGGCGGCGGGCATGATGAAATCCCTGGTAGCGATCGTTCTGTTCGCAGGCGCGAATTTTGTATCCAAGAAGGTTCGCGGAACCAGCGTATTCTGAGAAAGGAGGGATATCCGTGGCGAAAGAGAAAAAATATAAAGTGAAGAGAAAGAAAATGACGGGAGGGGATTTCGCCTTTCATATTGGAGCGTATTTCATTTTCGGTCTGATTTTGATTATCTGTGCTTATCCGTTTTATTATCTGATGATTTGTACGATCAGCGATAACAGAATGGTAGATCTGGGGCAGATCAGGCTTTTGCCAAGCGGAATCCATTTTGATAATTATGTCAAGGTCATGAAGGTGCAGAATCTTACAAACAGCTTCCGGATATCCGTTCTTCGCACAGTGATTGGAACAGGTCTCAGCCTGATTGTCACCTCCTATATGGCGTATTTTTTCACCAAGGAAGAGATGTGGGCGAGAAAGTTCTGGTACAGGCTGGTAGTCGTAACGATGTACTTCTCCGCGGGCATGATCCCGGCTTATCTGAATAACAGGATGCTGGGGCTGAACAATACCTTCTGGATCTATATTGTACCCAGTCTGATCAGCGTTTACAACATGATCCTGGTTAAAACCTCAATTGAAAGCATGCCGCCTGACCTGGAGGAATCCGCCTATCTGGACGGAGCGGGATTCTTTACGAGATTTGTTCGTATCGTCCTTCCGCTGCAGAAGCCGATCCTGGCTACGGTAGGTCTGTTTTCGGCGGTGGGGCACTGGAACGATTTTTTTACTACACAGCTATATGTGACCAATCCAAGGCTTTATACGCTGCAGTTCCAGCTGTATGAGCTGTTAAATCAGATCAGGGCCGCGTCTGAACAGATAACAACGGAGGATCCTTATGCAAAGCTGACGCCTACCGGGATTCGGCTGACACTTACCGCGGTGGTGGTGATCCCAATCATGCTGGTATATCCTTTTATCCAGAAATATTATGTCAAGGGCGTCATGATCGGTGCAGTAAAGGGGTAGTCCCTTTTACATAATGCAAACAAAACACATAAAGAAAGGAAAGAAGATGAAAAAGAAGATGTTGAAAAAAGTGATGGCATTGGTATTGGTGTCTGTTATGGTTATGGCGCTGGCGGCCTGCGGCGGGAATGGGACATCCGGCACTTCTGAGGCTTCGACAGAACAGACAGTACAGGCGAGTCAGAGCGTAGAGACAAAGACTGCTGAACAGGAAGCACCGGAGGAGGTGGTAACGATCAGCCTTTACCCCGCGGATGCCAATATTTCCAGCGGCGTGATCGGCGGATTTAAGGGGGAATATTTCGCCGAGAATGGCATTGAACTCGAAGTGTGGGCATATTCCGACGAGAGAACCAATGCCATCCTGGCAAGCGGCGATCTGCCGGATGTAATGTATGTCAGCAAAGACAATCTCGATACGATGATCGAAAGCGGTATGCTGCTGAAGCTGGATGATTATCTGGATCAGATGCCTCATGTCCAGGCCTATGAGCCGATGGAGCAGGCACTGAATTATGTGAGGGAATACCGAAGCGCCGGAACAGGCGAATTATACTGCCTGCCTCTGACCGTAGGGGACAACTCTACAAAGGCGGCACTGGCTGATTCTACAGAGCGGAACGCCTTAAAGCTCCGTTGGGATGTATATGAGGAAATCGGAGCACCGGAAATCAACAGCCTTGATGATTTGTTGGATGTGATGGAGCAAATGATGGCTGCTCATCCTCAGGAGGAAGACGGTACGAAGTGCTATGGAACAGTGCTGAATCAAGGCTCCGATACGACCTACTGGACCTGCATACAGATGTTCTATAAGTGGTTCGGATATGATGATACGCAGCTTCCTTATCTTCTTGAGGCCGATATGGTAAATGGAACATATGACTCGATTCTGAGCAGGGACAGCAAGTATTATGAAGGGTTAAAGTGGTATAATGCGGCTTTCAAAAGAGGACTGATCGATCCCGACAGTTTTCTTCAGGATCGTGCCACGCAAAAACCGAAGGTGGATTCCGGACTGACCATGGTACCCAGCGGGTATCTGCCCGGATGGGCCAGCACTTATCAGCCATATCTGCTGCCGGGCAGCAATATTTATTACAGTTATGAAAGCACTTACGGCGATGCCAATAAGGTGATTGCAATCAACGCCAACACGGAGCATCTGGATGCCTGCCTGAAGCTTCTGGATATGTGGTGCGACCCGATCGCTTATCTGAATCTGATCGGCGGTCCGGAGGGAGAGTTCTGGTATCTGGACGGCGATGATATTTATCTGACGGATGCCAATATCGCTTATATGGAAGAATACGGAAACGGCGGTCCCGGACAGACATTATCGACCGGTGAGGAAATGGTTCTGTGGAATACCTCATTCTGCCTGAATACGGGAGCGGCGTTGCCTTATTCGGACGGGGAAGGCGGAGAGCGTGTCCTGCGGCTGAATGAATGGAAGGAATCGCAGGAGATCAAGTCCGCGAATCCCATCTTCGACCAGTGGAAAGAGACCACGGGATATAATAGCTGGCTCGACTGGCTGAACGCGGAGAATGCATTTGTCAGCAGCAGTGCGCTTGACAATATCGCAACATTCTGCTCTTTGCCGGATGACAGTATGCAGTTTACCGTTGACAGCATCAAGAATACCGTTGTAAATGCAAGCTGGAAGATGGTACAGGCAGAAAGCGATGAGGATTTTGAAGAGATCTGGGATCAGATGGTTTCCGATTGCGAGGGTCTCGGCGCGCAGGATGTGATCGACTGGAGACTTGCGGATATTGAAAACGCAAAAGCATTGCGTGATGCGCTGAAGTAAAGTACAATAACCGTATTGAAAAATGGCATAAGGAGAAAAAGCAGTATGGAATTAAGAGCATTGCCCAACCGGCAAAGGGGCGGATATACCACCTTCGGAGCTGTCTGGGAGAAGGGTGAAGTAAGAACGCCTTCTTTTACCATGCGAAATGCATCCGGCGAGACCGTCCCGGTACAGTCAGAGGTGGCCGCGGTATGGCCTGACGGAAGCGTTAAATGGAGCTCTCATACGGCGGATTCTGACAGAATGGGCGACAGTGTTACACTGTTGCCCGTTTCTGCGGAAAAAACTGCCTGCAAAGCCGGAGAAGAGGATTTAGGAGCGTGTACGAAGACTTCTGAAAGCGAACAACTGAAGATCGAAGAAAAAGCGAACCATTATGAGATCGACCTCGGAGAAATGAGCCTGAATGTGCCAAAGGCGGCAGAGCCTTACGGGAGCGTGCTGGCCGGCGGGATCCGCGTGGAAGGGAAGCTCCTGGCGGAGAGTATTTATCCTGTATTCTGGCTGCAGAGACCGGCGGACGGAGAAGGGGACAGAGCGACTGGTTCGGCGCGAACGGGGAAGGAAGACGGCAGTGTACCTGATGCCGTCGGCATGCCGGTGAGCCCCGTGCATGCGAAACGAACATGTCAGGTGCAGGAGGAGTTTTTCGGACAGATCACATCGGTCGCGATTGAACGAAGCGGCCCGCTGCAGGCCGTGTTCTGCTTCCGTGGGAACCATGTAACGGGAAAGGAATGCGCGATGCCGTTCGTGATACGGATGTATCTGGGGCTGCATTCCACGGAGATCCGCTTTGTGCATACCTTTCTTTATGACGGTGTGGAGGACAGGGATTATCTGAAAGGGATGGGGATTCGCTGCAGGGTCAGTGCAGAAGGCGCAAAATATGACAGACACATTCGCTTTGCGGCGGACGGAGCCCCTTTCCATGAGGCGGCAGTTCACTTACGGAGCCGGATACCGGGACTTCCGGAAAGCCTGTTTGCAAGGCAGATGAGCGGGGAATGGATAGAGCCGTCGGAGGATGCAGATATCAGGACGGCATTGAACGAGCTTCCGATATGGAACCGGTATGCCCTCTGGCAAAGAAGCGCTTACAGCTACGAGATCAGGAAACAGACGGATGAGGATTGCTGTGCTCTGACATGCGCAACGGGCGGGAGAAACCCGGGAGCAATGGATATTCAGTTTCCGGGCGGCAGAGTAACATTCGGTATCCGCGATTTCTGGCAGAAATATCCTTCCGGCCTGGAGGTGGACGGGCTGGCGGAGGATACACCGGAATGTACGATGTGGTTCTATTCCCCGGAAGCCCCTGCGTATGATTTCCGGCATTATTCCAAAGCGAGTTATCCGCGGACGAGCTACGAGGGCTTTGATTATGTTGGGGCTTCCGCTTACGGGATCGGCGTGACAAGCGAAGGAAGGATTTCCTTTGAGAGGCCGGAGACTTTCGTTGCCTCCGATAGGCTGGAACGGTTCGCGAAGCAGGTTCAGAAGCCTCCCGTCTATGTGGGGACACCGGAATACTATCACGCGAAGCGCGCCTTCGGATACTGGAGTTTGCCGGAACGAAAGAATCCTGCGGAGACGTGGCTGGAGGATCAGCTGGAAAAGGCGTTTGACTTTTATAAACAGGAGATTGAAAACCGGAAATGGTACGGCCTGTTTGACTACGGGGACATCATGCATACCTATGATCCGGTGCGGCATGTATGGCGTTATGATATCGGCGGTTTCGCATGGCAGAACACCGAACTGGTGCCTACCTACTGGCTGTGGCTGTATTTCCTGAGAACAGGCAGAGAGGATGTATTTTCACTGGCAGAGGCCATGAGCAGACATTGCTCCGAGGTGGATATTTATCATTTCGGGGAGCATAAAGGGCTGGGGAGCAGGCATAACGTGCGCCACTGGGGCTGTTCCTGCAAAGAACCCAGGGTAGCCATGGCCGGACATCACCGTTTCCTGCGCTATCTTACCGGTGACCTGCGGCTGAAGGATATGTTTGAAGACGTGAAGGATGCGGATGACGCTATGTCGAAGTCAGAGCAGTTCATGACCACAGACAAAAACGGGGAAAGGCGTTTCGGGATACGGAGCGGTCCGGACTGGTCCTCTCTCGTTTCCAACTGGATGACATGGCATGAAATGACAGGAGACGAGCGGTATCTGGATAAGATCAGGCAGGGCGTCAGAGATATCGCGGCAACGCCCTTCGGCTTTGCTTCAGGTCCGGATTTTTTCTATGAAAAAGAAACAGCCCATCTTATTTACCGGGGCGAGAATGAGGATACTCCAAACCAACATCTGCAGATCTGTATGGGAGGGCCTCAGATCTGGCTGGAGACGGCGGATGTGCTGGGGGACGATACCCTGAAACAGCTTTTGGTCCGGCTGGGAGCGTTCTATTACCTTCCGCCCAAGATAAAATCACAGCTGACAGGGGGGAAGATCAGCAAGAGAGATTTTAACTGGCCAATGCTGGCATCCGGTATCGCTGCCCTGAGCGCAAAGGAGCGCAGGGACGAAGAACTTGGCAGACAGGCATGGAGGATCCTGCTGGAAGAGATCACCGGGAAGGGTGGGATGGACGGCTTTGCGCCGGAGTGTTATCTTGATGATAAACACCGGATGCTATACGCGGAAAGGATTAAGGAATTCCAGGAGATCCCGTGGAATACTACCAATTCCGCTTCCCAGTGGTGTCTGAATGTGATCATGTGTCTGGAATTCGGAAGGGATTATCTGGGTGAGACTATTGAGGAATGCCTGAAGGAGGTGTAAAGATATGCAGCAGGAACAGGAAACCAGGGAACCGCTATTCTATGCACAGGCAGCCGTGGACACCATGATGCGGAAGTTTGAGGCGGCGGAGTTGCCGCCAAAGGGCCATTTCCATTATCATCAGGGAGTCTTTTTGTCCGGCGTCTATCAGACATACCTGCTTTGCGGGAAGAAAACGTATTTTCAGTATATAAAGGACTGGGTGGATTCGGTCATCGACGGAGAAGGAAACATTCTGGATTATGATCCGGGACAGCTGGATGACATTCAGCCCGGCATCCTTCTTTTCCCTTTATATGAAGCCACCGGAGAGGAGAAATACCGGAAAGCGCTGGATAAGCTGATGCCTGTGATCAGGAATTTTCCGAGAAATGTGGAAGGAGGTTTCTTCCACAAGAAATGGTATCCGAATCAGATGTGGCTGGACGGTCTTTACATGGCGGGACCCATCAGTGCGGAGTATGCGGCGCGGTACGGGCAAACAGAATATCTGGACATTGCAATAGAACAGGCGCTGCTTATGCGGGAAAAAACGGAGGACCGGGAAACCGGCCTTTGGTACCATGCCTGGGATTGTTCCAGGGAAGCGGAATGGTCGGATCAGGAAACGGGACTCTCGCCGGAGTTCTGGGGAAGATCCATGGGTTGGGTGCCGGTTGCAGTGCTTGATGAGCTGGATTTTATGAAGCCGGGACAGAAGGGATATGATGAACTCTGCAGGCTGGTTCGGGATCTGCTGACAGCACTTGTCCGATATCAGTCGGAAGAAGGACGATGGTATCAGGTGGTGAATAAGGGAAGTGAGCCCGGCAACTGGCTTGAGAATTCCTGCAGCTGTTTGTATGTGGCGGCCATTTGCAAGGCGGTCAGGCAGAAAATTCTTGGAATGAAGTATCTGGAGAAGGCCCGCAAGGGCTACGAGGCTGTTATCCGAAGTCTTACCTGGAAGGATGGAGATATTCAGATTGGAAACGTGTGCATCGGGACCGGCGTGGGTGATTACCGGCATTATTGCGAACGCCCGGTCAGTACAAATGATCTGCATGGTGTCGGCGCCTTTCTGCTCATGTGCGCTGAGATGCAAAGAAGCAAGGAATGACGGCGTTAAAATCAAGGAGAGGATTGCAATTTGCGTCATTTTGGTGTATAAACAGAACAGAGAGGTTCAGGCCTCTCTGTCCATTTTGTTGCTGTAGCTTTGAGGAGGTGGGTGTATGAACAAGAATGAAGGAATTCTTGAAAAGTGGTTCCACCTCAGTGAGAACCACACAGATGTGAAGACAGAAGTGATGGCCGGCATTACGACATTTATGACCATGGCCTACATTCTGGCGGTTAACCCAAGTATTCTGTCGGCGTCCGGTATGGACAGCGGCGCCGTATTCACTGCCACAGCCCTGGCAGCTCTGGTAGCTACCCTGTTGATGGCGGCTCTGTCCAATTATCCCTTTGTGCTGGCTCCCGGCATGGGCCTGAACGCGTACTTTGCGTACACGGTGGTTCTGAACATGGGATACAGCTGGGAGACGGCTCTGGCGGCTGTGTTCCTGGAAGGTATTGTATTCATCGTTCTTTCCCTGACCAATGTCCGGGAAGCGATCTTCAATGCCATTCCCATGAACCTGAAGCACGCGGTGTCCGCCGGTATCGGTCTGTTTATCGCTTTCATCGGGCTGCAGAACGCCAAGATCGTGGTGGACAGCTCTACTCTGGTAGGTCTCTATTCCTTTAAGAGCAGCTTTGAGGCGGGAACGTTTCTGACGGAGGGAATCACCGTTGTACTGGCTCTGGTGGGCATTCTGATCACCGGCATTCTGGTGGTGAAGAATGTGAAGGGCAATATCCTGTGGGGAATCCTGATTACATGGGCTCTGGGCATGATCTGCCAGGTGGTGGGCCTGTACCGTCCGGATGCGGCCCTGGGCTTTTACAGTATGTTCCCGGATTTCTCCGGCGGCTTTGGAATTCCCAGTCTGGCGCCTACGCTGTTTAAGATGGATTTTTCCAATGTGTTCTCCCTGGAATTCCTGGTAGTGCTGTTCGCCTTCCTGTTCGTGGATATGTTCGACACTCTGGGCACCCTCATCGGTGTTGCCTCCAAGGCGGACATGCTGGATGAGAACGGCAAGCTTCCCAGAATCCGCGGAGCCCTTCTTTCCGACGCCCTGGGTACTTCCATCGGCGCGGTCTTCGGCACATCCACCACCACAACCTTCGTGGAGAGCGCCGCAGGCGTATCCGCAGGCGGAAGAACCGGCCTGACGGCTGTGGTATCTGCCATCCTGTTCGGTCTGGCATTGTTTTTATCCCCCATCTTCCTGGCGATTCCGTCCTTCGCCACGGCTCCGGCCCTGGTGGTGGTTGGATTCCTGATGATCACATCCATCATCAAGATTGACTTCGCAGACTACACGGAGGCCATTCCGGCTTACATCTGTATCATTGCCATGCCCTTCATGTACAGCATCTCCGAGGGTATTTCCCTGGGAATCATCTCCTACGTGGTGATCAACCTGGTTACCGGCAAAGCGAAGGAGAAGAAGATCAGCACACTGATGTATGTGCTGGCAGTGTTCTTTATCCTGAAATATGTGCTGATCTGAAAACGGGCCAGCCGGAGTATTATGTTAGTATGCAAAAAGAACGCCAGTGACGCTCTTGCATACGGGTTTAACATATGCTTATAAACATAAGGGAATGACTGCGAAGGCAAAAGAAAATGCGGTTCGAATATATTGACTGTGCGCCGCCTGGCGCACAGTATGTGAAGAAGTCGGATTCCGGCTTCTTCTTTTTGCGCATTTTCTATGATAAATTATTCAACATAGGTATTTACTCTTTTTATATTGTGGCGCTATAATAGGAGAATCAACAAGGAGGAATTTTACATGGAAGTCAAGAAGGAAATCAATAAAGAAATCAGACAGGGTTATTTAACCGGGGAACGCGCATTGTTCGGCAGCAAATTCCTGCGGGTGGTCGATACGATCTTCGACGACGGGGAATCCCCGCTCAAGGAAAGCCATGACATTGAGCTGTCTGGCAGTATGTTCAAGTGGAAGTATCCGCTCTGGTATTGTCAGAACATTTCGGTGAAAAACTGCACCTGGTTTGAAATGGGGCGCGCAGGCGTATGGTACACAAAGCATATCAGCGTGGAGGACAGCGCCATCGAGGCGCCGAAAAACTTCCGCCGGTGCGAGGATG
This sequence comes from uncultured Lachnospiraceae bacterium, assembly GCA_947624815.1. Lineage (GTDB taxonomy): Bacteria > Bacillota > Clostridia > Lachnospirales > Lachnospiraceae > UBA3402. The sequence goes on along the minus strand of CANQME010000043.1, from coordinate 8,676 downwards.
TGACCCTGAAAAATGTATCCTTTCCCAACGCGGCGGAAACCCTGTGGAGCTGCGATGGTGTGATTCTGGATCAGGTTACCGCAAAAGGCGACTATTTTGCCATGAACAGCAGCAATATGAAGGTCACCGGCCTTACGTTATACGGGAATTACTCGTTTGACGGCGCCAGAAATGTTGAGATCCATAACTCGCATCTGCTCTCCAAGGACGCTTTTTGGAACAGCGAGAATGTGACGGTGTATGATTCCTTTATTTCCGGCGAATATCTGGGGTGGAATGCAAAGAATCTGACGCTTATCAACTGTACTGTCGAAAGTTTGCAGGGGATGTGTTATATCGACAACCTTGTGATGAAAAACTGCAAGCTCCTGAACACAACCCTTGCCTTCGAGTATTCCACCGTCGAGGCGGACATCATCGGGAAGATCGACAGCGTATTGAATCCGTCGGGAGGAACCATCCGTGCGGACTACATCGAAAACCTGACTATCGAGCGGGATAAGGTCGATCCGTCAAAAACCAATGTGATCTGCAGGCAGACGGAACCGCTGTCCGTTCGGAAGTGCGGATGATGAAACGGAGTATTGAAATATCATGAACGGAGACCGGCTATGAAATACGATTTTGATTCGGTCACAGACCGGAGAAATTCAAATTCCTTAAAGTGGGACATATCGGACGGCGAGCTGCCCATGTGGGTGGCGGATATGGATTTTCAGACTGCGCCAGAAGTGCTGGCCGCGATCAAAGAGAGGGCGGAACACGGCGTATTCGGATATTCCATTGTCCCTGAATCGTGGTATACGGCTTACAGAGACTGGTGGAAGAACCGGCATCGCTTTGCCATGGAGCACGACTGGCTGATTTTTTGCACGGGCGTGGTTCCCGCCATTTCAAGCATAGTCCGGAAGCTGACGACGCCTGCCGAAAAGGTTCTGATACAGACTCCCGTCTATAATATTTTTTTCAATTCGATCTTGAACAATGGGCGGCAGGTACTGGAAAGCGAACTGAAGTACAAAGACGGCGAATATGAAATTGATTTTGAGGATTTGGAGCGAAAGCTCGCCGATCCGCAGACTTCTCTGATGATCCTGTGCAATCCGCATAACCCGATCGGGAAAATATGGGACAGAGAAACGCTTGCGCAGATCGGGATGCTTTGCCAAAAGCACCATGTCGTTGTCCTGTCCGATGAAATACATTGCGACCTGACCGCACCCGGGACGGAGTATATTCCATTTGCGAGCGTTTCGGATGAATGCCGGGAAAACAGCATCACCTGCATTGCGCCGACCAAGGCTTTTAATCTGGCAGGATTGCAGACGGCTGCGGTGGCGGTGCCGGATCCGGTACTTCGCCATAAGGTCTGGCGCGGACTGAACACCGACGAGGTAGCCGAGCCGAATTCCTTTGCGGCTGAAGCCGCCGTAGCCGCTTTCACGAAAGGCGCGCCCTGGCTGGATGAGCTTCGCGCATATCTGTTTCAGAATAAGGAAATCGCGGCGGACTACATTCAGAAGAACGATCCCCGGCTGCATATCGTTCCATCGCAGGCGACTTATCTTTTGTGGATCGACTGCAGCAGGATAGCGGAAAATACCGATGAGGCCGTACAGTTTATCCGGAACACGACAGGGCTGATCGTTTCAGGCGGTTCGCAATACGGCCGCGCCGGGGAGCAATTCATCCGTATGAATGCAGCCTGTCCGCGCACGGTATTGGTGGATGGCCTTTCGAGGCTACTTGCGGGAATCCGGAAATACCAAAGCTTTTGAGGAGGAGTTAATATGGCGGCCTTTGACCCGATCTTAAGCGGCTATCCCGGTATGGATCAGATCCTGGATCACATCCGGCTGGGAGATAATGTGGTCTGGCAGGTGTCCAGTATCGATGAGTTTCGGCTGTTCGCCGAGCCATTTGCCCGGCAGGCGGTGGCCGACGGGCGGAACATCGTCTACATCCGCTTCGCCCAGCATGAGCCGGTTCTAACCGATCTCACCGGTATCGACGTGCGCCGGTTTGACCCGGAGGAGGGCTTTGAGAGCTTCACTGTCAGACTTCACGACGAGATCACCCGCCGGGGGCGGGATGCATTCTATGTGTTCGACTGCCTGTCTGAGCTCCAGTCGGCCTGGTACACCGATCTGATGATGGGAAATTTCTTCCGGGTCACATGTCCCTACCTGTTCGAGCTGGACACGGTAGCGTATTTCCCCCTGATCCGTGGACGCCACTCCTTTGACGCGGTGGCCCGTATCCGGGACACCACCCAGCTTTTGCTGGACGTATGCTCTGCAGGGCGGTATGTCTACCTCCATCCCCTCAAGGTGTGGAACCGGTATTCGAACCGAATGTTCCTGCCTCACTGTTTTGATACCCAGACCGGAGCGGTCTCCACCGTCCAGGACGGGGTAGGAACCAGCCGCTATTACCAGGCCCTTCAGCGGATGGAGGCGGCGAATCAGGATCAGAACTACGACAGCTACGACCGGTTTCTCAGCGCCGCCCGAATGGAGTACGCCCATGATGGGAACCTGAGCGCCGGGATCGAGAGCCAGCTTATCGCCAGCATGATGACCAGGGACGATCACCTGCGTGAGCTGGTGCGCCGCTATTTCCACCCGAGGGACTACTTCGCCCTCCGGGACCGGATGATCGGCAGCGGGGCGATCGGAGGCAAGTCCTGCGGGATGCTGCTGGCCCGGAAGATCGCCGGGACCGAACTGCCCGGGGATATGGAGGCCCACAGCGAGCCCCACGACTCCTGGTACATCGGCTCCGACGTGTACTACACCTATATTGTGTCCAACGACTGCTGGCGGCTGCGCATCCGGCAGCGCACCGAAGCGGAGTATTTCACCGCGGCGGAGGAGCTTAGGCAGCACCTGCTCACCGGCGTGTTCCCGGCCAAGATCCGGGAGCAGTTTCTGACCATGCTGGAATACTTCGGCCAGAGCCCCATCATCGTGCGCTCCTCCAGCTTCCTGGAGGACGGATTCCACAACGCCTTCGCCGGAAAATACGAGTCTGTATTCTGCGTCAATCAGGGCGGGCTCCAGGAGCGGCTGGAGGCCTTCGAGCAGGCGGTACGCCGGGTATACGCCAGCACCATGGACATATCCGCTCTCGAGTACCGCCGTCTGCGGGGACTGGAGGATAAGGACGAGCAGATGGCCATTCTGGTTCAGCGGGTGTCCGGCTCCTGGTACGGGCAGTATTTCATGCCCGACGCGGCGGGAGTGGGATACAGCCACAGCGCTTACAAGTGGAACCGGGACATGGATCCGGCGGCGGGAATGCTGCGGCTGGTGATGGGCCTGGGCACCCGGGCGGTAGACCGCACCCGGGAGGACTACCCCCGGCTGGCCAATCTGGACCGGCCGGCGGCCACCATCTACACCACCTCCGCCCTGAAGCACCGCTTCTCGCAACGCTGGGTGGACGTTCTGGACCGGGAGTCCAATCAGATCCGGGAGCTGCCGGCGGACCGGCTGCTGCCCGATCTGCCCCGATGGTATCTGAATCAGGTGATGGAACACGACTGGGAGGCGGAGGACCTGCTGCGCCAACGCGGCTCCAACACCAACGTGTGGTTTGTCAGCTGCCAGCGGCTGTTGGAGAACAGTGACTTCACCGGCATGATGCGCCGCCTCTTAAAGACCCTGGAGCGGGTCTATCACAGCCCGGTGGACATCGAGTACACCGTGAATCTGGGGGAGAACGGGGACTTTGTAGTCAACCTGCTCCAGTGCCGGCCCCTCTATCTGGGGCAGGAGGGAGAGCAGATTGATATTGAGCATCTGCGCCTTAGGGAGACCCTGTTCGACCTGGTGGATTCCTCCATGGGCCCCTCGGGGGTGCGGGATATCGACGCCGTGGTTTTAGTGGATCCGGAGAAATACTATCGCTATCCCTACGCCCGGAAGTACGACGCGGCGACAGCCGTGGGCCGGGTGAATCACTATCTCAAAGAGAAGGGGGAAAAGGTACTCCTGCTGACACCGGGTCGGATCGGAACCTCCTCCCCGGAGCTGGGTGTACCGGTGAATTTTGCGGAGATTGTGGGCTGCACCGCCGTATGCGAGGTGTCCGACGCCAGGGCGGGTTACCAGCCTGAGCTAAGCTATGGCAGTCATATGTTCCAGAATCTGGTGGAGGCCGAGATCCTGTACGGCGCTGTGTGGAACAACGAGAAGACGCTGGTCTACCGGCCGGAGGCGCTTTACGGTCTGCCGGATCTGTTCCCGGAGATCTGTCCTGACGCCCCGGCGCTCGCCGGGATGATCCGGGTCGCAGAGACCCCGGGGCTGCGGCTGTGGCAGGACGCGGTGTCCGGCCGGGCGGTGTGCGGTTGGGAGTGTATTTAGTTATCTGATAAGGAATGAGTTTGAAATGGATAATGAGAAGATGGAATTTGCAATTTTCTGTATAGAAAATGTCGCTGCGCGCTTTCATGTGGACGCGGCCGTTGTTTACGATGCCTTTACACGGGAAAGTGATATTTTGGACGGTTATATTCTTCCATGCTATAATGTACTTCACACGCAGGGAAAGGATTATATTGTGAATGATCTGATCGATATGATGAAAGAAAAGGGAGTACTCATATGATTCTATTTCATCGTTCTGACAGGATAGTGATGAAGCCGGATGTTCTGCATTCCCGAAAGGAAGTTGATTTTGGAGCCGGTTTCTATACTACACCAATCGAAGATCAGGCAAGGAACTGGTGCAGGAAGTTCATTCGTAGGGGAAAACCTGGGTTTGTTTCGGTATATCATCTGGATGAGGTTGCATTTGAGATATATCGTATAAAGAGCTTCGAAAGCTATTCGGAGGAATGGCTGGACTTTTGATAACCTGATCAGCCGTTCAGAGGCAATCGGCCGGTTAGCAATGGAAAAACCGAATTTGCAGATTTGTTTTCGCAGACAGGAGATTTTGGACCGCTATTTGAAATTTGAGAGGGGTTTACCAATATGAAGGCCAATGCTACATTGCTGCATATGAAATATGGTCGAATTATTCTGAAGTTTGCTGAGTTGGCAGATATATCGGCCAGAGAGGCAATGGATTTTTTTTATCATTCGACTGAGAGGGAACTGATCCGGGATGGCGTGTCGGATCTTCATTGTATGAGTGATGCTTATCTGGCGGAGGATTTACTGGAAGAGTATCGGGGAAAAAGGTCGTAAGGAGAATCATTATTATGAACCAGAAAGAGCGAATGCTGAGCGGCCTGCCGTATAAGGCGTGGCTGGACGGCCTTACCGGGGAACGGGAAGCGTGCAAAGCGCTGATCTATGAGTTTAACCGGCTGAAACCGGAGGAGCGGCCGCGGATCCCGGAGCTTCTTAAGAAGCTGTTCGGAAAGACCGGGAAGAGTATCTGGATCGAGCCGCCGTTCCACTGCGATTACGGATGGAATATCGAGGCCGGTGAGAATTTCAGCGCCAATTACGGGCTGACGATCCTGGACGTGGGCAAGGTGACGTTCGGCGACAATGTGATGCTCGCGCCCAATGTCTCCATTTACACGGCGGGTCACCCCGTTCATCCGGACAGCAGGAATTCCGGCTATGAATACGGGATTCCGATCACCATAGGGAACAACGTCTGGATCGGCGGAAATGTAGTCATTCTTCCCGGCGTCACGGTTGGGAACAACGTGGTGATCGGCGCGGGTAGCGTGGTCACGAAGGACATTCCGGACGATGTGATCGCCGCGGGCAATCCGTGCCGGATCCTTCGTAAGATTACGGAAGAGGACCGGAAGTATTATTATAAGGACCGGGAGTTTGATGTGACGGATTATTGAGAAATGGACTGGAGAGCTGCCCCTTCTCAGGCTGATATGTCAGTTTTGCCGGCTTTTCGCAGAAGCAAGATACAGAGGAATGGCGGCGAGCTGCGCAGCCATGGACACACCGATCATGGCCGGTATACTTATGTCGTAGAGCACTCCCATAAGCCAGCTGCCCAAAAACCATGCCGCGCCAAAGGCGCACTCGAAGATGCCGTAACCGGTGGCCCGGCTGCTCTTGGGAACCATGCTCGTTACAGCGGCCTTCAGAATGGACTCCTGTGCTCCCATGCCGACGCCCCAGAGCGCGATTCCGATCAGTACCATGGGCACTGACCGGGCGGCGAATACGAATACCGCAAAGGGCGCAGAGATTACTGTGGACCACACCAGGGCGCGGACACCTTTTTTATCATAGAGGAATCCGAATCCCAACGCCGCCACAGCGTCCACCAGCATGGCTCCCGCATACAGCAATGGCAGCGTTCCGCTGTTCACCAGAGAGGATGTCTCTGCCAGCCCGGAGGCAAGGGACGTGTATGTATTGGTAACGTGCATAATGATGAGAGAGTAGTCGATGAAACCGAAGGCGAACAGACTGATCCCGGCGATATAAAGGATGAACTCCCGCTTCATTTTGAAAGGAACAAATTCCTTGGGCGACGGCTCGAAATGCTCCGGGTTGGGGAATCGGTGCTTTGTGACCAGCAGAAGGATGATCGTGACCGCGCCGGGGATGGCCAGCACCGCGAAGCAGGCAGAATAGATCCGGAAGGTGCTTCCGTCTGTTTTCAGCAGCATGACAAGATACAGAAGCACCGGCCCCAGAAACGCGCCGATCTGGTCCAGAACCTCCTGAATCCCGAAGCTTTTCCCCACGCCCTCCTGACTGGCGGCGAAGGACATGATGGTGTCCTTGGCAGGTTTCTTAATGGCCTTGCCCATGCGCTGTATGATCAGAAGCGCGCAGGCGGCCAACCAGCCGTGTTCGCCTACCAGGGCAAGGGCCGGAACCGCCAGAACGTCCAGAATGTACCCGGCAATGGTCATGGGCCAGTATTGTTTGGTCCGGTCGGTGATCTTGCCAAACACGTAGCGCATGGAGTAGCCGATCAATTCTCCCAGACCGGAGATAAAGCCGATGGTTCCGGCAGAAGCCCCCAACAGGGACAGATACGCTCCACGGATGCTGCTTGCCCCCTCGTGAGTCATATCCGAGAACAGGCTCACGATGCCGAATAGGATGATGAACATCATGACCTGGCTCAGCGGTTTCCTTTTTCTTTGACTGCCCATTGTTTTGTCTCGCTTCCTTCCGATCCGGGCCGACTCCGCTCGTTCCGATTCGGTCAGCCTCTTTGCATATTACTTATTATATGAATTGGCGGCGAGCATGTCAATGCCGCGGAAACTATTGATTGACAAATACCATGGCAGGGTGTTATAGTTTAAGTGGATGTGAAAGGGCGCTCCGTTGGGGCGCTTTTCCCTTTTTTGCACAGAAGACCGCTTCTGTGTAAATTGGAGGGATATACTCTGCGAAAGGATGTATAGCCTATGCTGCTGGATCTGGTAGACCACAAGGATTCGATCAACCGCCTGCTTGCGCGCTATGGCGTCAAGTTTGGCATCTATAAGAACAATGTGTTCCATGAGCAGTTATTTCCCTTTGACCCGATCCCACGGGTCATCACCAAGAAGGAGTTCGAGTATCTGAACCGGGGGCTTTCCCAGCGGGTGCGGGCGCTGAACTGCTTTCTGGCCGACGTGTATTCGGAACGGAAGATCGTGAAGGACGGCGTCATTCCTGCGGATTTCATCTATTCGTCCAAGGGATATCTGCCCCAGTGCGAGGGGATCACGCCGCCGAAGAAGATCTACAGCCATATCTCCGGCATCGATCTGGTGCAGGGGCGCGACGGCGACTGGTATATCCTGGAGGATAACCTGCGGATCCCGTCGGGAGCCTCCTATCCGATGATCGCCAGGGATCTGACGCGGCAGGCGGCTCCGGAGGCGTTTACCCGCCGTCATGTGCTGGACAACCGCAATTACGCGGACATGCTGCGCCAGACCATGGACTATGTGAATACCGGCGGCATCAACGTGGTGCTGACGCCGGGGCGCTACAACGCGGCGTTCTTCGAGCACTCCTATCTGGCGGAACGGTCGGGAGCCGTCCTCTGCATGCCCCAGGATCTGGCGGTTGAGGACAATAAGCTTTACTACCGCAGCTATGAAGGGAAGAAAATGCAGGTAGGCGCGGTCTACCGGCGGATCTCCGATGAATATCTGGATCCCTTATGCTTCCTGCCGGAGTCGCTGATCGGCGTGCCCGGTCTGATGAATGTGTACGCCTCCGGCAATGTGGCCGTCATCAACGCGCCGGGCAACGGCGTGGCGGACGATAAGGGCATTTATTATTTCGTACCTCATATGATCCGGTATTATCTGGGCGAGGAGGCGATCCTGAAGAACGCGCCCACCTACCTGGCGTTCTATGAGAAGGACCGGAGCTTTATCCTGGAGCATTTAAACCGGCTGGTGGTAAAGGACGTGTCGGAGGCCGGCGGTTACGGCGTCGTCTTCGGCAGCAATTTAAGCGCCGGAGAGCTTCAGAAGCTGGCGGACGCCATCAAGACAGAGCCCAGGCGGTTCATCGCCCAGGAGGTCATTGATTTCGTGGATCTGATGATCCTGGAAGGAAATGAGCAGGTGCCGAGGAAGGCGGATCTGCGTGCGTTTGTGTTGGCGGGGGAGGAGACGCGGGTGTGGCCCAGCGGGCTGACCAGATTCTCGCGGAATCCGGATTCCTTTGTGGTGAATTCTTCGCAGGGAGGAGGTTTCAAGGACACATGGGTATTATCTCA
>CANQME010000042.1 GCA_947624815.1 uncultured Lachnospiraceae bacterium | reverse complement strand
CGCGTACAGACCGCCGGGGCCGCCGCCGGCCACCAGAACCTTCCTCTTCACCTCCGCCGGAAATACCTGGTCGCCCTCCATCTCCCGGCCGATCAGCGGGTTCACCGTACAGCGGCGGGTAGAGGTGGCGGCGCGTTCCGCCATGCAGGTGAAGCAGCGCAGACATTTCACGATCTCCTCCGGACGGTTCTCCACCACCTTGCGCGGCAGGAACGGATCCGCCAGAAGCGCACGGCCCATATAGACCACGTCCGCCTGACCGCTGGCAATGATCTCCTCCATCTGCTCCGGACTGTTCAAGCCCCCGATCGTGGCGACCGGAACCGATACATGCTTCTTGATCTCCGCCGCCAGGAAGACATTACGCCCGTGATCCGTGAACATGGACGGATGGGTGATGCCGAAGGTCTTCTGATAGGTGCCCGCCGAGACATGCAGAAGGTCGATATATGGCTCGATCTGCTGCGCAATGCGAACGCCCTCCTCCAGATCATAGCCGCCCTCCACAAACTCCGCGCCGGACAGGCGGAACTCGATGGGGAAGAACGGCCCTACCGCCTCCCGGACAGATTTCAGCACCTCGACAGCGAACCGGCATCGGTTCTCCAGGCTGCCGCCGTACTCGTCGGTACGGTGGTTAAACAGCGGCGACAAAAACTGGTTGATCAGCCAGCCATGACCGCCATGTACCATCAGAAGCTCGAATCCGGCCCGCTTCGCAAGTCCGGCCACATGACCGTAGGCCGCGACGATCTCCCCGATCATCTCCTTCGTCAGCGCCCTCACCGGCACGCCGTCGGCCCGGACCGTATCGCTGGGCCCCCACTGGTTCATCGACTTCTGCTTCGTCTTGTCCGTCATATAGGTGCCCGCGAACATCCCCGAATGGGACAGCTCCAGGCTGGGAATCGCGCCGTGCCTGCGGATAGCGTCCGCCGTATAGGTGGCGCAGGCCAGCGAATTCAAAATGCTCTCATCCAGATGATAGGCATGGGAACCGTCGGTAGCCGGGTGAACCATGCACTCGCTGACGGTAACCGCCGCCGCTCCGCCCTTGGCGCGCAGCTCATAGAACGCGGTGGATTTCGGCCCAATGCAACCGTCGTTGGCGATGTCCGTGCCGCCCATCGGTGCGGAGAACATCCGGTTACGGAAGGTAGTGCGTCCCAGTGTGATCGGGGCGCTCAAATGAGGGTACTGTCTCGTCATCGTGATTTCCTCCTAGATATCGTTTCTTACGCCATACCCTTTTCCTTGCGAAGCTTCTCCAGATCGCGGTCAAGGTTGAAGGACACCGCCATGATCACACAGATCACTGCGCACATGACCATCGGCACCCAGTTGTACATGAAGCGGATCGCGGTGATCACGGTCTCCGGCTGGGGCAGACCCTGCAGATCCAGCGCTCCGTCGAAGCCGGCGCCCGACATGACCCATCCGAAGACGGCCGTTCCGAGACCAAGGCCAAGCTTCTGCGCTGCGGAGGTTCCGGCATTGCCCATACCGACCGCGTTGACGCCGGTCTTCAGCTGTCCGTAGGTGATCGCGTCGGCAACAAGTCCCATCGCCATGCCGCCCGACATACCAAGGCCGCAGCCCTTCAGGACATTGCAGAAGATCATGATCGGCTTGCTGGTGCCGAACAGGCCGAAGCCCAGGAAACCGACGGTCAGAACCGCCATACCCGCGGTGTAGATCCAGCGCTTACCGAACTTTCTCATGAAAAACGGAGTCGCAAACATGATCGCGAACTGGGCGACCGAGATCGCATTGTTCATCCAGCTGACCTGATTCATATCGTTAAAGATATACAGCGCATAATACACGCCGCCGATGGAGTAGAAGATAATGACGAAGAAAATGCACAGCATCGCGAAGAACATGGTGACCCAATACTTGTTCTGCAGAAGGGACTTGACCGCCACCAGAGGCTTCACCTCTTCGCTCTTGGCCTTCACTGTCTCCTCCGGACTGTCATTGACACGCTCCTTCGTGGAGAAAACCGTGATCAGAACCAGCACGATCATCACCGCGCAGACCACCAGAAGCGCTCCGGTGTAACCGGCCTGGGTGTTCTCGGTCTCCATGCTGCTGGAGAAGGTTGCCAGCAAGGTTACGAACGCACTGTTGATGATAATGTTGCCCAATGTCTGGAAAATCTGCTGGATATTGCCCAGCATGCCGCGCTCCTGCCCGTTGCGGGTCGTAAGGGAGATCAGCGAGTAGTAGGGAACCTGGATGAAGGTCAGGCACACGGTATTGACCAGGTTATACATGATGAACACATACACATACTTGAGGGCCTGCGGGAAGCCGCTGGGCACCCAGAACAGCAGCAGCATGCAGATCGCGAAGGGAACGCACATCCGCAGCAGCCATACGCGGGCCTTGCCCATTTTCGATTTGGTGCGGTCGACGATGTTGCCGACGATCAGGTCGGAGACTCCGTCGAAGACCTTGGACAGGGCGATCAATGTGGAAATGATTGCCGCATCCAGAAGAGCCACGTTGGTGAAATACACCGTCATAAAGGTACCGATGATACCGTTGATCATGTTCCAGCCGCAGGCGCCTGCGCCGTAACCAAGGCGCTCGCCCCAGCCCAGGCTGGTATCGGGATCGTTGCTTTTCGTAGCTAAACTGACCATTGAAATTTCCTCCTTCGGGGTTTGTATTTCCTGTTTCTGTAACTAACTATACTCGGATTGGGTTTAAGATTATATTTTTATTTTGTCATTTTTGTTCTTTTTTTGTTCCAATATCCCGGCCAAAATTCCGGCGTCCCTGCACGGCAGGAAGCGCTTTCTCCGGCCCGTCCGCTCCGGTCAGGATTCGTAGAACCGCATATCGCCCCAGATCTCCATCAGGTGGCTGCGGTCCAGCATCTCGGTGCGGGTCTGGCGGTCGTAGATGCGAACCGGGGACCTGGCGCCCTCGAAGCGCTGCCAGTCCGGATTCGGCTCGCCGGTGGCGATAAACCTCACCCAGTCGCCGTGCATATCCTTCGCCATGTTCTCGTAGACCTCCGGCTCCTCACCGTCGAACTCAAAATGGCTGAACTCGTGATCGGGCTTCTCGAAGACGGCCGGCAGCTCGTAAGCGTGGCTGGCCTTCCATCCGGTAGCGAGGCCGGTCTTTGTCACCAGCTCATAGCGGTACATCCATACGTCTTCCGTGTACCGGCGCTGCGCCATGGCCACCTTCACCGAAGGCATCTCGAACGCATAGTCCGTGGCGTAGCGGATGAAGGCGTCGCCGCCGATCTGGCGGATGTCGCCGGACACCGGCGGGATCGAAGACGCCATACTCACGGCCGCATCCTTAAACAGGGTGAAATAATCCCGTCCCTTCTGATGATAGAAGCCCATGATCTTCGGCAGCGCGTCCACATTGCCGTTCTTTTCCAGCATTTCCGCCACCATGGTCCAGTTGTTGGGGAAGCCCGTGTTCTCCGGATGGACGAACATGGTTCCCTCGTGCATATTGGTGCCGATGATCAGCTTGATCCCTTCAGCCGCCCCGGCCCGCAGCGCGTCGATGGGGCGCATGGGAAGCAGATCGTCGATGACAGGTCCGGGCAGGAACATGCCCGGATTCTTGTACTGATGCTTCGCCTGTACGTACTCGTGTCCGATCAGGAACAGATGGATGTCCTCGGTGCGCAGGCGCTGCAGATCCTTCGCCGTCCAGCCCATTCCTTCCAGGAACAGGTCGATATTTTCCCGCGCCATCTGGCGGGTCATCACGCAGTTGGGCAGTCCACTCTCGACGATGGCCTGGGTAAAGCAGCCCTTCACGCCGGGGCAGACCAGCATATTGACCACGGACGCGCCGCCTGCCGACTCGCCGCCGATGGTGATGCGCTCCGGATCGCCGCCGAACGCCTCCACGTTCTGACGGATCCAGTTGAGCGCCAGGATCTGGTCCGACAGACCCCGGTTGGAGTCGAAATCCTCACAGCCTTCATAGGTTCCGAAATCGTAGAAGCCCAACAGGTTGGTGCGGTAATTGAAGGAGAAGAACAGGACGCCGTCCCGCACAAACGCCTCGCCCCGGTACATTTCATCGGAGGAATAGCCGGTGTTGTAGCCGCCGCCGTAGATCCAGACGAAGACCGGCAGCTTCTCTCCCGTCAGCGGGCGCTGGACGTTTACCGTCAGGCAGTCCTCGTCTCCCATGACCCTGCCGTTGTTGTACTGGATCGGAGACGGTCCGTACTCCTTCGCGTCATAGACGCCCTCCCACGGCGTCTTTGGCACCGAGCGTTTGAAGCGCAGCGGTCCGACGGGCGCCTCCGCGTAGGGGATGCCCAGATAGTCGATGCGTCCGTCCCGCTCATAGCCGCGGACGGCGCCGGATGTGGTGTTGACAATGTGTTCTGTCATGTGTGTTCCCTCCTTCATGTTCTATATAGGATCCAGCTTCATGCACAAGATTCCGCTTTGATCCTGCAACGCTTTTAAATTCTGTGTTTTGCTCTGTTTTCTATTTATTTCTGCAGTCCGTTTTGTCTTTATGAAATAGTTCGATTTTATACGCCCGCTGCAGCCTTGCACATTTCATGCAACCTATCCTTTTCTTTCATATAGCAGGTTAATCCCTGCTTTCTATCTAAGACTCAGCTTTCGTCCGATCTCCTTCAGATCCGCCCTGCTCCCTGTCATCTGCCGGATCGCCAGCGCCCGTTTCCGCGGCTGGCAGCCGTCCTCCGGATCGGTGAAAAGTCCGAAATAGACCTCCGTCAGTCCTCCGATCTGATTGTCCTCGATCCCCGCCCGGCGCAGCATCGCATTCTCATTGAGAAGGCGGAAATTATGCAGCGTCCGCACGTAGGGCAGTTCGGCCGCGATCTGCAGAAGCTTCCGGTTATATTCCGCGTAGCGCTCCTCCAATTCGGCGTCCCCGCAGTCGGTGAAGCCGGTCTCGGTCAGCAGCACCTGCTTATGGCCGTCGCCGTATTTCTTCATCACCTTATAGGCCGCGTCGTTAAAGCTTCGCCAGAGCTCATCCGGCTCCTGCACATTCAGGAACAGATCCGCGTCGCTGGCCACCTCCCGGTTGGTGAATACGTACGGGTGCCAGGCTGCCAGGTCGAAATAATCATCCGGATCGTCCGACCAGAACTCCCCGCTCTTAATGCGCCGGTAGATCTTATCCAGCGTCCAGGCCACGCCGTACATCACGGGCAGGAAATCCGGCATGTCGCCGCCCAGTCCCGGCGTGGAAAGCGCCGGCGAGAAGCTGGCCACCTTCGCCCCGGGGTTGGCCCGGCGGATGCCGCGGGCCGCGAAATACATCATATCCACGGCGATGTCCGCCTTTTCATCCGCGGTGAACGGATGACTCATATCGCCGTCCAGGAACCCGTCCGGATGTAAAAATGCGTTCAAATTCCACTCATTTCCCACCTCCCAGATATCCACCTGCTGGAAAATGGAAACCATCGTGTACCAGGACTGCTCCAGCATCTCAAGCGCCTGCATATAGAGGCTGCCCGGCGTCAGATCCCGCGGCGGCATCGCGTGGCCTGCACGCTGCCGGCAGCCGTCCGGCAAAAACCACTCGTGGCTCATGCCCGTGACCTCGATATCCAGCTCCTTCGCCCGGTCAAGCAGGCGCCGGTGCAATTCCACCTCTTTCATGTTGGGCGTCACCGGATCCAGAAGCAGCTCGGTCAGATGCATCCAGGAGCGGTAGGCCCGGCAGCCCAGCCCGGCCACCAGATCCAGATACGCGGCGGCGTCAATGCCCTGGTCCCGCTGCCGCTGGATCAGAGGCTCGCCCACGCCGAAGAATCGCTCGTTCATCCCTTCGCCTCCCCGCCGGCCTCGAAGAACAGAATATGCGGCCCATTTGCCTCGATCTTGATATCCAGAATTGATTTTCTGTCCATAACTGCCTCCTTATGCTTCATTTCGGTCTGCCCCGGCATCCACGCCGCAGTACCTTCATCGCAGCGGCCGGAACGGTTCCTTAACTCTAACATCATTATAAATGACATCAGGGCGGCCAGTCTGTCCTTATTTTAACTATTTTATTCTTATTTTGTTCCATTTGTCCAAGAATTGTGATATGATACAGCCATATCCTGCGCCGCAGCATTTTCCCTGCAAAATGCTCATGAAAATGAACCCGAAGGTCAGAATAAGAAAGAAAACGGAGGTTCCCCGCCATGCGTGAAAGCAGCATCCGAATCCTGGGCAGCGTGATCAAGGTCGATCTGGTCTACGAAGGGCCGGACGGTCTCCTGATCCCATTCTTCGATACCGTCGCCGAGAGTCCGCTGATGCAGTCGGAGCGGCTGCGGGACATCATGCGGGAGGGCACCGCCTCCCAGACGGAGCCGTTTCTGCGGCGCAGCAGCTACGACTGCTATTTCGCCGGTCTGCGGGCCGAGGGCGGATACCTTTACATGGGCCCGATGCCCCACGAACGGCTGAGCGCCGTGCGCCGCAGACAGATGTACCGCGCCTACGGCATCGAATCCGACGGTCTCAGGGTTCTTCCGGTCTTCACGCTGCCCGAGATCCGCGACATGATCCTGCTGACCAACGCGGTCCTCGGCAACGCGAACCTTGAAAATGAAGACCTGCTGCAGCTCAACCGTATCGTCAGCCGCAGCGAGACGCGTGAAAAGCAGGACCAGACCCGGTTTTTACTGAAGGAAGAGGAGGAAAATGACGACTTCTCCTACCGTCACAGCTACCACGAAGAACAGCTGCTGATGCAGGCGATCCGGGAAGGCCGGACGCAGGAGGCCATCCGGCTGGCGGAGAGTATGGACCGGGACAGCGGCCGGCTGGCACAGCAGACCGCGGCGCATCACCGGAACCTGGCCATCGTCGGCATCACCCTCTGCTCCCGGGCGGCCATCGAAGGCGGCGTCCCGCCCGAGACGGCCTACCGGCTCAGCGGCTACTATATCCAGAAATGCGATAACGCACAGGATCCCGCCCATATGCTCCTCTACCGCAACCGCGCCATCGAGGAGCTGAGCGGCCGCGTGGCGGAAAGGCTGGACCGCGCCAGAGGCTCCAACTATCTAGAGCGGGCCAGGGACTACGTCCGCAAGCATTACCGCGAAAAGATCTATCTGGAAGATATCGCCGGAACCCTTGGCATCAGCCCCAGCTACCTCTCCCGGCTCTTCAGAAAGGAAAGCGGCCAGCGCCTGCAGGATTTCATCAATGAAGAGCGCGTTTACCGCGCGTCCAACCTGCTCATGTATTCCGATTTCTCCCTGCCGGAGATCGCGGACTATGTGGGCTTCCCCAACCAGAGCTATTTCGGCAAGATCTTCCGGCAGTTTAAGAACATGACGCCAAAGAATTTCCGCGACCGTTACCGCGCCGCGGAAGCGCCGGGAGAAAAATTTTCAAAAACCTCTTGACCTTCCACCTTCTGGAAGGTGTATGGTCGAATCAGCATCAGAGACAGAAAGGCGGCGGGACAATGAAAATCAATCAGGTCGAGGAACTGGCGGGCATCGCGAAGAAGAACATCCGCTTCTACGAAGAGGAGGGACTTCTGACCCCGGGACGCAATCCCGCCAACGGCTATCGGGAGTATTCCCTGGAAGACGTGGCTCTCCTTAAGAAAATCCGGCTCCTGCGGAAGCTGTCGGTCCCCATCGGGGACATCCGTGACATGGCCGGCGGAACGCTCTCCCTGGATGAATGTCTCGAAAGGCGTCTCGCGGGCTTAAACCGCGAGGAAGCCAACCTGGAACACACGCGGCTGATCTGCCGGATGATGCAGGACGACCGGACAGCGTTTGACGGCCTCGACGCCGCCCGCTGGCTGGATCAGATGGAAATACTGGAAGAAGGAGGTACGCAGTTCATGAACGTTGAACAGACTGACATGAGGAAGCGAAAGCTCGTCCCCATCGTCGCGGCGGCGGTCACCGTCGCAGTCATGCTGGCACTTCTGGCCGCTTTCTGGCGGCTGAACCAGCTGGATCCTGCGCCCGCGCCGATCCTTGTGATCATCACCGTCACGCCGGTACTGGTTATGATCGGAGTCGTTTTAGCCTGCAGAGAAAGACTGAAAGAGATCGAAGGAGGAGAAGAAAATGAAGCTCTTAAATATTGAGCATTACCCCGGAAAGGAATACGAGGCGCTGGGCCTGGTAAAAGGCTGCGTCGTACAATGCAAGAACCTCGGCCGTGACTTTATGGCCGGTATGAAGACGCTGGTAGGCGGCGAGATCCCCGGCTACACCGAGATGCTGAACGAAGCCCGGGCCATCGCCGTCAAGCGCATGGTCGACGAGGCCGAAGAGCTCCACGCCGACGCGATCATCGGCGTCCGTCTGGCTTCCTCTTCCATGATGCAGGGCGCCGCCGAGGTCGTGGCCTACGGGACGGCGATCCGTTTTATCGGGAAATCGTGATAATTTCCTTTGAAAACGGAGTATATTTGTGTCATAATAGAAATGACAGATTGGGTTTCGGTTCCAATCGGAAGGGAGGCTGCGGTATGGTGCTTGAGAATAAACTTGGACTGACTGATTCGGCAGAATTGGCGCATGAAGAAGAACGCATCAGCAAGAAGAAAGCCGCAAAGCTCTTTGAAAACGGAATGCCAGACTCGCTTCCGACCGGAACCTTCGCCGCGCTGCAGGCAATTCATAGATACCTGTTTGATGAAATCTATGATTTTGCCGGTGAGATCCGTACGGTCAATCTCGCGAAAGGCAGCTTCCGCTTCGCCCCGGTGATGTATCTGAAAGCATCTCTTGCAGATATTGACCGAATGCCGCAGTCGACCTTCGATGAGATAATCGAGAAATACGTGGAAATGAACATTGCTCACCCGTTTCGGGAAGGCAACGGCCGCAGCATGAGGATCTGGCTCGATCTGATCCTGAAAAAAGAGCTGCATATGGTCGTGGACTGGAGCCGGGTCGATAAGGAGGATTATCTCCTCGCCATGGAACGCAGCCCGGTCAGGGATATCGAGATCAAGCATGTCCTGAAGGCCGCACTAACAGATGACATCGGCAGCCGCGAAATCTATATGAAGGGTATCGACCATAGCTATTATTATGAGGGATATACGGCGTTTAAGACAGCTGATCTGTGATCGCTTCTGTCCAAAAGAACCAGCTTCGCCAGCTGCTGATCCATCTCCGCCGGCGTTTCCGACATATACTCACATTTGACTTGTCAAGTATTATATATCATATGTTAAGTATTGCCCGCGATTCCCGGTAAAACAGGTCTGGTAATCGCGGGCATTCTATGGTATACTATGGAAACACCAATCCATAACAGGAAAGAAGGATAAGACTATGCAGGAATTCACCTATAAACTGATGGAAAACGGAACCTATTGCGTCGCGGGATACCAGGGCGACGAAGCAGAGGTGACAATCCCGGATACCTACAATGAGATCCCGGTGACTGTCCTCTTCGACCAACTTTTCGCCGGCCATGAGGAGATCACCTCCGTCCGCATCCCGGAGACCGTCACGGATCTGGGGGAGTTCCTGTTCGATGGGTGTGTAAATCTCCATCACCTGGATCTCCCGTCCGGGCTTAACAGCCTGTGGGGCTACACCTTCGCCCGCTGCGGCCTGGAGGAGATCATCCTGCCGGACAAGCTGACGAGCCTGCCGCCCTTTGCGTTCAAAGACTGCAAGCAGCTTAGGCGGGTCGTCTGCGGCAAAGGCATGAAGAAGATCTACGCCTGGGTCTTCGGCGGCTGCGACCAGCTGCAGGAGCTGAATTTCGGCCCCAACGTGCAGATCAGCCCGGAGGCGTTTGAGACGAAGGTGCTGAACACGTGACGGATGACCGACCTCACTTTTCCAGCGCTACCCTGCATTCTTTTCGGAAACAGGCAATTCCGTACTTAAGAACCTGACGAATACCTCTTTCGTGAAGCGCCGCGTCATAATGCCGCGTATTGATCTGCTCCATTGCCAGCCGTACTCCTTTCTCCAGATCGCCGTCATGAGCATATTTAACCTCAATGACAATTCCGGGATCCCCTTCCTTCGGTTCGATCAGGATGTCGCCATAGCCGTCTCCTGTCTCATAGTTGCTGGTCACATACCAGTCACCCTTGTAACCCAGGATTCCCAACAGGATGCCATGATAGAAATTCTCCTTCAGACTCTTCCTTACAAATGTATCCCGAATACTTACTGTCATCTTCAGATATTTCCCCAGAAGCTCCTCCGTTTTCCCGGCGTCGCCCGCAAGAAGCGCGCCGCAAAACTCCTGCACCATCGCGCCGTCTGCAGCCACCTTTTCTTTGAACAGATCCATGATCTGTCTCTTGAAAATTCCGCGAATCTCCATATTCGGAATCACCAAAGGAATCTTTTCTTCTTCCGCCTCGCCGCGTTTTGTCAGATAGCCGGTCATATACAACAGGCTCCACAGGTTATCGAGAGAATCATACATCTCCCGATAAGTGAGCTCCTGACGTATCTCCTTCATAACCGCCTCGCCGGCCGCCAACTGCTCCAATTCCCTGGCCGCCGCGCTTGCATCAAGCCGCTTCACGAACTCCGTCACCACGTCATTACCGCTGGAATTCGCCCAGAAATTCTGCGGCATCGCCCTCGGGGCTGTCCGCAGGAGATCGATATAGTTGATCACATCCCATGGACAATACACTTCTGCATCGCCGAAGCGATACCCGTCGTACCAGTTCTTCACCGCATCATAAGCGTCCAATACTTCATAGTATTCCAGCATTTCTCTCACTTCCGCATCGCTGAAGCCGAAATACCCGGTAAAACGCGGATCCGAAATCGTCAGAACGCGCAGATGATTCATCCCTGTAAAAATGCTTTCCCGGGAAATCCGCAAACAACCGGTCAACACCGCAAACTCCAGATTAAGATTCGTCTTCAGCGCCTGACTGAACATGCTGCGGACCAACTGCACCATTTCCTCGTAATATCCGCCGTAAAACGCTTTCTGCAGCGGCACATCATACTCATCAATCAGCAAAATTGCCTTACAGCCATAATGCTTCGCTAATAACCGTGTAAGGATCCTCAGGCTGTCACAAATCATCTGCTCATCCATGCGCCGGTTCGTCAGCTCCCGCAAAAGCTCCTTATCGGAATCATCCAGAACCGCACTGTTCAGCAGAAACTTAAACGGATACACCGCGTCTGCTATGACGCTCGCCATCTGCTCTTTCGCTCTTGCAAAGCTGTCCGCCCCCACATCCTTCAGGGAAATAAAAAACACCGGAAATCTCCCCATGTACTGCTCACACAGCTCCGCATCCTTCGAAATCTTCAGCCCATCAAAAAGCGCCGGATCCCCTCCAATCTCGAAGAAGCACTTCAGCATGCTCATGTTGAGCGTCTTCCCAAACCGCCGTGGCCGGGTGAACAGCGTCACTTCAGTCATGCTGCGCATCAGTTCAGCAATCAGCCCCGTTTTATCAACATAATAGCATCCCGCTCTTCTCAGCTTCTCAAAATCTTCAGTTCCAATTGCAAGCCGTTTCTTCCCAAAAACCGTCACCCGTAATCACCCCCGGTATACTTCCTGTCAGCTTTACATCATGCCCTTGCCCTGGATGCGGGACATGAGGCCGTCCGGATCAATTCCCTGTTTTAAGTATACTCAAAACTGTGGGAGGATGCAAGATCAAGTTCCATTAAGAGTTTGAACCGAATTTCACCGCCTGTCGGCCCACGCCGTCAGTATCTCCGTCAGGCACCCCAGCATATCCTCCGAAAGCCCCAGCACCTGCAGCTGGCTGAGGATCACGGGAACCGATTTTCCGCTGCATACCGTCCGATAGATCTCCGACTTTTGATCGAAATCCATCTCCGCCTGATCCAGGAACTCATATACCAGCCGCTTCGTGTCATTCCCGGCCAGCTCCGGCTTTCTCACAAACCGAATCTCCAGCTTCGCCGTCACAGGCGCTGCCGGCAAAGCGATTTTGAGACAACGCCTCTCTTCCTCATAGGAGGTATGTACCTCTAACGGCTGTCCGTCCGCCGTGCAGACTGCCTCGTTCTCCCGGCATCCGTAAAACTCGATCACATGCGTCCTCTCTTCCGGGATCAGGGACAGCTCGCCCTTCGCAGGATGGATCACGATGGACGGATTCGCGTTCCAGGACAGTTCCACAGCCGTCTCCGCACAGATTCCCTTCTGGTAATCACAGCTTACATTGTCGTCCTCATAGAGCACGAACCTGCCGTCCGCGCCGCCATAGATCCGCCACACCAGGGCCGCCGGGTTACGATCCCAATTCCCGGCCTCTGCCGCCGGCCGGTTCCCCCGCGAAGGCCGCCATTCCGGTGCGCCGGCGCAGGCCGTCTCCTTTCCACCTGCATCCAGCCCCCACACATCTTCCTGCATCGGCACGATCGCGCCGGCCTTCGCCAGCACCGGCATGGATTCGATCCCGCGGTACATCCGAAGCGTCCGTCCGCCCTCATAGATCACACCAGTGAAAAAGTCGATCCAGATCCCCTCCGGCAGCCAGACCGTCTCCCGGGCTCGGTTCAGTCCCGGAACAGCCGGCGACGTGATCGGCGCCGCAAGCAACTCCGAGCCGAAGAAATACGCATTCCTCTGCCGGTAGGCCGCCCGGTCCTTCGGATACCGGAAATACATGGGCAGAACCAAAGGCGTGTCCTCCGCCCAGGCGCGGTGGTTCATCGTATACAGGTAGGGAACGAGCCGGTGGCGCAGCCGCAGAAACTCGTCCATCACCGCACGGATCTCCGCCTTGAACCGCCACGGTTCCTTGCCGTTAAACTCATTCTTCGTACTGTGCAGGCGGTTGATGGGGGAGAATACGCCAAACTGATACCATCTTCCCTCCAGCTCGTCGTCTTTATACCCGCGCATATGCCCGCCGATGTCGTGGCTCCACCAGCCGTAACCGATATTCGACGCCGTGCTGGTGAAATAGGGCTGAAACTGCAGCGACTCCCAGCTGATCACGGTATCCCCGGAGAACCCGACCGGATAGCGGTGGGAACCCGGCCCCGCGTAGCGGGAAAATGTCATCGGCCGCTTCCCGTCCCGCGCGCTGTCCAGAAAATGGAAATGGTTCAGCATCCACAGCGGATCCATTCCTTCCATCCTCGTAATACCGCCCTGCTGCCAGTCGAGCCACCAGAAATCCACGCCCTTCTCCTCGTGCGGATGGTGCAGATACTTAAAATAAGCCGCCAGAAAGGCCGGATCCGTAATATCAAAGGCGATCGGCGCCTCGTTCGAAATATCCCGGCCCAGCTCCTTCGCCATCGCCGCGTACATTTCCTCATGGGCCCCGACGCCTTCCGCCGGATGCACATTCAGCGTGATCCTCATGCCCCGCTCATGGAGCTTTCTCATAAACCGCTCCGGATCCGGGAAGAGCTCCCGGTTCCACGTATATCCGGTCCAGCCGCTTCCGTACTTCGGGTCGATCTTCACCAGATGCCAGTCCATATCGATGACCGCCACGGAAAATGGAATCCCCTCCCGGTCGAACCGCTCCATCAGCTCCAGATAGCTGTCTTCCGTGTACGCATAGTAACGGCTCCACCAGTTCCCCAGCGCGAACCGCGGCAGCATCGGCGTCTTGCCGCACAGATGATAGAAATCCTTCAGACATTCCAGATAGTCTGCACCATAACCCCAGAAGTAAAGGTCGCAGATCCCCTTCCTGCGCGGCTCCACCCAGCCGCCGTCCGTCAGGATCAGGGAGCCGGAATCATCCAGCACGGAAAATCCCAGAACCGACATCAGACCATGTCCCAGCTTGCAGGCCCCGTTCACCGTGTCGAGCGTGCGAACGGTGCCGCCCAGGTCGTCCACATCGTCCCCGTAGCGCCAGACGCCTCCGCCCGCCAGTGAATCGCACTTCATCGTAATCCTCAGACCCCTCGCAGAGAACGCCTTTCGGTCATATCTGAGACGCAGACGCCGGGTGACGACCAGAAGCTCGCCGTCCTCTTCCCCCGTCTCATATGGCACCGCCGGGAAGTCGCGGTTTAAGACCGTCTGTGTCGCCCGGTCTTCGAAGATCCCGTCCTCGCTGTACTCCAGACGGATCAGTCCCTCCGTCAGCACCGTGAGCCGGTACCTGTCCCCGGTTATTACATTCTCCGCCAGTGCCTGCGGATGCATTGGAAACATGTATTGTTCCTGAATCATGATATTCCACCATTCCTTTCTGTCTCCGCAACCTGTAACCTCTGCAACCTATTGATCCTGGTGCGGTCTGTAATCATCATACGGATACCCATATTCCGAAAAAATCAACATTCATTCGGAAATATATCGAGTTACATGCGATATATTTCCGAACGAATACGACATATTTCCGAATGCATATGACAAATTTCCGAATAGATGTGATATATTGCCGAATCTATTTCCGCTACAGCTTCTCTTTGTTATACACGATATTCCCGCTCTTTCCGTCCTCCCGCTCGAAGCGCCTGTTGCACTTCTTCGCAATGAACGCATGGTATCCGCGGAAGTCGTAGGGTATGTCGTACGCCTCCCCGCGCAGCGCCTCGTCGATCGCTTCCAGAACGTTGTCGATCATGTCCGTGCCTGCTTCCATCACCACATGGGACATGTAGATCCGGTCGTACTGTCCGGCCAGACGGGCCTGCACCCGCTTTAAGTTATCGCGGTATTCCGTCAGGGGACTGGACTCGTTCAGGAACAGGTAGGTGGCGTTGTTGCAGGAATCGCCGGTGATCAGCGTCCGCAGCTCCCGAAGCAGGAATACCATACTGCCCGGAGTATGTCCCGGAAGCTCGTATGCATCGATGTGGAGACCGCCCAGATCGAAGCTGTCGCCGTCGTTCAGCGGCAGGAACGGATAATCCGGCGTCTCCGGCACAAAGTCCTCCTCCGTCAGCTCTTCGAAGCGCGGGCCCAGGTTGGCCTTCAGATACCCCTTCCGTTCCTTTAGCGGACAGCGCGTGCGGTACAGCGGGATATCCCGCTCATTCATATAGACCGCGTCAAACTCAGGTGCCCCGGGCGCGTGATCCACGTGACCGTGGGTCAGCAGCACGGTCAGCGGCTTCCTGGTCAGGCCGTCGACAAACGCCTTCAGATGCCCGACGCCCACGCAGGTGTCGATGAGAACGGCCCGCTCCGTGCCTTCCGCCAGATACAGAAGCTCGCCGCTTAAGCTGCGGATCAGCGTCAGCTGATCATTGATACGTTCCGCTGAATAGTAATTCATATAACCCTCCGTTCTGCCGCATCATGACGGGATCGTCATGCGGCTATTCATCCAATAGGATCTCAATCTCGAAGATATCATCCGTTCCGATCTCCGTCCGGTCCGTGAAAATGATCCGCCGGCCGGTCAGATCGACCCGCCTTACCCGGTCTCTCTTCGTCAGATACGCTCCGCCTTCCTTGCGTTCGTCCGGCGCGAAATACGTGACCGCCGCCTTCGGCCAAGCTCCCGTTCCGGCCAGCCGCGCCAGCTCGGCCAGCTTCCCGTCCAGCCGCTCCAGCATATCCTCATCCAGAAGGATCCGGCCGTCCGTCAGCCGCGCCGTCTCCCGGATCGCGTCGCCGTGGCCCGTCAGGGCCGCGAACGGCGAAAACTGGGCCGCTCGCTCGGCGAGGGGCATATGCGGCCGGGTCGACGAGACGTGATGGGGGAGGTTTATGATGTCGTCGTAGCCATGTCCTCCAACGTTTCCGCGGTCGTATCCGCTGTCTGAATCGTCCGGCTTCCCGCGCGGATTTATGCCGGGACCGGCTGAACTGTCCGGCTTCCCGCGGTCATATCCGCTGTCTGAACCGTCCGGCTTCCCGCGCCGGTCGATGCCGGGGCCGTTTGGATCCCCGCACGGTCCGCCGCCGTCCTTCTTCTGCTTCATGCCTTGTGTCCTCCGATCTGCGCGTTCCGCTGGGCCGCCGTGGCGCCCTCCTGCAGATTCATCCCCTTAAGCACCGCGTTCTTGCCGTACTTCTTCTTGATGGAAAGCATGGCCTCCTGCATCTTCCGCTCCCTGGCCAGCTGCTCCTCCTCCTTCTTCCTCTCCTGCTCCAGCGCCTCGTAGTCCGTGAACAGGTCCAGCTGCACCGGCTCCTGTTCATCCTTTCTCTCCCGCTCGTCCACGACCCGGCACGCTGCGACGGTGATCCGCCGCACCAGCAGATCCGGGTCAATGATCCGGTCGTAGAGCCGCAGAAACGCCTCCGTGATCAGCCGCGACGAGGAGGTCTGACGCGTCAGATTCTCGGTGCCGTGGGCGTGCTTCGGGATCCGCCGGCCATACCGGTCCGTCGTCACCGGCCCCTTATACCGGGCGGCCCGCGCCGGATCCGTCAGGTTCTCGACGTCGTAGCCCACCGTCAGAACCACCTGATCCGTCACCAGGCGCTTATCCACCAGATCCAGAGCCAGCAGATCCGCCATCTCGTGAACCACCAGCCGGGCCTTTTCGCAGTCATAAGGACTCTGCAGAACCTGGCCCGAGCTTAAGCTGTTGGATTCCGGCCGGTATGCCTTCACATCCGCGATCGTCACCGGCTCCCAGCCCCAGGCGTGGTCGATCAGAAGCTCCGCGTTGACGCCGAACAGCCGGTAAAGCAGGTCTTCATTGTAATAATCCCCCGCTCCGCCCAGGGAACACCGGGCGACGTCGCCCATGGTATACAGGCCGTGCTCCTCCAGCTTCCGCCGGTAACCCTGCCCGACCCTCCAGAAATCGGTCAGAGGCGTATGATCCCACAGCTGCCGCCGGTAGCTCATCTCGTCCAGCTGCGCGATCCGCACGCCGTCGGCGTCCGGCTCCACATGCTTCGCCACGATATCCATGGCCACCTTGGCCAGATACAGATTCGTCCCGATGCCGGCGGTCGCCGTGATTCCGGTCTCCGCCAGGATATCCCGGATCATCCGGATCGCGAAATCATGGGCCGTCAGCTTATAGGTCCCCAGATACCCGGTCGCGTCGATCAGCACCTCGTCGATGGAATAGACATGGATATCCTCCGGGGCCACATATTTCAGATAGATCGCATAGATCTGCGTACTGATCTCAAGATAATGGGCCATCCGCGGCGGCGCCACCAGATAGGAAACCGCCTTCTGCGGATCCGCCGCCAGCTCGGGAGCGCTTACAGACTCCCCCGTAAAGGTCCGCCCCGGTGCCTGCGCCCGGCGGCGTCCATTGGCCTCCCGCACCTTCTGGACCACCTCGAACAGGCGCGCCCGCCCGGGGATGCCGTATGCCTTCAGCGAAGGCGATACCGCCAGGCAGATAGTCTTCTCCGTGCGGCTAACGTCCGCCACCACCAGGTTCGTCGTCAGCGGATCAAGCCCGCGGGCCACGCACTCCACGGAAGCGTAGAACGACTTGAGATCGATCGCCAGGTAGATTCGGTCGGTGTTCGTCACAGTCCCAGTCCTTTGCTCAGCGTTACGATGAAATCCTGCACATTGGTCACGATCCCGCGGGCCGACAGACTTCCGCGGTCGCTCAGCTTATTCACGGTAAATTCCGAGATATCCACGCAGTAGAAATACACCTGCCGCACCGTTTTGTCCGCCAGTACCCGGTAGGACGGCGTCATATTGCCGGTGGCGATGGTATGCAGCGTCGTCGCCATGCAGATCACCGTCGTCGCGCTGCGGATCTGATCGCGCATCCGGTCCTGGGCCTCGTAGACGTTGCCGTACACCGGAGGAAGCGGTCCGTCGTCTCGGATGGAGCCGGCCAGCACGTAGGGCACATGGTACTTCTCGCAATTGTAAATGATCCCGTTGTCGATCCCCTCGTTGGCGATAAACTGCGGGATCCCGCCATGGTATTTCACCCGGTTGATGGTATCCAGATGATTGTAATGGCCGTTCTCCTGGCTCCTCTGGGTATAAATGTCCTGCCCCAGAGCCGTCCCCAGATAGGCCGCCTCCAGATCGTGGGTCGCCAGAGCGTTGCCTGCCAGCACGCAGTCCACATAGCCGTTGGCGATCAGCCTGGAGAACGCGTTCCGGGCGTCGTTGTCGAAGGCGAAGGCCGGTCCCATGACCCACACGATCTTGCCGTTCGTCTTCTCATAGTTGAGAAGCTCATAAAGCTCGTCATAGTCCCTGGAAAATGCGGTCTCTCTCGAACGGTTCTGACGGAAGGCGAACGTATCGCGGATCTCCTTCTCCTCCCGAAAGCCGTCCGGGTATACGTAGATTCCCTCCGACGCGTCCTCCGTCCGGCCTGTGACCACCAGATCGCCCTTCCTCAGCAGCCTGAACTCCCGTACGACGATCCTGCCTTCCTCATAGACAGGAACGCAGTCCATGCGGCTCTCCTCCGCCAGAAGCCACTGCCCGCCGATCTTAAAGTACTCCGGGAAAATGCTCATGGCGTGGTAATTCTCCGGCGCCACCCCGTCAAACGGCGCCGCGCAGAGCACCGCGTCCGGCGCGTCCGCCAGAAACGGCTGGTCAAACTCCGGCGGTATAAATTTCCTCAGTTCAAAACTCATGGCTGACTCCTCCTGTATTGCATATATATGATTCTATCTTCCTTCCGTCATCTTAAGCTGGGCCGTCACCAGCCCGTAATAGATCCCCTTCTTCTCCAGAAGCTCATTGTGCGTGCCGATCTCGGCGATGCCGTGCCGGTCGATGACCACCAGCCGGTCGGCGTTGCGAAGGGTGGACAGCCGGTGGGCGATCGCGAAGGTGGTTCTGCCCTTTACGAGGCGTTCCATCGCCTGCTGGATCAGAAACTCGCTTTCCGTATCCAGAGCCGACGTGGCCTCGTCCAGGATCAGAAGCCGCGGGTTATTCAGGATCGCCCGCGCGATGGAGATCCTCTGCCGCTCGCCGCCGGACAGGTTGTAGCCGTGTTCGCCTACGTATGTATTGTACCCGTCCGGGGTCTTGCAGATGAAGTCGTGGGCGTTGGCCGCCTTGGCCGCCCGGATCACCTCCGAAAGAGGCGCGTCCTGCCGGGCGAACCGGATATTCTGAAGGATCGAGCCGGAGAACAGGAAGGTCTCCTGCAGCACCACGCCGATCTGGGAATGCAGGCTCTCCTGCCGGATATCCCGGATATCCACCCCGTCGATCGTAATCCGACCCTGATCCACATCGTAGAGACGCATGATCAGGTTGATCAGCGTGGACTTGCCGGCGCCGGAAGCACCTACCAGGCCGATCATCTCCCCCGGCTTCACCTCGAAGTTAATGTCCTCCAGAACCGGCTCATAAGTCTGGTAGCCGAAGGACACATGCTCGAAGGTAAACGCGCCCCGGATCGGGAACGCCTTCGCGTCCGGCCTGTCCGCCATCTGCGGCTCCTCATCCAGTACGTCGTAGATCCGGTTCAGGCTGATGACCAGCTGCATCAGCGCCCTGGGCAGATGGGTCATCCAGCTCAGCGGCCCGAAGAGATATCCGCAGTAGGTGATATACTGGACCAGCTGACCCATGCTCATCCTTCCGTTTAACACATCCAGACCGCCGAAGAGAACTGCGAAATAGGTTCCGCAGCTCATTAGGAATGAAAGAATCGGGAAGAACACGGCCCAGAAGGTCTCATTTTTCCGGGAAATGGCCGCGAAATCCATGGCCGTCTGCCGGAATCGCTCCGCCTCCCGCTCCTCCTGGCCGAAGGTCTTTACCACGCGGATGCCGGAAATGATATCCTGCAGCCGGCTGCTTAAATCGTCCGACTTCAGCCACTGCTTGTGGTACATCACATGCGTATGGTGCTGGAAGAGACGGAACAGGACGAACACGAGCGACACGCACGCGATCGACAGAAGCGTCATCTGCCAGCTGATCGTCAGCATCACGGCCAGGGAGACGATCATCGTCAGAAGCGTGGAGAACATATCGCCGAACACGTCCTCCATGAACTGCCGGACCTGCCGGGTATCCCTGGAAACACGGTTCATCAGCTCGCCCGGCCGGCGGTTGTTGATGAAGGACAGCGACAGACTCTGGATCTTATAATACAGCTTCTGCCGGAGCGTCATGCTTAGGGACGCGCCCAGTCTGGCGCATTCCCAGTAGCGCTCCACCGACAGAAGAATCCTCAGGATCAGAAGACCGAAGCTGACCCCGGCGAAGATCCACAGATCCCGCCAGGTTCCATGCCCCGTGGCGAGGGCATTGTCGATGAAATCCCTCTGGACCATGGGCGTCAGCAGGTTCACCGCGGACACCATCACCATCAGAAGGGAGATCAGCAGGAGCTTCCCGATATAGCCCCCGCAGAGCGTGAAAAATTTGCGCATGATATCGCCCTTGCCCGAGCAGTACGGGCACCGGCTGGTACCCGGCAGGGCGCGGCCGCATTTCTCACAGTATTTCTCATACTCATGGCTGTGGACCTCTTCCTCACAGCCGGGGATCTGGCCGGCCTCAAGGGCATCGACCAGCGCCTGGGCGCCGCGGGCCACGTAGGAGACGCGGATGATATGGCGCATGGAGAACCTGGCCGCGCAGATCTCCTGCCCCGCCCGCGTCAGGACGGTGACGATGCCGCTGTGGACCTGATGCTCGCAGCGGATCCGCTCGCAGTCCGCCAGCTCCCAGCCGGCCGTCACCGCCTCCCCGTCAAGCACCAGGAAGCGCGTCTGCGTCACCGCCAGCCAGATCCGGTCGGTATAGGCTTCAAGCGCCTGTTTCTTCTGATTGTCGTACGCCAGGTCCACCGGAACGCAGTACCACAGCTTTTCGCCGGGCGCCAGATGAAGCGCCTCCGTCTGGGCTGGCGTTAATGTATATAACAGTTTCATGGAATATGCCTCGCTTCCCTGCCCTTCCTCAGATGAACAGATCCAGCTTCTTCCTCTCCTGGACGCTCAGCTTGTAGAAATCCGGGATCTCGTACCGGTTCCCGTCGATGTCCGTCACCATCAGCCGGCTTTCGCCCAGGAAAAGCACCGCGTCGCCGCTCATCCGTGTGGTGAAGCGGCAGGCTCCGAAGCCGGTGGTAACGTTCCAGTAGGCGTAGCCGTACTCGTCCTTGATGTCCAGCACCTTCTCGATGACGGGCATGAAATACCGGAGACGGATCTGCTCCCGGATCATCTCCTGCTGGTCCCGGTCCAGGTCGGACAGCTTCTCGATCAGTCCGATCTCCTTCGCCTTCTCGTCCGCCTCCCGGATGGAGATGAACTCCTCCGGCTCCGTCAGCGGGAACGTCAGATAGACGCCGACCCTGGAATACTCCTTATCACGGAATTTTAACGAAATGAATCCGCCTCCCGTCCGGGAGAACCGGGCGTTTTCGCGGGTCAGAAGGCGCATTTCCAGAAGCTCCTCCGACTCTCTTTTCAGCGCTTCCTCATCAAATTCATGCAGATTCAGCAGATCCTGATGCTCCTGCTCTTTCATTGGCGGCATATGGATACCCTCCTTACTCGATCCCGCGCATCGCCAGCGCCTTTGTCTGCAGCTCGCTCAGCTTATAATAGGTTCCCTTCTTCTCAAGCAGCTCCTCATGCGTTCCCGACTCGGTGATCCTCCCGTCGTCCAGAACGATCAGGTGCGACGCGTTGCGAAGGGTAGACAGTCTATGGGCGATCGACAGCACCGTGCGGCCCTTCTCCAACCGCTCCAGCGACCTCTGGATCGCCAGCTCCGTCTCCGTATCCACGGCGGACGTGGCCTCGTCCAGGATCAGGATCTTCGGGTCCGCCAGGATCGCCCTGGCGATCGAGATCCGCTGCTTCTCCCCGCCGGACAGGGACCGTCTGGAAGAGCCCAGGATCGTGTCGTAGCCCTCCGGCATCCGGCAGATGAAATCGTGGGCGTTGGCCTGGATGGCCGCCCGGATGATCTCCTCCCGGGTGGCGTCGGGCCGGGCGTAGGCGATATTCTCCGCCACGGTCCCCATGAAAATGTATGTCTCCTGGGAAACCATCGCCACGTTCCGGCGAAGCTCCCGAAATCCGTACTGCTTTACATTCACGCCGTCCACCAGCACTTCCCCCTCCTCCGTATCGTAGAGGCGGGAGATCAGGTTCACCAGCGTGGACTTGCCGGAGCCGGAACGGCCTACAATGCCGAATACCTCCCCGGCGTTTACATGGAAGCTTACGTCCTTTAGCACCGGCTTGTGGGCCTCGTAGCTGAAGGTCACATGCTTCAGTTCGATCTCTCCCTTTAAGCTCTCAGGCCGCAGCGGCTCCGGCGATTCCTTCACCTCCGGCACGGCGTCGATGATCTCGAACATCCTTTGGGCCGAATTCATGCAATCCGTATACCAGCGGACGATCCGCGACATGAATTCCAGAGGACCCTGCAGCTGCCCCACATAGCCGGAGAAGGTCAGAAGCATGCCCACCTCCATGTTGGAACCGCTGATGATCAGGGCGCCGCCGGCCGCCCACACCAGAAAACTCAGCGTGTCCTCCACGGCGGCGTAAAGGGCGTAAAACTTATTGTCATAGCGGGCCAGATCCAGCTCCGCGCCACGGACCCGCTGATTGCTCGACGAGAAGCGCTTTATCTCCTGCTCTTCCTGGCCGAACGCCTTCACGACGCGGGCCCCGGTGAAGTTCTCGTTCATCTGAGAATTCAGGCGCCGGTTGGAACGGTGCCGCTTGCCGTAATAGTGCCACAGATGCGGCATCATTTTCGCGCTCATGACCACAAGGACAGGCATAAGCGCCATGGACACGACAGCCAGAAGGGGATTTAAGCAGAGCATGATGATGCCGGTCGCCAGCAGGATGCACACATTGATGAATAAATACGGCAGACCGTCGATAAAGAAGCTGGAGATCTCCTCCGCGTCGTCCGAAACTCTGGTCATCAGTCCTCCGGTCTGTCTTCTGGAATAGAAGCTGATGGACAGCCGTCCCATGGAATCAAACACCTGGCTCTTCAGCGTGGCGACCACCTCCGGCGCGATCCGGGCAGTCATCACGCCCTGCAGGATTCCCAGGGCCTGGAGTATAACCTTTGATACCACAATGGCGATCACCAGCATTACAAGCGCGGTTACAAACCGTCCCGCAGGCAGGTGAAGGAGCGCCAGAAAGCTTTCGTCCCGGGCCAGAACCCGGTCGTAGAGGATGGTTCCGCTCAGGTACGGCCACGACAGGTTCACGACTGCCGTTCCCAGATAGCAGAAGACCATCACCGCCAGCGCCGCCTTATACGGTCTGAAATACGACAGGATCCGCAGAAAGATGGACTTCTTGTCCATACACTTGGGGCAGATCTTCCGCTCCTGATCCGGATAGATCATGCCGCATTTGGGGCAGCACTCCCTGCCCTTCTTCACATCCAGATCCTCGGGCGTGATCTCCTCGCCCTTTTTGAGCTTGCCCAGAATTCTGCAGATCCGCAGGAACGCTTCCATACGGGTGTTGGAGAAATGACACAGACACCGCTCCGTGCCGTCGATCACCGCCATCAGCACGCCGGTGCTGACCTCGCGGATCACCTCCAGCCGCTCCACCCGTTCAAGCTCCCACAGCTGCAGCGCCGGTTCGTCCGTCATCGCCGTGCTTTCGTCCAGCTGCCAGCCGCTGTACCCGCCGAAGCGGTACTCCCGCTTCTCCCAGTAAGGATACGCGGCGAAGATCAGCTGCTTCTCCGTCACCGCCGCGATACCGTCTGCGAACCGGTATTCCATATCGAAATCCGCCGCGGCCGCGAAGACGATCTCTTCCCTGCCGATCCCAAAGCGCTCAGCCGCGCGGATAAAGCTGTCCGGTACCTTCATAAAAACCCGTTAAACCTCCCATGCAGGGCTCTCCCATCTTCGGCCCCGCCTGTGATTCTCACTCCGTGGAAACATGAGATAACCATACCACAAATGGGCGGACCGGTCAATTATCTATTCTGATTTAAAACAGGATTCTCCCGCTGCTTCCGGTTCGGAAATACGGGAAGCTGCGCCGAAGATTTTTCGCCCGGGATGGAAAAACTGTGCTATAATTTCTGTGAAATGAACAGTGGCGGAAGCCTTGCCGCACTTAACTCACAAAGCATAACGATGAAGCGCTTCTCAGGAACGCCCCACAAGGCGCATGTCCCGACAGCCTGCATCGGGAAAGGATCCTTCATGTCGTCAGAGAAAAACCGATATCTCCTGGAATGCTGCGTCGACTCCCCCGAGTCCGCCCTCGCGGCCGCCTGCGGCGGCGCCGACCGTCTGGAGCTCTGCGCCAACCTGATCATCGGAGGCACCACGCCGACGATGGCATTGTATGAAACGGTAAGGGAGCTGGTCTCCCTCCCCATCCATGTCCTGATCCGTCCCCGCTTCGGCGATTTTCTCTATACGGAAGCGGAAGCCGATATCATCTGCCGTGAGATCCGCGCCTTTCAGAAGGCCGGCGCCGACGGCGTGGTCGTCGGAAGCCTGCGGCCGGACGGCACGCTGGATACGGACCTCATGGGCCGCTTCCTGGACTGCGCCCGCGGAATGTCCGTCACGCTTCACCGGGCCTTCGATATGTGCCGCGAACCACTTGCCGCCTGGGAACAGGCCAGGCGCCTCGGCATCGATACGATCCTCACATCCGGTCAGGCCGTCTCCTGCCTGGAGGGACTCCCCCTTCTGAAAAAGCTGGCGGAGCTGTCCGCTGCCGGAGGCCCCGCCGTCCTGGCCGGAGGCGGCATAAACGCGGAATCCGCCGGCGAGCTGCTCGCCCGTACCTCCGTCCGCGCATTCCATATGTCCGGCAAGACCGTACTGGAAAGCGGCATGGTCTTCCGCAACCCCGCAGTTTCCATGGGACTTCCCGGCCTCAGCGAGTACCAG
This sequence comes from uncultured Lachnospiraceae bacterium, assembly GCA_947624815.1. GTDB lineage: Bacteria > Bacillota > Clostridia > Lachnospirales > Lachnospiraceae > UBA3402. The sequence continues at coordinate 1,703 of CANQME010000042.1, read as the reverse complement.
CTCTGGCGCACGGACGAAAACGCGGTCCGGGCCGTCCGTCGCCTTCTCGACGCGAAGCCCTGACGCCGGCGGCACGTCTCCCTGCAGATGCCGCAATCCTAGACGTGCCTGGCCTTGGGATACCAGCGGCTGATGTCTCTGGGTATGCCCGGCTTTGGATGCCAACGGCTGATACCGGGTCACACCCGGCTTTGGGATGCCGATAGCTGACATCTTCGCATGCTCACCCTGCAAACCGCCACATCCGGCCCTGTACAGATGCACATTTTCCTCCTCGGGCAAGTATTATGTATTATCAGCATTTCATCTATGAGGAGGCTCTAATGAAGAAACTCATCGCATTTTCCCTTGCCGCAGCCCTGGCTGCGGCTTCTCTCACCGCCTGCCATTCCGCAGACAGCTCCACAGAGCGGCTTACGCCGGTCACCTTGAACGAGGTCGCCCATTCCATCTTCTATGCTCCCCAGTACGCCGCCATCGAACTGGGGTATTTTAAGGAAGAGGGGATCGATCTGACGCTGGTCAACGGCGGCGGGGCCGACAAGGTCATGACCGCTCTCGTAAGCGGCGACGCCGATATCGGCTTCATGGGCTCGGAGGCCAGCATCTATACTTACGCGGGCGGCGCGGAAGACTACGCCGTCAACTTCGCCCAGCTGACCCAGCGGGCCGGCAACTTCCTGGTCGCCCGGGAACCGGATGAAAGCTTCGAATGGTCGAAGCTGAAAGGAAAAAAGGTGCTGGGCGGACGGAAAGGCGTCATACGATAGAAACATGTAAGTTATCAACTCTTTTATTATTAAAGAACTGGAGCGATCATATCATAGAATAATCTTACAATGTCATATATTTGTGAAGCGCCGGCAAAAGTGCCGGCGCTTCCGTTTTTTAAAGGCATCCCGGCGGGAATCGTCTTCCTGATCTTTGGGGAAGGGCTGAGGGAAGAGGCACTAGCGCCATTGAACATAAGGTTACTACTGCAGATATCCTCTATATTCTCTACGCCTTCATATACCGCTTCAAAGCCTCGTAAAAATTCTCCCTCGTTCCTGCCATAATCACAACAATTATCTTGTTGCCTGCATATTCTACCGTATATGCCAGTTCATAGTTGGTCTTATTATAGTAGATATCATATCCGTATATCCCCTGGAGATCGCCCGTCTTTTCCTCTCCTACCGTATGATCCTCCCTGATCCGATCTATGGCTTCCTGATAAAGTGCCTTCAGCCGCTTGTCCTTTATCTTCTTTAGGTACTTCGCCGCAGGAGGGAGAAAGCGTACTTCTGCCATCACTTACTCCCCCCTCGCCGAAGATATCTTCATATGACGCGTAATCCGTCTCAGACGCAGCGGCCCGCGTCGCTTCTTCAAGCATCGCCTCCACCGCCGGACGCACTTTGCGCTGTTCCTCCTTAAAACGCTCCAGTAATTCCTTTCCATCATATCCCTGCGCGATCAGGTCCTCAAGGATCTGCTCAGCAAACTCTCCTCCCGCAGTCCTGTGGATCGGGCGCAGCACCAGTTCATCCCCACGGACAATACACTCCGCCTCCGTATCAAAGCCCAGAGACTTGTAATACTTCTGCGGGATTGTAATCTGCCGCTTTGCAGAAATACTGACTCTTTTTCTCTCCATAGAAACATGATCCTTCATCGCCACTGCCGGCATCTTAACGTTCCCCCTTAATTATACACAAAAG
>CANQME010000041.1 GCA_947624815.1 uncultured Lachnospiraceae bacterium | reverse complement strand
TTCTCTGAGAGGACCAGCGATATCGTTCTGGTCGTGATCTGCGCCATATTCCTGTTCCTGGTGGCGTACCCGCTGTTCTACGTGCTGGTCGCTTCCGTGTCGAACCCCTACGATGTTTACGCGGGCAAGACGTTCCTGTTCCCCAGCGGATTTACGCTGGACGGCTATAAGGCGGTGTTCGCGGATTCCAGTATCCTGACAGGCTATATCAACAGTATCAAATACACGGTTATCGGTACGGTATTTTCCGTGACCATGCTGTATCTGACGGCGTATCCGCTTAGTATCGCGGAGCTGCCGGGACGGAAGTTTTTCAGCCTGTTCTTCATTTTTACGATGTACTTCGGCGGCGGACTGGTTCCCACCTACCTGATCGTCAAGCAGACCGGCCTGATCAACAACATGTGGTCTCTGTTCCTGCCGGGCGGCGTGGCAGTCGGCAACATGATCATTGTGAGGAACTTCTTCCAGAACAGCATTCCGAAGGAGCTGATCGAGGCGGCGGAGATCGACGGAGCTTCCAAGTTCCGCATCTTCCTGCAGGTGGTCATTCCGCTCAGTATGTCCATGATGGCGGTCATGGTGGTCTTCAGTATGGTCGCCTACTGGAACGACTGGTTTACAGCACTGATCTACCTGACCGGACCGGAGAAGGCTCCGCTTCCGCTGGTTCTTCGGAACATCCTGATCAGAAGCTCCGCTTCCGCGGCCCAGGCGAGCACCATTTCGGGCGGCTATGCAGAGCTGAACAAGCTGACCGAGATGATCAAGTTCTCGTCGATCATCGTGGCGGCGGCCCCGATGCTGATCATCTACCCGTTCGTACAGAAGTACTTTGAGAAGGGCATGATGGCCGGCGCGGTTAAGGGATGACCTGGACCGGCAGAAAAGAAAGCTCTGCGGCTGCAGAGCAGACGTTCAGAACGGATGCATCCGACAGATAAGAGTTTTATCCGCGCAGCCCTTCGGGCCTGAAAACGCGCATCTCCGGTGAATGCCGGAGCCGCGGAAGGACTGCGCGGCAAAAATAAACTTCATCAACAAACCATGTATGAAAAGGAAGGAAACGTATTATGAAAAAGACAGTTAAAATGCTGCTTTGCAGCGCACTGGCAGTCAGTATGGCGGCTTCCCTCACGGCGTGCGGCGGTTCCGGCAGTTCCGGTACCGGCGAGACCGCGGCTCCGGGCGAGGCGAGTACGGATACCTCGCAGACCACATTTGACATCATCGGCGGCATGAGCGCGCTGAGCAAGGGCTATCAGGACAATACCGTGCTGAACGCGATGGCGGAGGAAGCCGGAATTACCATCAACTGGAATACAATGAGCGATTCCCTGGCGGAGCAGGTCAACATCCGTATCGCCGGTCAGGAGCTTCCGGACGCGTTCTCGGCGGTAGGATTTTCCAACTACGATCTGACCCGCTACGGCGAGGACGGCACCTTTATCGACCTGACCCCGTACCTGACGGAGGAGTATATGCCCAACCTGGCCAAGATCCTGGAAGAGCATCCGAACATCAAGAGCGCGATCACGATGAGCGACGGCAAGATCTACGGACTGCCGGCCGCGGAGCAGATGGGTACCGCCGGTATCGGCAAGGATGAGGATTACAGCATTTACACGATTCCGCAGTTCTCCATGATCAACAAGGCATGGCTGGACGACCTGGGACTGGAGGTTCCGACCACCCTTGACGAGCTGCATGACGCTCTGAAGGCGTTTAAGGACAACGACATGAGCGCCAAATATTACGGAAACGATCCGGGAACCACGATCCCGATGAGCACCGGCTTCGACCAGTGGTGCTGGGGCCAGAACATTTTCTACGCAGGCTTCGGCTTCACCAACTGGCCCAACGACGTCATCAACGACCTGCGCTTAAATGACGACGGCAAGGTGGATTTCGTCTGCGCCAGCGACGAGTACCGCAAGGCGATCACCTATTTCCACGACTGGTACGCCGAGGGCCTGATGGATGTGGAAATGTTCAGCCAGAGCGATACGCAGCTGATGAGTAAGTGTCAGCAGGGTTATGTGGGAGTCTCCACCTGGTGGTACATCGAGGAGCTGATGGGCGACTACGCGAAGGATTACGTATTCCTTCCGATTCTGGACGGCCCGGACGGCACCCACAATGTGACTGTGAGGACCGGCGGCGGTACCAACTCCGGCCAGCTGTCCATCACCAGCGCCTGCAAGAGCCCGGCGAATCTGTTAAAGTTCTTCGATCTGTGGTATGAGCCGGAGAACGTGATGCAGCTGCAGTACGGCCCCATCGGCGTATATTTCAACGAGCAGGATGAGAACGGCGTATGGCTGAGCATCACCGAGGAGGAGAGCCAGGCCAAGTACAACAAGGGCGCCGGCGAGCTGAAGGGCGAGAATGAGGTTCAGGGTCCGAAACTGATCTTAAGCGACTACTACAGCACCACCTTCAAGATGGAGGACCGTGCCATCGAGCGTCTGACCGACCTGTATGATTTCTGGATGCCTTATGTGTCAAGCACCACGACCTATCCGGTCGACTGCGTGTACACGAAGGAGGAACTGGATACGATCGATATGTATAAGTCGGATTTCGAAAGTATTGTAGCCGAGAACGAGGGCCTGTGGCTCCGCGACGGCGGCCCGGACGACGCTGCATGGCAGTCCTATCTGGACACGCTGAACAACAACTGCGGCATGGGCGAGCTTCAGGCCGTATATCAGGCGGCTTACGACCGGTACGCGGCTGCGCAGGCGGAATAAGAACTGCGAAGGATTTCGCTGCAAGGGGAAGAAACGACGGACATGGTACATAGCCCGGTTGTACCGGCAGACCATGAATGCGCCCGGCTGAGAGGAGCAGTCAGACGGAAAGAACCGTCTGAGGTATGACAAGTGAAGTAAGGATGACAACAGGGGAGCGTCTTTTGCGGGGCGCTCCCCTGTTGTCGAAAGAAACAGTCCTTCACGACTGGACTTTGGATGGGCAGCGAAGAAGCGGCGTGGAACTGTCTGAGACGCGGATGGACAAAAAATTTAAGAATAAGTTCACAAAGTATGTGCAGAAAACCAGTTGCATACTTTGCGGGCATCGTGATAGAATGTCCGTAAGAACGTGCGAAAATACGCTTAAAAGCTTGAGAAGGCAGAGAACTGCGGCCGGAAGCGGCAGAGCCGCGTGAAACGGCGCGGCGCACAGGATCGGAGGAACAGAGAAGCATGAGCAGCCAGACATTGCGTGAGGCGCGTAAATACGAAGAAGTTTACGACAGGATGATCCCACCGGAGGACCGGCCAAAGTTCCATCTGTCGGCCCGGGTTGGCTGGATGAACGACCCCAACGGGTTCTCCCGCTACAAGGGCGAATACCATATGTTCTACCAGTATCATCCGTATTCCACCATGTGGGGGCCCATGCACTGGGCCCATGCGGTCAGCGACGACCTGCTCCACTGGAAGATGCTGCCTGCGGCCCTGGCTCCGGATGAGATCTACGATAAGGACGGGTGCTTCTCCGGAAGCGCCGTCGAGCTGGACGACGGCCGCCAGCTTCTGATGTACACGGGAGTGCAGAAACAGCAGCAGGCAGACGGAACGTACCAGGAGGTTCAGACCCAGTGCCTGGCCGTAGGCGACGGCATGGATTATGTGAAATACGCCCGCAATCCGGTGCTGGATGAGACGGATCTTCCCGAGGGCGGAAGCCGTTATGATTTCCGGGATCCGAAGATGTGGAGGAAGGAAGACGGCACGTTTTGCTGCGTCATCGGCAACCGGCCCGCGGACGGCAGCGGTCAGATCCTGCTGTATGAGAGTCCCGACGGCTTCCACTGGAGCTTTAAGCGGATCCTGGCGGAGAACCGGAACCGCATCGGCAAGATGTGGGAGTGCCCTGATTTCTTCGAGCTGGACGGCAAGGCGGTCATTCTCACCAGTCCCCAGGACATGATGCCCCAGGGCTTCGAATATCACAACGGCAACGGTACCCTATGCCTGATCGGCCATATGGATCCGGAGAGCGGGGAGTTCGTGGAGGAATCGAACCAGTCCATCGATTACGGCATCGATTTCTACGCGCCCCAGACCATCCTGACGCCTGACGGGCGCCGGGTGATGATCGGCTGGATGCAGAACTGGGACACCTCCAATCTGCGCACCGAGACCCACCGCTGGTACGGGCAGATGACGATTCCGAGGGAGATCTGGATTCAGGACGGACGGCTCTGGCAGCGCCCGATCCGGGAGCTTGAAAATCTGCGGCGCTCGAAGGCGGAGTATCAGGATGTGGCCGTCACGGACGGCGAGGTCCGGCTCGCGGGCGTTGCGGGCCGCTGCGTCGATCTGACGGTGACTGTGCGCCCGGCGGATCCGGCCGCGGTCTACCGCAAATTCGCGGTCCGCTTCGCACAGAATGAGGAGTTCCGCACATCCGTCAGCTACCACCCGTCGGAGTCGGTCTTTAAGATCGACCGGAAGTTCTCCGGCTCCCGCCGCGCGATCATCCACCAGCGCCGTTCTCAGGTACGCAACCGCGGCGGCGAGATCAAGCTGCGCCTGATCCTGGACCGGTTCAGCGCCGAGGTCTTCATCAACGACGGCGAGCATGTGGTGACCGGCACCATTTACACCGACCTGGCGGCGGAAGGGATCAGCTTCTGCGCCGACGGGGCGGCAGTGATGGATGTGGAGTGCTACGAGCTGGAAGCGTAAACACAGATAACAAAACGAAAGAACGGGCTGCGGCAGATGAATGCCGCAGCCCGTTGTGAAAATAATGCTATTGCTGTGAGAGTAATTCCAGTAATTCAGGGATATCATTTTTCAGGGTATCATATACAATATTCAGGTCTACATTGCCATAGTCGTGTACAATGCGATTTCGCAGGCCATATAATGCATTCCATGGGATATCACTTCGTTGCTGTTTGTACTTGTCGGTTAATTTTCTGGCACTTTCTGAAAGTTGGATCATACGGAAAAGCATGGAGTCCAGCAGGATTTCGTCAGCGTTTAGTCCTTCTTTATCGACATCTTTCATGTGTGTTATGATAAATTCCAGATCTTTCAAAATTTTATGAATGTAGTAATTGTCATTCTTGAAGTTATCCATATATTTTTATCCCATCCTTAAGAATTTCCTGGGTTAATTCCAGATTATTCTTTAGTTGATTAATGTCTAAGACATCTACTCTTTTGTGGAGCGAACGTCGCAGATTCTCGACTAATTCGAAAAACTTTAAACCTTTTATGTTCGTTGAAATAAGGAGATCCACGTCACTTGTTGGCGTCGCGTTCTCTTTCGCATAGGAACCGAAAAGATAGCAGAAATTAACTTCACGATCTTTAAATACCACGGCGCACTTCTTTTTTATTTCTTCTATGCTGAGTATGCCGTGATCTTCGTCGACTGGATTGAAAGCGGTCAGTTTATCAACAATGTAATTATACTTTAGAGTACTAGTTTTTGAAAGATCGTTTTCGTATGACTTATAAGAGCGAATGGAAATGCCGGCGAGATCGGCGGCTTGCTGTTGCGTTAATCCTTTTTCATTTCTGAGAGTCTTCAAAGTTACCATGTTTGCACCTCCGTATTCAGTATAGTGCAAATTTTGCACTTTGTCAATTTCAAAAAAGTGCAAAATTTGCACTATACAATATATGTAAGGTGCAAATCACAGCATCGTTTTCTTGTTTACTCTGTAATGGAAGTTCCGGCCTTGCCTGCGAGTCCCAGGACGGCTTTCTCCGGCGAGGTGATGACGGCGCGGCGGCCCTTGCCACATTGGATGAAATCGACGCTGGCTACCACCTTCGGCAGCATGGAGGCGAATTCGAACTGGCCCTGGGCGATGTAGTCCCGGGCCTCGTTCAGATCCATCGTGTGGATGGGGTGCTCGTCGGGCTGCCCGTAGTTCAGCGTCACGTTGTCCACGGCGGTCAGGATCATCAGTACGTCGGCATCCACCTCGCGGGCCAGAAGGCCGGCGGCCAGATCCTTCTCGATGACGGCGCTGGCGCCCTTTAGGGAGTGGCCCTGGACCATGACCGGGATGCCGCCGCCTCCGCAGGCGATGACGATCTGACTGGCGTCGAGAAGGGCGCGGATCGCGTCGATCTCCACGATGGCGACCGGATTCGGTGCCGCCACCATGCGCTGGAACCCCTTGCCGGGGATCTCGCGGACGAAGTTCCCCTTCGCCTCCTCTGCGGCGGCTTCCTTCGCTGTCAGGATACGGCCGATGGACTTGACCGGGGTATGGCTGGCCTCGTCGTAGGGATCCACAGTCACCTGGGTCAGGATCGTGGATACCGGTTTATAGATGCCGCGGCCCAAAAGGGCTGCGCGGATGGCGTTCTGAAGGTCGTAGCCGATATAGCCTTGGCTCATGGCAGAGCAGACCGACATGGGAGCAGGCGTATAGCCCTCGTGCATCTTCCCGAACTCATTCATGGCGGTATGGATCATACCGACCTGGGGGGCGTTGGAATGGACGACCGCCACCTGCCATCCGTCCTGGACAAAATCGGCGATGATTTTGGACATATGTTGGGCGGCCTCTTTCTGCTCCGGCAGATTCGTGCCGAGCGCCTTGTGGCCCAGCGCCATGACGATGCGTTTCTTCGGCATATAGGATACCTCTCTTTCTTTGTTCGCTGCATTCTATTCATTTCATGGAAAGCCCGCGGGGCGTCAGTGCCTTCTGTGATTTCATGAGAGCAGGGCGTTTCCTGTATTCCTTACAGCATTTCTAAGATAATGCGAAAATGTTTCGCAGTTTACGTATGATAAAAACAGTATAAACTTTATATGGAAAAAAAGCAACAAGTAAGTGAAATATGGGAAGAACTGTGGTATACTTTAAACGGTATGGAAAATTGTGGCATATTAAAAACTCATGCCGGAAGAAAAAACATGGCGGCCTTCCGGGACAGGCTGTAGGGGGATGCAGGCAGATGAAGCTGGTATGGCAGATCATTTATCCGATCGCCGTGTATGAGATCCTGACGGCGGGTATTTTTTTGCTGTTTCCGGACCTGCAGGCGCTTGCGGCGCAGGGGATCTCCGCGGCGGTTTCGCTGGTGATCCTGGGGATCCTGTATGCGCGCGGAGCGGCAGACGGAAGGTTCTATACGGGGCGGACGGTCACGCGGCAGGACGAGACGGACCGCTTTCGTGTTCCGAAGGCTCCGGCCGCCAGGTTTCTGCAGTGCGTCTGCATCGGCAGCGTATCCTGTATCCTGTTTAATAACCTGATCGTACTCAGCGGTTTGGAACAGGTGTTTACAGGTTACCGGAACAATATGGCCCAGATCTATCTGCCGCCGGTATGGCAGCAGATCGTGCTTGCGGGGCTTCTGGTTCCGGCGGCGGAGGAGCTGGTCTTCCGCGGGATGATCTACGGCACGCTGCGGCAGCGGTTTTCCTTTCCTGCCGCGATGATCGTGTCGGCATCCCTGTTCGGTCTCTACCACGGAAGCGTGGTACAGGGACTTTACGGAATCTGCATGGGGCTGGTCCTTGCAGAGAGTTATGAACATCGAGGGGGATTTTGGGCAGCGGTGACTGTCCACGCGGCCGCCAACCTGACGGCGGTTTTCGCAGAACATTTTGCATAATCTGGAGGGAAAAGACTTGAAACTGTTATCGATCGCAGTACCCTGTTACAACTCGGCGGCTTACATGAGCAAATGTATCGAATCCCTGCTGGTTGGCGGCGACGAGGTGGAGATCCTGATCGTGGACGACGGTTCTACGAAGGACGACACGGCCCGGATCGCCGATGAGTATGAGAAGAACTACCCCGGCATCTGCCGCGCCATCCATCAGGAGAACGGCGGCCACGGCGAGGCGGTGAATACGGGACTTCGCAACGCCTCGGGCGTCTATTTTAAGGTAGTGGACAGCGACGACCATGTGGACGCCGACGCTTACCGGGCGATCCTGGATACGCTGCGCCGCTATGTCTACGGCAGCCAGACGCTGGATATGCTGATCAGTAATTTCGTCTACGATAAGCAGGGGGCGTCTCACAAGAAGGTCATGAACTACCGGACGGCCCTGCCCAAGGACCAGCTGTTTACCTGGAAGGATGTGAAAGTATTTATCCTGGGACAGTATATCCTGATGCATTCGGTGATCTACCGGACCCAGCTTCTGAAGGACTGCGGGCTGGAGCTGCCGAAGCACACCTTCTATGTGGACAATATCTTCGTCTACCAGCCGCTGCCCCATGTGAGAACCATGTACTATCTGGATGTGAATTTCTACCGGTACTATATCGGGCGCGAGGATCAGTCGGTCAACGAGCAGGTGATGATCGGCCGGATTGACCAGCAGCTGAAGGTGACGAAGCTGATGCTGGATTACTACGATATGGGGAAGATCCCCAACCGGAAGCTGCGCCACTATATGGTCCGTTATCTGGAGATCATGATGGTCGTTTCGTCGATCCTGGCCATCCGCTCCGGCACCGAGGAGAATCTGGCGAAGAAGAAGGAGCTTTGGCAGTATCTGAAGAAGAAGAGCTTCCCGCTGTGGCTGCGGCTGCGGTTCGGCTTCCTGGGCCAGGGCATGAACCTGCCGGGAAAGGGCGGCCGGAAGATCTCCGAGGCCGGTTATAAGATCAGTCAGAAGTTTTTTGGGTTTAATTAGAAGTGAAATTACCACAATGTATATCCTGTGGAAATGACAGACATAATAGTGATTGCAATTGTGACTGCACAGGAGTATATTGAATTCGGAATGGGAACAGGATATGCGCGGCAGGCAGCTGCCGGTTCGGAGTGCGGCCGCGCATAGGGTATCGTCTGGGAGTATATGGGAGGCGGCAAAGGGGCTGCGCAAAAATAAGACGGACGGAGTTCAGACGGAGGTCTTGTTTTTTGTGCGTCCAAACCGAATAAGAATGGCAAAAGACTTTAAGAACCCGGTGAAAAACGCTGTATGGGAATACGGAATGATCACCTTAAGCATCATGGTCATGGTGGTGGGCGTCTATTTCTTCAAGTTTCCCAATCATTTCGCATTCGGGGGCGTGACGGGTTTCTCGGCGGTGGTCAGTGAGATGACGAGCCTGTCGGCCAGCCAGTTCACGTTCGTGGTGAATATGGGACTTCTGGTGATCGGCTTTCTCTTCATCGGGAAGGGCTTCGGCCTTCGGACGGTCTACGCCAGCGTATTGATGTCCGTGCTTCTGGAGCTATGCGAGGTACTCTGGCCTCTGACGGGGCCGCTGACAGACGAACCGCTTCTGGAGCTGGTCTTCGCAGTGTTCCTGCCGGGCGTGGGTTCCGCGGTGCTGTTCAATATCGGCGCGTCCAGCGGGGGTACGGATATCATCGCCATGATCTTAAAAAAGCATACAAGCCTGAATATCGGCACGGTTCTGTTTCTGGTGGACCTGCTGTCGGTGGTGCTGGCGTTCTTCGTGTTCGACGCGACGACCGGTCTGTTCTCCGTGCTGGGCCTTCTGGCCAAGTCCCTGGTTGTGGACGGCGTCATCGAGAGTATCAACCAGTGCAAGTGCTTCAATATCGTCTGCGACGACGCGGATCCGATCTGCGATTATATCATCAATAAGCTGCATCACAGCGCCACCGTCTATAAGGCGGAGGGCGCGTTTACCCATCACGAGAAGACGGTGATCATGACCACCATGCGCCGGGGCGAGGCCATGCATCTGCGGAATTATATCCGGCAGGTGGAGCCGACGGCGTTCATGCTGATCTCCAATTCCAGCGAGATCATCGGGAAGGGATTTTTGACAAATTGACATAAATTTTCCTTGCCACAAAATATATCTTCGTGCTATACTGGAACCACAAGCAGGACTGCCTTCGGAACACGGCGGGCAGGAATGCATTGACATACGATTTCAGGGATAAAGGCAGGTGAACAGAGTGGACGGAAGCGACAGTCACGAACGATCGACTGGCTACGGTCGGAGAAGACCGGAAGAGGCAGGATTTTCCATGACATCGGGCGTCCGGTTCTGTGCGCCTGGTTGTTGTAAATAGGGTGCATCGTTATTCGGAGATACGTTTTTTGAGATGTTTTCGGATTGCGTTGGAATTAGCCCAGGTGCGCCAGTGGTACAGATGTACTCTGCGCAGCGGCGTAATCGATGCACAGCAGATCTTCCGGCCATTTTCTGGCGTTATTTTCCAATGTTTTCATAACTGAATAAGGAGGCTTTCCGGCATGGAGAATGAGATGGAACGGACAGAAGAAGTAACTTCTGTCAGACCGGATTATGCGTCAGAGATCGTTGGGATCATCCGCAGCAACGCCTCCCCCAAGGTCATGAGCGAGAAGCTGGAGGACTATCACGAGAATGATATCGCGGAGAGTCTAGGCCAGCTTACAGGGGCGGAACGGAAGAAGCTGTACCGCATCATGGATGTGGAGATCCTGGCCGGGATCCTGGAGTACGCCCAGGAGGATATGGCGGGACAGTATCTGACGGAGATGGACGTGAAGAAGGCGGCCACGGTGGTGGAGCATATGGAGTCGGACGCGGCTCTTGCGACGCTGCACACGATCGAGAAGGAGAAGCGGGCCCTGATCATCGACTGTATGGATGAGGAGGCAAAGCGGGACCTGGTGCTTCTGTCGTCCTTTGACGAGGACGAGATCGGCAGCCGCATGACGACGAATCACATCGTGATCCGGGAGAATCTGACGGTGAAGCAGGCGATGAATGAGCTTATCGCCCAGGCACCGGAGAATGACAATATTTCCACCCTGTTTGTGGTGGATGAGAACGGCGAATATTACGGGGCGGTGGATCTGAAGGAGCTGATCATCGCCCGCCCGGGAACGGCGTTTGAGGATCTGATCATGACGTCGTACCCCTATGTGTACGGTCACGAGGATATCGACGACTGTATCGAGAAGCTGAAGGACTATTCCGAGGACCTGATCCCGGTTCTGGACAATAATAACCACCTGCTGGGCGTGATCACGTCTCAGAGCGTGATCCAGGTGGTGGACGACGAGATGGGCGAGGACTACGCGAAGCTGGCCGGTCTGACCGCGGAGGAGGATCTGAAGGAACCGCTTCGGGAGAGCATGAAGAAACGTCTGCCATGGCTCTTCATCCTGCTGGCGCTGGGCATGATGGTGTCTACCGTGGTGGGCCTGTTTGAGCAGGTGGTGTCGCAGCTCACGATCATTATGGCGTTCCAGTCGCTGATCCTGGGCATGGCGGGTAATGTAGGCACCCAGTCCCTGGCCGTGACGATCCGGGTGCTGACCGATGAATCGGTGACCGGGCGGCAGAAGCTGGGGCTGATCCTTAAGGAGATGCGCGTGGGCTTTTCCAACGGGCTTCTTCTGGGACTGGCGTCCTTTGTGATACTGGGCCTGTATGTGATGGCGGTGAAGGGAAGGCAGGGAACGATGGCCTTCGCCATTTCCGGCTGCATCGGGATCGCCCTGGTGGTGGCGATGGTATTTTCCAGCGCCGCGGGAACCATGATCCCGCTGTTTTTTAAGAAGATCAGGATCGATCCGGCGGTGGCGTCCGGACCGCTTATTACGACGGTCAACGACCTGATCGCGGTAGTGACGTATTACGGACTCAGCTGGATATTGCTTTTGCAGGTGCTTCATCTGGCATAGGAGAGGGGGCGGCAGCATGGAGAAGGAGCGGCTGACGGCAGAGAATACCGTTGTGAGCGCGGAGCAGAACGCATACCTGGCCGGAGGCGCGGAGCTGGCGGAGACTGCGGCTCAGAATTCCGTAGTGGAGACCGCGGCCCCGGGTTCCGTGGAGGAGACTGCGGCCCCGAACTCTGGGGCGGAGACTGCAGTCCGGAATTCTGAGACGGAGCCGGTCACAGCGGAGAAAGCGGTTTCAGGTGAAGTGCCGGAAGAGACCGCTGCCCGCCCGGATTACGCAGCAGAGATCACGGCTATTATCCGCAGCAGCGCTTCCCCGAAGGCGATGAGCCTCAGGCTGGAGGATTATCACGCCAACGATATCGCCGACGTTCTTGCTCATCTGACAGAGGCGGAGAGGAAGAAGCTGTACCGTGTGCTGGATACGGATTTTCTGGCGGAGATCCTGGAATATGCCGAGCGGGAGGATGCGGGTACATACCTGACTGAAGTTGATGTGCGCAAGGCCGCCGTCGTGGCGGGCCACATGGAACCGGGCATTGCCCTGGAGATCCTGCGCGAGATCGAGAAGTCCAGAAGGTCGCTGATCATCAGCTGCATGGACGAGGAGACACGGCGCGACCTGACGCTTCTGTCGTCCTTCGATGAGGACGAGATCGGCAGCCGCATGACGACGAACCATATCGTTCTGCGGGAGAACCTGACGGTCAAGCAGGCCATGAGGGAGCTGACCAGGCAGGCGCCGGACAACGACAACATTTCCACCCTGTTCGTGGTGGATGAGAACGGGTGCTACTATGGGGCGGTGGATCTGAAGGAGCTGATCATCGCCAGATACGACTCCAATTTTGCCGACCTGATCATGACGTCGTATCCTTACGTGTACGGACATGAGGACATCGATGACTGTATCGAGCGGCTGAAAGACTATTCCGAGGATCTGATCCCGGTGCTGGACAATGAGAATCATCTGCTGGGGGTGATCACGGCCAAGAGCATCATTCAGGTGGTGGATGACGCGATGAGCGAAGACTACGCGAAGCTGGCCGGTCTGACCGCGGAGGAGGATCTGACGGAGCCGCTGCGCGAGAGCATGAAGAAGCGGCTGCCTTGGCTGTTCATCCTGCTGGGACTCGGCACGGTTGTATCCACGGTGGTGGGGCTGTTCGAGCCGGTGGTGTCGAAGCTGACCCTGATCATGGCGTTTCAGTCCCTGATCCTGGATATGGCGGGCAATGTGGGAACCCAGTCCCTGGCCGTGACGATCCGGGTGCTGATGGACGAGTCGCTGACCGGATCCCAGAAGCTTTCACTGGTGTGGAAGGAGATCCGGGTTGGCTTCTCGAACGGCCTGCTGCTGGGACTTACGTCCTTTGCCGCGCTGGGCGTCTATATCGTGGCCTTCAAGGGCTACGCTGCAGCGACGGCGTTCGCAGTCTCCGGATGCATCGGCGTCGCGCTTCTGGCCGCCATGGTGATCTCCAGCGCGGTCGGAACCCTGGTTCCGCTGTTCTTCCACCGGATCCATGTAGATCCGGCGGTGGCGTCCGGGCCGCTGATCACGACGATGAACGACCTGGTGGCAGTAGTAACGTATTACGGGCTCAGCTGGCTGCTGCTCCTGCGGATCCTGCATGTCGCAGGATGACAGTTTCTTCAAAATTCCTTAAAAATCACTGCTATTTTTCTGGACAGACGGGAAAGTTTGGTCTATACTGTACGTTAGGTTATTTCGGAAGAAAGGAATCTGTGTGAGATGTCAGAAGAAGAGAAGAATGTGCCAAGAAGCCGGAAAAGGAGGCTGTCCAGAACTGCAAGGACGACTGCCGGCGTGGCGGCCGTTGTGCTACTGGGGGGAATCGCCGGCGGCGCAGGTTATCTGTATTATACAAGTGTGGGGGAGCAGTACCGGACCGTATTTTTCCCGCATACGGTGGTGAACGGGGTCGATGCTTCGCAGAAGACCGTGGACGAGGTGGAGCAGCTGGTCTCCTCGCGGATGGAGGAGGACTATGAGCTGACGGTCGTGGGCCGCGGAGGGGTCACCGAGACCATTACCGGGAAAGAGATCGGCATGCATTACGAATTCGACGATTCCCTGGATCAGTATCTTGCCGCCCAGAATCCCATGGACTGGTGGAGCTACCGGAGTACGGCGGTCGAGTACAAGGTCGATGTAAAGGCCGTGCCGGATGAAGAGCTGCTTGCGGACCGGATCGACCGGCTGGTCTTTCTGGACGATGACAAGATGGTGGAGCCGAAGAACGCGAGCCTTTCGGAATATATTGAAGGAGAAGGCTATCAGGTGCTTCCTGAGGAGGAAGGAACCGTTCTGGATAAGGAAAAGGTAAAGAAGGCGGTGACAGACGCCGTACATAATCTGAAGACGGAGTTGGTGTTGGAGGATCTGGGCGTTTACAAGAAGGCTGCCGTCACATCCGGCGATCAGAGCCTGACGGAGACCGCCGACAAGCTGAACCGTTATCTGACCGTAACGGTCACTTATCAGTTCGGCGACGCGCAGGAGATCCTGGACAAGGATACGATCTCCGGCTGGATCTCTCTGGCGGAGGACGGTTCGATTCTGGTAGACGAGGAACAGGCCGCGGCGTATGTGAAGGGGCTGGCGGACCGGTACGACACGCTGGGCAAGCCGAAGACGCTGAAGACTACCGGCGGAGACGTCGTGACCATCACAGGAGGAACCTTCGGCTGGAGCATTAACCAGGAGGAAGAGACGAAACAGCTGATCGAGGTGATCCGGTCGGGGGAAAGCCAGGTGAGGGAGCCGGTCTATTCCAGTACGGCCAGAAGCCATGGTGAGAATGATTACGGCGATACCTATGTGGAGCTGAATCTGACGGATCAGCATATGTATTATTACAAGGACGGAGAGATGGTGCTTGAGTCGGATTTCGTGTCCGGAACCCGTTCGAATCAGAACCGTGCGACGCCGACGGGCGCATATTTTATCATTTACAAGCAGCGGGACAGGGTGCTGCGGGGAGAGCGACGGGCGGACGGAAGCTATGAGTACGAATCGCCGGTCAGCTACTGGATGCCGTTTGTCGGCGGCGTCGGCCTGCATGACGCCAGCTGGCGCGGAGCCTTCGGAGGGAATATCTACCTGACCAACGGCTCCCATGGGTGCGTGAATCTGCCGGTATCGGCGGCGAAGGAGCTTTACGGACTGATCTCCGAGGGAGATCCTGTGCTTGTCTTCACGACGGACGGCACCGGCAGCAGTACCTATCCGTCAAGCACGCCCAAGCCTGCTGCGGATACCGCGGCCGCGCCGGCGATACAGCCGGCCGAGACACAGCCGGCCGTAACGCCGCCGGCTGAGGTTCAGCCCGCGCCGGAAGAGCCTCCTGCAGAGGTTCAGCCCGCGCCGGGAGAGCCGGAGCCCGACGAGGATTTCGATGAGCCGGAGCCAGCCGAGGATTACGATGAGCCGGAGGAATCGTTTGGGCCTGTCGGCAGTCCCTTGGAGGAGGAGGAAGACGGTCCAGGGTCATCTGCAGGCGGAGAGCTGGAGGAACTTGAGGAGACAGAAGCAGCTCCGGAGCCGGAACCGGAATTGTCAGAGCCTGCTCCGTCACCGGGGCCGGGTGGTCCGATTGGAGATCCGGTGGAAGGTTCCGCAGGCCCGATCGGGTGAGAAAGTCAGACGGCGTAAAGAAGTCCGCGGGATCATTTTTAAGACAACAGCGCAGGCGGGGGATAAAGTTCTCCCGCCTGCCTTTTAAGTTTTTCGAACAAATGTTTGCAATTTCCGGATAAGTGTGCTATACTGTTCCCGTTGGCGATGACCGGATACAGAAGGAGTTGCATGAATATGGCAAGGCAGTTTATTAAGATCAGGGGTGCAAGCGAACATAACCTGAAGAATATAGATATTGATATTCCCCGTGACGAGCTGGTGGTTCTGACGGGCTTAAGCGGTTCCGGCAAGTCGTCCCTGGCGTTCGATACGATCTACGCAGAAGGGCAGCGGCGCTATATGGAGTCGCTTTCTTCCTATGCGAGACAGTTCCTGGGTCAGATGGAGAAGCCGGATGTGGAGAGCATAGAGGGGCTTTCTCCGGCCATTTCCATCGATCAGAAGTCCACGAACCGGAACCCCAGGTCCACGGTTGGCACGGTGACGGAGATCTACGATTACATGCGTCTTCTCTACGCCCGGATCGGGATCCCCCATTGCCCTAAGTGCGGCAGGGAGATCCGTAAGCAGAGCGTGGACCAGATGGTGGATCAGATCCTGTCGCTTCCGGAGCGGACCCGTTTCCTGCTTCTGGCGCCGGTGGTGCGGGGGCGCAAGGGCGAGCACGCGAAGGTACTGGACCAGGCCCGCAGGGGAGGCTACGCCCGGGTGCGGATCGACGGCAGCCAGTATGAGCTGTCCGAAGAGATCCGGCTGGACAAGAACATCAAGCATAATATCGAGATCATTGTGGACCGTCTTGCAGTGCGGCCTGGGATCGAGAAGCGGCTGACCGATTCCATCGAGACGACGATGAATCTGGGCGGCGGCCTGATGATGGTGGACGTTGTGGACGGAGAGACCCTGACGTTCAGCCAGAGCTTTGCCTGCCCGGACTGCGGCATCAGCATCGAGGAGGTGGAGCCCCGCAGCTTTTCCTTTAATAATCCCTTCGGGGCCTGTCCGGACTGCTTCGGCCTGGGCTATAAGATGGAGTTTGACGAGGATCTGATGATCCCGGACAAGTCCTTAAGCATCATGCAGGGTGCGATCGTGGTTCTGGGCTGGCAGTCCTGTGCGGATCCGGGCAGCTTTACCAGGGCGGTTCTGGACGCGCTGGCGAAGGAGTATCATTTCAGCCTGGATACGCCCTTCGAGCAGTATCCGAAGGAGATACAGGACGTGCTGATCCGGGGCACCGGCGGCCATGAGGTGAAGGTGCATTATAAGGGACAGCGGGGCGTCGGGATCTACGATGTGGCCTTCGAGGGACTTCTGAAGAACGTGGAGCGGCGGTACCGGGAGACCTTCTCCGAGAGCAGCAAGGCGGAATACGAGACCTTCATGCGAATTACGCCGTGTTCCCTGTGCAAAGGGAAACGGCTGAAGCAGTCGTCCCTGGCGGTGACGGTGGGCGGTCTGAATATCTACGATGCGACGGACATGTCGGTGGTGAAGTTTCGGGAGTTTCTGGACGGACTGCAGCTGACCAGCATGCAGCAGGCCATCGGCGCGCAGATCTTAAAGGAGATCCGGGCCAGGGTCACGTTCCTGATCGACGTGGGGCTTGATTATCTGGCGCTTTCCCGGGCGACCGGGACGCTGTCCGGAGGAGAGGCCCAGCGGATCCGTCTGGCGACACAGATCGGTTCCGGCCTGGTGGGTGTGGCCTATATTCTGGACGAGCCCAGCATCGGTCTGCACCAGCGGGACAACGGAAAGCTTCTGCAGACGCTGTTCCATCTGCGGGATCTGGGCAACACGGTGATCGTGGTGGAGCACGACGAGGAGACGATGCGCGCTGCGGATTATATCGTGGATATCGGTCCGGGAGCCGGCGAGCACGGCGGCCAGGTGGTGGCGGCTGGCTCGGTGGACGATATCATCGCCTGCGAGGGATCCGTTACCGGCGCATATTTAAGCGGTCGCATGCAGATCCCGGTGCCGCGGGAGCGGAAGAAGCCTTCCGGGTGGCTGACGGTGCGGGGCGCGCAGGAGAATAACCTGAAAAACATCGATGTGAGATTCCCGATGGGGGTCATGACCTGCGTGACCGGCGTGTCCGGTTCCGGCAAGAGCTCCCTGGTGAATGAGATCCTGTACAAGTCCCTGGCGCGGAAGCTGAACCGGGCCAGGACCATCGCGGGCAGACACGCGGGGATCGACGGCGTGGAGAAGCTGGACAAGGTGATTAATATCGACCAGTCGCCCATCGGCCGGACGCCCCGATCCAACCCGGCGACATATACAGGCGTATTCGATATGATCCGGGACCTGTTCGCGTCCACGACGGACGCAAAGGAGCGCGGCTATAAGAAGGGCCGCTTCAGCTTTAACGTGAAGGGCGGACGGTGCGAAGCCTGTTCCGGCGACGGCATCATCAAGATCGAGATGCATTTTCTTCCGGATGTGTATGTGCCCTGCGAGGTCTGCGGAGGCAAGCGCTATAACCGGGAGACGTTGGAGGTGAAGTACAAGGGCAAAAGCATCTACGACGTGCTGAACATGACCGTGGAGGAGGCGCTGAAGTTCTTCGAGAACGTGCCTTCCATCCAGAGGAAGATCCAGACGCTTTATGATGTGGGGCTTGGATATATCCGTCTGGGTCAGCCCTCGACGGAGCTGTCCGGCGGCGAGGCGCAGCGGATCAAGCTGGCGACGGAGCTGAGCCGCCGGGGAACCGGAAGGACCATCTATATCCTGGACGAGCCGACGACGGGACTGCATTTCGCGGACGTGCACAAGCTGGTGGAGATCCTGCGGAAGCTGTCGGAGGGCGGCAATACGGTGGTCGTGATCGAGCATAACCTGGATGTGATTAAGACTGCGGACTACATCATCGATATGGGGCCGGAGGGCGGCGACCGGGGCGGCACGGTGATCGCGCAGGGCACGCCGGAAAAGATCGCGGCCTGTGAGAATTCCTATACGGGACAGTATGTGAAGAAGTATCTGTCATAATCGATGGAATTCGCCGGGAAATCGGACGTATATTTTCTGTTTTCACACTTGTACGGTTATGGGAAAATTTGTATAATTGAGAATGTCTTTTTTAAGAAAATGCGGCGTACAGGAGGATGCAGCGTGGGCAGAGAGAAGATCGTGGTGATCGATTTCGGCGGCCAGTACAACCAGCTGGTGGCGCGCCGGGTGCGGGAATGCAGCGTATATTGTGAGATCTATTCGTATAAGACAGATCTGGAGAAGATCCGGGAGATGGAACCGAAGGGGATCATTCTGACCGGCGGACCCAACAGCGTGTATGAGGAAGGCGCGCCTTCCTGCGGGAAAGAGCTGTTTGAGCTGGGCGTACCGGTTCTGGGGCTGTGCTACGGCGCCCAGCTGATGTCCCATGTGCTGGGCGGCCATGTCTGCAAGGCCCCGGTCCGGGAATACGGACGGATCGAAGTGACTGTTGACCGGAGCAGCAGGCTGTTCGAGAATGTATCGGAGAGGACGGTCTGCTGGATGAGCCATAACGATTATATCGAGAAGCCGGCGCCCGGTTTCCGTGTGACTGCCCATACGGCGGACTGTCCGGTGGCTGCGGCGGAATGGGCCGAGCGGGGACTATACGCGATTCAGTTCCATCCGGAGGTGCTGCATACCCAGGAAGGGTCGAAGATGCTGCATAATTTCGTCTACGAGGTCTGCGGCTGCGCCGGCGACTGGCGTATGGATTCCTTTGTGGAGACCAGTATCCGGGCGATCCGGGAGAAGGTGGGCAGCGGGAAGGTGCTCTGTGCCCTGTCCGGCGGCGTGGATTCCTCGGTGGCGGCGGTGATGCTTGCCAAGGCTGTGGGCGACCAGCTGACCTGTGTGTTCGTGGATCACGGCCTGCTCCGGAAGAACGAGGGAGACGAGGTGGAGGAGGTCTTCGGGCCCGACGGTCCCTATGACCTGCATTTTATCCGTGTCAACGCGCAGGAGCGGTTCTACAGCAGATTAAAGGGAGTGGAGGAGCCGGAGCGGAAGAGGAAGATCATCGGCGAGGAGTTTATCCGCGTTTTCGAGGAAGAGGCGAAGAAGATCGGCAGAGTGGACTACCTGGTGCAGGGAACCATTTATCCGGATGTGGTGGAGAGCGGTCTGGGCGGGGAGTCCGCCGTGATCAAGTCCCACCATAATGTGGGCGGCCTGCCGGACTATGTGGATTTCAAGGAGATCATCGAACCGCTGCGGGAGCTTTTTAAGGACGAGGTACGCAAGGCCGGCCTGGAGCTCGGCATCCCTGAGAAGCTGGTGTACCGCCAGCCCTTCCCCGGACCCGGTCTGGGGATCCGGATCGTCGGCGAGGTGACGGCCGAGAAGGTGAAGATGGTGCAGGATGCGGACGCGATCTACCGTGAGGAGATTGCCGCTGCGGGACTTTCCCATATGCCGGACCAGTATTTCGCGGCCCTGACCAATATGCGCTCCGTCGGCGTCATGGGCGACGAGCGCACCTACGACTATGCGGTGGCGCTGCGCGCCGTGAACACGGTGGATTTCATGACCGCCGAAGCGTCTCAGATCCCCTGGGAGGTGCTGCAGCGGATCACCAGCCGGATCGTCAACGAGGTGGCCCATGTGAACCGGGTGCTCTATGATATAACCTCGAAACCGCCTGGAACGGTGGAATTCGAGTGATCGATCGGACCCTGTCGTGGCTGATACGACGGGGTCTTTTTAGGTGCCTGCCTGCGGGAGCAGCGGCTGAAAAGCGGGATAGGTCTTGCATCCCCTGTATGAATTGCTATATAATGAGAGAAACATGATAGAAGAAACGGGTGTCTTTCGCCCGGGCGGTGATGGACACTACCGAAGATAAGAAGGAGGGCAATCCATGGAACTGAAAGAACAGCTGGAATCCGTCATGCGGCAGGCAGTTGCGGACTGCGACGTGGCGGGCGTAAACCTTCTGGTGGAGAAGGACGGAGAGGAGATCTGTTACTGTGAGGCCGGGATGGCTGATGTGGAGAAGGGAAAGCCCATGCGGCGCGACACGATCCTTCGGCTCTATTCCCAGACGAAGCCCATCACGGCGGCAGCGGTGATGATCCTGATGGAGCGCGGTATGATCGATCTGTGTCAGCCGGTATCCGATTTCCTGCCGGCGTACAGGCAGATGAAGGTGTGGGAGAACGGCCGTCTGCGGCCGGCGCTGGCGCAGATCCGAATATTCGATCTTCTGAAGATGACATCTGGCATGCTGTATCCGGATATTCAGGTGGAAGCGGGCCGGCAGCCGGCATCCGTTTTTGCGG
The DNA here is from genome assembly GCA_947624815.1 of uncultured Lachnospiraceae bacterium. Classification (GTDB taxonomy): domain Bacteria; phylum Bacillota; class Clostridia; order Lachnospirales; family Lachnospiraceae; genus UBA3402. The sequence goes on along the minus strand of CANQME010000041.1, from coordinate 6,254 downwards.
AAATGGACCGGCGGCTGCTTACGGATCACGCCATGACCACCCGGGAGGTGGCGGATGCGCTGGCGGGCTGCGGACTGGCTTTCGAACCAGGCAGCTCCTGGCATTACGGCACTTCGGCGGATGTTCTTGGGGCTGTTGTGGAAGCGGTTTCCGGTATGTCCTTTGCTGAGTTCCTTAAGAAAGAACTGTTCGGACCCCTCGGCATGACGGACACGGCGTTCTGGGTGCCCGCCGACAGGCAGGACAGGCTGGCCTCGGTCTACGAGACGGTGACGGAGCCGGACGGAACACGCAGTCTGCGGCTCTATACAGGCAATCATCTGGCGATCCGGAACGATATGAAGGAGGAGCCTGCGTTCGCTTCGGGAGGCGCGGGACTGGCTTCCACTCTGGATGACTATATGAAATTCGCACGGATGCTGATGAACGGCGGCACTGTTTGCGGCGGGAAGACAGAGGGAGCGGCGCACGAGAGAAAAGTCCCGGAGACGATACAGCAGGACAGCAAGACTTTTGGGAGGCAGGATACCGCGATTCCGGCCGGGCGGGAGGCAGACGGCAGGATCCTTCGCCCTGCTACGGTCCGCTTCATGACCACCGGGGAGTTGACCGACGCCCAGCAGCAGGGGTTCAACTGCTGGCAGAATCTGGAGGGCTTCAGCTACGGCAGTCTGATGCGCGTCTGCAAAAAGCCGTCCCGTACCGGGTTTTTGGCCCGGCAGGGCGAGTACGGCTGGGACGGATGGCTGGGGATGTATTTCGCCAATTTCCCGGAGGAGAGGCTGACGATCCTGATGGGAACGCAGAAGCGGGACGCGGGAACCTTTGCGCTGACCAGGAAGCTGCGGAATCTGGTTCTTGCGTCGCTTACGTGAAAGCAGGAGAAGAAAAAGATGAATCAGAACTATAGATTGCTCATTTCCTACGACGGAACCCGGTATCACGGCTGGGAGACCAAGCCGGACGCGGAGCTGACGGTCGAAGGGAAGCTGGAGATGGTGCTTGAGCGGATGGCGGGCCGTCCGGTGAAGGTGACCGGCGCGGGAAGGACGGACGCCGGCGTCCATGCCAGAGGCATGGCGGCGAATATGTTTCTGGATGTGGAGATGAGCGAGCAGGAGATCCGCGATTATCTGAACCGGTATCTGCCGGAGGATATCTGCGTGCTGGAGGTGAAGAAGGCTTCGGAGCGCTTCCACGCCCGCTACAACGCTGCCGGGAAGACTTACCGGTACACCTGTTACTGCGCTCCGGTAAAGCCGGTGTTTGACCGCAAGTATGTATGCGTGCTGGAACAGGAGCCGGATGTGGAGCGGATGAGGAAGGCGGCGGCTTATCTGACGGGGGAGCATGACTTTGCCAGCTTCTGCGGGAATCCGAAGATGAAGAAGTCTACCGTGCGTACGGTCACGTCCATCGAGATCACGCTGAGCGGTCCGTATTTCTATTTCACGTATCAGGGCGACGGATTTCTGAACCATATGGTGCGCATTCTTACCGGGACGCTGTTGGAGGTCGGTTATGGGATGCGTTCGCCGGAGAGCATGACGGAGCTTCTGGAGGCGAAAAACCGGGCAGAGGCCGGGTATCTGATGCCGGCGAAAGGGTTATGCCTGATGGAGGTTCATTATTCCTGAGCAGCTGAGCGCGGTGGACAGTGACGGTGGAAAATGCAGGCTGACGTATACGAACAGAGCGTCAGTGACATTCCCGTTCGCCCGGAAATCAAAATGAATTTGCAGTGCCAGGTTTGGAGAAGGAGGCAAATTTATATGCTGTATGCTGTGAAGCCGCCGTCGCCGAAGATCACGCAGATCCGGCGTGAGGGCGGAAGGCTGATCCTGGAGTCGGAACTGTTTCTGACGGTTCTGGAACCGAAGACGCCGGGGATCGTCCGGGTGACCGTCACCCGGGAGAAGGCGCTGTCGGACATGCCGCGGCCGGGAATCGTTCCCGTGCCCGCGTATGACGGAGGCACATGGAAGGAAGCGCCGGAAACGAACGTCCCGCGTCACAGCGGCGCAGCGCAGACGCCGAAGCCAGAGAACCATTTCCATACGGACTGGAGATATGAGGAGACCCCGGACGAGGTTATTCTGACGACCGGGAAAACGGTGCTGCGGATCCTGCGGGAAACGGGTTCCTTTTCGTGGTACGATGAAAACGGTCGGCTGCTTCTCACCGAGACGGAGAAGGACAGCAAGGTTTTGGAAAAATTTCCCAAATACCGGATGGTCGCGGCCCGGACCGAGCGTGTGAAGACCTCTGACGGCGAGAAGGAGGTCATTCGTGAGGCGGAGCGGGTCGAGGACGGCTTCAGCTATCATGCGACGCTGAATATCCGCTTTCAGGACGGCGAAGCGGTCTATGGCTTTGGACAGCATGAGGAAGGCTATGGGAACCTTCGGGGGAAGACGCTCTATCTCTACCAGGAGAACCGGAAGATCGTCGTTCCTCTGATGGTATCGAATCTGGGCTACGGGATTCTGACGGATACATACAGCCCGCTGATCTTCAGCGACGCCGGTTACAGTCCGTGCGCAGGGGACGCAGCAGGAGACGCAGCCGGGGACGGAAGGTCTGCATTTCTGGCATATATTTACTCCGAGGCGGTGCCGGAGCTGGATTTCCATTTCATAAACGGCGGCAGTATGGAAGGCGTCGTTCAGGGATACCGGTGTCTCACCGGCAGCGCGGCGATGCTGCCGAAATGGGCGTTCGGATATATCCAGTCCCAGGAGCGGTATGAGACCCAGGAGGAGATCGAGCATGTGGCCGGAGAGTACCGGAGAAGAGGAATCGGGCTGGACTGCGTGGTTCTGGACTGGCGTTCCTGGGAGGACGGGAAATGGGGACAGAAGACCTTCGATGCGGCGCGTTTTCCGGATCCGGCAGGCATGGTAGAACGGCTCCACGAACAGCATACCCACTTTATGATCTCCGTCTGGGCCAACAGCGATCCGGGCTGTGAGAACCATGAGGAATTTAAAGCTGCCGGACTGTTCCTGCCGGGACAGAATATTTACAATGCCCTGTCCGCGGCCGGCCGGGCAATGTACTGGAAGCAGATGAAAGAGGGACTGTTCCGGTACGGGATCGACGCATGGTGGTGCGACAACAGCGAACCGATCACGCCGGAGTGGAACCATGTGGAGCGTCCGGCGGCGTCGAGAGCCTATGACGAGTACGTCAGGACGGTTGAAGATCATATCCCTGCCGAGCAGATGAACGCGTTCGCACTTTACCATGCGCAGGGCGTGTATGAGGGGCAGCGGCAGACCACCGACGGAAAGCGGGTCTGCAATCTGACGCGCAGCGCTTACACCGGATCGCAGCGGTACGGCACGATCCTCTGGTCGGGCGATACCGCCGCGACGTGGGATACCCTGACGAGGCAGATCGCAGCGGGACTGAATTTCTGTGCTTCAGGTCTTCCGTACTGGACGACCGACATCGGCGCGTTCTTCGTGAAACGCGGACTGAACTGGTATTGGCGCGGCGATTTCGAGGATACGGTCGACGATTACGGCTATCGGGAGCTGTTTACGCGGTGGTATCAGTGGGGAGCGTTCCTGCCAGTCTTTCGGGGACACGGGACCGACTGCCGCAGGGAGCTGTGGCTGTATGGGAATACGGACGATGTGAAATTCTATGACGCGATCCTGAAGGCCAATCAGACGCGCTACCGGCTTATGCCGTATATCTATTCCACGGCGGCGGGCTGTTGGCAGAACGGCGGTCTGATGATGGAACCGCTGGCTTTTGGCTGGAGCGGCGATCCCACCGCTCTGGAGGTGAAGGATCAGTACCTGTTCGGGCCGTCGCTCATGGTCTGCCCGGTGCATGAGCCGATGTATTATCTGCCGCGGTCGCAGCGGATCGCAAGGGAGCAGTCCAGACGGGTCTATCTGCCCGCGACGCCCGGCGGCTGGTACGACTATGAGACCGGCGAACATCTGGAGGGCGGCCGGTGGATCTATGCGGCCGCGCCGATCGACCGGATCCCGGTGTTCGTGAAGGCCGGTTCGGTGATCCCGGAAACGGATTTCGCGCTTTCCACGGAGGAGCAGAGCGGGGAGATCCGCGTAAAGGTTTATCCCGGTGCGGACGGCGAATTCTGCCTCTATGAGGACGACGGCGACGGATACGGGTATGAAAAAGGCGCGTACCGCCTGACCATGCTTCGGTGGAACGACGGAAGCGGGCAGTTCGACACAGAGACGGTACATGATTATGAAGGCGGGAAACGGACGCATTTGACCGTCAGAGAGGTGTTAAAATAACCATTGTCTTTCTTTGGGGATTTCTATATAATTGAATTATAATTCGGGAGAGGAGGGACACCTTATGCGGAGAAGGTTTAACGTAAACGGCCTTTGTTATCCGGAAGAACACTATATGGTTAATCTGGACAGCCGTATGCGCCAGATCAGGCAGCTTGTAGACGATCGGAAATATTTTGTGATCAACCGCGCCAGACAGTTTGGGAAAACAACGGTCTTGTGGGCGCTTAAAACATATCTCAGGAAAGACTATATCGTTCTGTCAATGAGTTTTCAGAGAATGAGCGCTGCGGTATTTCAGGATGAATATACGTTTGCAGGTGAATTTGCCAATATGATTCTCCGCATGATCGGCAATCCGAGACAGGGGATCGAAGGCTTTTCGCAGGAAAGCGTTCAGGCGCTCAGGAACGGCGCCGCTGCCGGGCAGATGAATCTGGCTGAACTGTTCCATCTGCTGAGCGTTTTATGCGATACTGCGGACAGGCCGGTAGTGCTGATGATCGATGAGGTGGACAGCGCTTCCAATAACCAGGTTTTTCTGGATTTTTTGGGAATTCTGCGGGATTATTATCTGGACAGGAAGCAGTCTGCCATATTTCATTCAGTCATACTGGCAGGAGTGTATGATATTAAGAACCTGAAACAGAAAATACGTCCGGACGAGACGCATCGTTATAACAGCCCATGGAATATTGCTGCTGATTTTACGATTGATCTGGGATTTGACGTGCAGGATGTGGAGGGGATGTTAAGGGAATATGAGGAGGACCATCAGACCGGAATGGATATCCGGAAGCTTTCGACGCTGATCTGCGACTATACATCCGGCTATCCGTATCTCGTATCACGGATCTGCATGCTGATTGATGAACGAATCATGGGAGAACCGGGATTTACGGAAGCAAGACGGGCCTGGTCCGACGATGGCGTCATGGAAGCGGTTAAGCTGCTTCTGAATGAGACGAATACGCTGTTCGACGATATGAGAAAACGGATCTCCGATTACCCCGAGCTTAAGAAAATGCTTTACGCGATTCTGTTTGACGGTCAGAGCTTTGTGTACAACCCGGATAATTTTGTCATAGAGCTTGGGAAAATGTTCGGATTTCTGAAGGAGAAAGACAATCAGGTGGTTGTGGCAAACCGGGTTTTCGAGACAAGACTGTATAATCTGTTTCTGTCAGAAGAGGCGCTGGGTGATCCGTCATACCAGGCAGCTGAGGAGATGAAGAATCAGTTTGTGACAGGCGGTCGTTTAAATATGGAGCTGGTAATGACAAAGTTCATGGAGCATTTCACGGAGCTTTACGGAGATAGTGAGGAGCGGTTCAGGGAGGAAAATGGACGGCGGCTGTTCCTGCTTTTCTTAAAACCGATCATCAACGGAACAGGGAACTACTATATCGAAGCGCAGACGAGAAATCAGCGCCGCACGGATGTGGTCATCGATTATCTGGGCCGTCAGTATGTGGTTGAAATGAAGATCTGGCGAGGTGAGGAGTATAACCGCAGAGGCGAACAGCAGCTGGCGAATTATCTGGAAGCGTATCATCTGGATAAGGGGTATCTTTTAAGCTTTAATTTTAACAAAAATAAAAAGGTTGGAGCGAGGGAGATCCGGTGCGGAGGAAAGCTGATTTTTGAAGTAGTGGTATGAGGTGTGAGGACGCTTATAGCTGGTGAAAGGAGACGGCTCGGCTGCCTGGCATCGGATTCCTGACAATCCGTGCGGGCAGCCGTTTCGCTATGACTGCGTGTGGAAAAGGTGACTTTTGGTATTGATTCAACTGTCGGGTTATAAGAAATCAACTTTTAAGTGACAGCATTCCCCGTCTGGTTTGTGTTCTAAGAGCGCGCTTCGGGGTAAGATTGAGATACAGCGAAGGAACATATAGGCTCTCGGAATCTTGAGCCTGCCGACCAGATTCATCGGCCGGATGAACCTTGAAAAATAAATATTATCCGGAA
>CANQME010000040.1 GCA_947624815.1 uncultured Lachnospiraceae bacterium | reverse complement strand
GGACAGTGTCCCCGAAGTAAAACTACAGTGTTTCCGGGGCTTTCAGCCCCGGGTACACGAGTTATAATAAGGAGGATTTCAAAATGGAACAGCGGTATAACGGATTGAATGACCCGCAGTTTTCCAGTCCATTTATCGATGAGGATGAATGGAGGGACATCCCCGTAAGACATCATTATATACACGGCGGTTTCGCCGGGACGGACGCCAGGTTCTGTTTCTATTTCCCGCCGGAGGCGCAGTATCGGAAACGGTTTTTCCAAAACATGTCCGCATTCGCCGGGGACGAGAGGTCGGCGCAGTTTGACAAGGAGCAGGATAAGATCGTGTTCGCGGTCTCTCACGGCGCGTATCTGGTGGAAACCAATCAGGGAGGGACGGACCACAGCGGCGACGATACCCTGATCTACCGGGTCAGCGCCTGCACGGCGCAGTATTCCAGGGAGCTGGCGGTAAAATTCTACGGAGAGCACCGGCCTTACGGATACGTTTACGGCGGCAGCGGCGGCGGGTATAAGACCATCGGCTGCGTGGAATCGACGGAAGGCGTGTGGGACGGCGCGGTTCCCTTCGTGATCGGCTCTCCGATGGCGTTGCCGAATGTGTTTACGGTCCGTGTGCACGCCCTGCGCATCCTGCGCAACAAACTGGCGGATATCTGCGACGCGCTGGAACCGGGCGGAAGCGGAGACCCTTACGCCTGCCTGAATGAGGAAGAAAAAGCGGCTCTTAAGGAAGCGGAGCTGATGGGTTTCCCGATGAAAGCCTGGTGCGTATACGAGACGCTGGGACAGACGGCCCTGCCGGTTCTGGTGAATGCAGTGGAGCATCTGGATCCCACCTATTACAAGGATTTCTGGGAATTGGACGGATATCTGGGGACGGTGCCGGACGGCTCGGCCGTCAGGGACCGGGTCAGGCTTACGTGCCGCATCACGGAGATCCGCGATATGGATCATGTGATCCGGACCGCCGCGGACACGCTGGACGAGGGCAACGCCTACGGCGTGGATGAAGCATGGAAGCATGGACTGAATAAGGGACGGAAGCTCCCTGTGTTTAAGCTGGATACGTTCCCGGAAGCCGGGTTTTATCAGGAGGGAATGAAGATCCGCTTCCTGTCCGGCGCCCTTGAGGGCGAGGTATTCCGCGTCTTCTGCCTGGGAAATGACAGCGTGACGGTCAACGGAGAATCGGACAGCCGCGAACTGGAGAAGATCCTGTCGGAAGTGAAAGCCGGAGATCAGGTAATGCTGGACAATTCGGATTATATTGCCCTGCAGACGCTGCACAGACATCAGGTTCCCGGGCCGGAGTACCATGCCTGGGATCAGTTTAGGGATGCAAACGGGAATCCCATTTATCCGCAGCGGCCGCTGCAGGTGGGACCGCTGATCACTAAAGGCACAGGCTGCCTCCAGAAGGGGACGCCCTGCTGCAAACTGATCGTACTGGAAAGCCTGATGGACGAAAGCGCGCTGCCGTGGCAGGCAGACTGGTACCGCTCCGAGGTGGCGAAGCACTGCGGCGGCGACGTAGAGGACCATATGCGGCTCTGGTACATGGAGAACTGCATGCATACGGACTGCACGGAAGGAAACGCAGGAGACCACCAGCACATCGTCAGCTACGGAGGCGCGTTAAAGCAGGCTCTGCTCGATGTAAGCGACTGGGTGGAGAGAGGCATCGCCCCGCCGGAGACCTCCGTGTATTCCGTGGATAACGGATGCGTGACCGTACCGGCGAAGGCGGCGCAGCGCAAGGGCGTTCAGCCCACCGTGACCCTGACCGCCAACGGCGGTGAGAAAGCCGTCGTCAGGGCCGGCGAGACGGTATCCTTCGCAGGAACCATGGAGATTCCGGAACGCGGCGGCTCCTTTGCGGGAACGTTATGGGATTTTGAAGCTTCCGGACAGTTTCAGGAATGCGGAAACGCAGTCTGCCGCGAGGACGGAAGCGTATCGATCAGCGCGCAGCATTGCTTTACGCGGCCCGGCGTCTACTTCCCCGTTATGAGAGCGGCGGCAAACCGTACGCCGGAAGATCCCTCTACGAGGATCTGGAACGTGGCCAGGGTGCGGGTGGTCGTCGAGTGACGTGATCACTTCTCTCTGCGGGCCTGCGACGGCGTGACATGGTAGGTGTCCTTGTAGACCTTGCTGAAGTAGGCGAAGCTGTTGAACCCGACGGCCTGGGAGATATCCCCGATGGGCATATCCGTATGCTCCAGCAGATGCCGGGCGTGCTCCATCTTTTCCCGGATCACCAGATCCTTTAAGGTGCTGCCGGTACATTTTCTGACAATGTAGCTGACATAGTCCGGGGAGAGATGAATATGCTCCGCGATCTGGGTGCGCGTCATGGGCTGCTCCGGATTTTCCCGGATATAGGTCTGGATCTGCTTAAGAAAGCCGGAATAGGAATCAGGCACAGCTTCTGGTTCTGTCCGGCTTTCTGCGGCATATTCGAGGATCGAAACGGACGCCTCCTGACCGGAACCGTCAGCCGGAGCCAGGACTGCCTCGGACAGCATATTGACAGCGGGCTTTAAGTCCGTGACCGGAGCCGCGCAGAGGCAGGTGCGCAGCCGGCAGTTCAGACTGCGCGAAAACGAATCCCGGAAGATATTCATATGCTTCTTCAAAGCGTCGGTCAGTTCCCCGAAAATGACAGAAACCAGGAGATTCTGTTCGGTGCAGTAGGAGATGGAGACCAGATCCAGGTAAGAGAGCACCTGCTTCAGCTCCGCCTTGTACCGGGGAAGATATTCGACGGAACGCTGGGGGAGACTGGTCCAGCGGGCGACAAAGGAAACGGCAAGCGTAAGCGTTCCCTGCTCCGTGCGGGAGGCGCCAAACTCCGACAGGGTATCCCACTGAACGTCTGTCAGGTCCGGATCCGCCGCGAATTCCTCCGGGGCCGGCCAGCTTTCGAAGAATTTCTGAATCACCGAATTCTGCGCGGAGGAGGTGAAACGGTTATAGTTTAAAGCCTCCTGGGCCTTCTGCTTCCGATAGACCCGGATCCTTGCTCTGTCGATCGCCTGGAGGATCTCTTCGTCCCTCGCCGGCTGCAGCACATAGCTGACGGCGCCCAGACCGAGTGCCTGCTGGGCGAAGAAAAAGTCCATATGGCTGGTGAGAAAGATACATTCCACGTCGTAATGATGTTCACGTATCCATGCGAGAAGAGACAGGCCGTCCTCGACCGGCATTTCAATGTCGCTGATCAGGATGTCGATCCTGCCGCCAGATATGATCTGCTTGGCCTCCAGCGCGGAGGTGGCGGCCTGGACGCTGCTGATGTCCAGCTCGTTCCAGTTGATCCGGTGGATCAGAGAGGATAAGATCTGCGGCTGATCGTCCACAAGCAAAGCATTCATGACGGAATCCCCCTCGTATTGACCGTTTCTTTTGAGTTTGTAAATTTTCTGGTATCATAGGGTAAAAGCAGTTCCACGACCGCGTCGGCTCCCTCGTTATAAAAGGTTACTTTTGCGTCCTCCCGGTAGATCAGCCAGAGCCGGTAGCAGACATTGGAAATACCGATTCTGGTGTGACGGTACTGGATGTTGCTCGGATCGGTAGCGTTCAGTTCCTCAAGCGCCTGGGCGGGGAAACCGCCGCCGTTGTCCCGGACGGTGATCTTAAGACGGCTGCCGTCTTCTGCCGGAAGCAGATAAACGCCGATGCTGATCCGAAGCGTCTGCTTCGGCCGGCAGTGCTTGATGCAGTTTTCTACGAATGTCAGCACGGACAGCGGGAGGCAGTTGGCGTCCACGCACCGTCCGTCGATATCGAATTCCAACTCGGACTTGGTGGAGGTAATATTGCACAGATTTACGTAATTCTGGCAGGCCGTCAGTTCATCCCCCAGGGCGACGAAATTCTTAACGTCACGGAACGAATAGGATATATGAGAGGAAAACGCCAGTATCATCCGGCGGATGCCGTCGTAATCCCGTAAGTCCAGAAGGGAGTACATGTTATTTAAGCAGTTCAGGAAGAAATGCGGACGGATCTGCAGCTGCAGATACTGCAGCCGCGCCATGGCCACGTCCAGCTGATGCTGATAGAGTTCCTTATTTAAGTCCTGGATCTTGTCCAGAGATTCATTGAAATTATCCGAAAATACCTTCAGCTCCTCGATCCGGGTGGACACGTCCGTCCGGCAGTCGATATTGCCGGCATTGATCTCCTGAATGGAGGTGGACAGCTGGCTGATCGGATTCAGGAAAACATGCTGTAGCATCAGATAGACGCCCGGGACGGCGAGGATCAGCAGGATGATGACAAACAGCATGACCGTCTGCAGGCGGTCGATCCCGAAAAGGAGCCGGTTGTCCGCCCTGTGGTGGATCAGCGCGAGAGGAAGGCTGCCGATCTCGTAGAATTCTTCCGCGCCGCTTTGGAGATCTGCGCCCGCCGGGGGGGCATCGGGTTGTCCAAAGGACCATTCTGTGCCCGGAGAGGCGTTGGATGCGACGCTGCGGAAGTTGTCATTGTATTCCGGATCCACACAGATCAGGAGATTCCCGTAACGGGAACGCTGCGAATAAAACAGGCAGGGATGGCCGTTTACCGTGTGAAGGGACCAGGTATCGGACAGCTGCGCGGAATCAGCCAGCTGCCGGATCATCGTATTCGTATGCGGTTCCGGGTTGATCTGATAATAGGGATAGAAATAATCCGCGGCCGTGTTGTACAGAAAGATACCAAGCACCTCGGAGTGGATAAACAGCTGTTCCGACAGCTTGGACACCACAGAAGGGGCGCTCAGGGAAAGACGCTTCCTGGCGCTGGAGTTGCAGAATACGAGATAATCCATCTCGTGGCTCAGTCCGGAGCTCTTCGTCTCGATATCGGACAGATTGTCGGTCAGAGACGTGGTAATGGACTGCGAGATCCCGCTGATCAGGTCTGTCTCCTGGCGGCGTGTCAGGGATATGGAATAGGAAAAGAGCAGAAGGAGCATGGCGATGATGGGAACCGTGGACAGCACGATTGAAACGGTTAACAGTGTGCGCACTTTTATGGTTCTCATAAAATCTGCCTCCTTGGCGTATCCTTTGTCCAATCTCGTATTTTTTATAATTTTATCATTTCGGGCACGCATTGTCAAAGAGAAAAATGTTGAGTTGACAGGGTTTCGGCATTATAATATAGAGCAGGGCGCCCCATGAGGATTCTGTGCGGCTTAAGCCGTACTGACGCCGGGACGGTGCAGAGCGTGACGCCGACAGTCATGAGGCTTCTGCGCGGGTTTAAGCCGTACGGGGCGTTTCGCGGGGATGCAGAACGATAGGAAGAAAGGGCTGAGCAATCATGTCGGAAACGGGTTCAAGAGAACAGAACGTATTGGATTACTATATCCTCTGTAATCGTTTAAAGAATGTGATCCGCACAGGCTGGAAGGACTGGAGGGTACAGCGGGAGCGGATCGAGAGCGTGGCGGAGCATGTCTTCGGCGTGCAGATGCTGGCGCTGGCGATGAAATCGGAGTACCGGTACGATATCGACATCATGAAGGTGATCTTTATGCTGGCGGTCCACGAGATCGGCGAGGCGGTGATCGGTGATCTGACCCAGTTCCAGATCGGGGCGGAGGAGAAGGAGAAGATGGAGCACGAGGCGGTGCACCGGATCCTGGGCGGCCTGCTGGACGGGGAGAAGATCGAGGCGCTATTCCTGGAATTCGACGCCCACGAGACGCCGGAAGCGCTCTTCGCCTACCAGTGTGATAAGCTGGAATGTGACCTGCAGTGTTGTCTCTACGATGAGGAAGGCTGCGTCGATCTGAACCGTCAGGAGGGCAACTCCACCATGGACGATCCGATGGTGAAGGAGCTTCTGGCTTCCGGCATGTCCTGGTCGGAGATGTGGCTCAGGTTCAGTCAGAAGCATTATCCTTATGACGGGCATTTCCGGGCGGTGTCGGATTACGCCATGAGTCCGGCATTTGCAGAGCGCTGCGCGGGTATGCGGACCGAAGCCGGGGAAGGCAGCAGGAGCCGGTAAGCGGGTTCTTCCCCGCCGGGAAGTAATTTCGATTATTTGTAAAAATGTGCTTGCATTTTCTGATATAAGGTATATAATGGTCATATGAACATTTATTCATATGATGCTTCCGGTTTTACGTTTCCTGCATTCGCACCGGAAGGGTCATAGGAATGCGGATATCGTATGCGAGGAGGATATGCCTTATGAAGAAGAAATTCAAAGTGGAAGTGGATTGCGCCAACTGCGCGGCGAAGATGGAAGCCGCGGTGAACAAGATCGAGGGCGTGAAGGAAGCGACGATCAGCTTCATGACACAGCGGCTGATCATCGAGGCGGACGACGCCAGATTCGACGAGATCGTGCAGGAGGCGGTGAAAGCCTGCAAGCGGGTGGAGCCGGACTGCGAGATCTACGTATAGAGGGTACGGCTCAGACTGCGGACGGTGACGAACGGACGATGCGAAGCCGGAAGGGGGCGTCGCCGTTCCAGTCGAAGTCGATTAGGTACAGGGTCGCCGGACTGCCGTCGTGCTCCTTAAGCGCCGCCTGGGAAAGGCGGGGCGTTGCGGCAGGGTCGTATTCCAGACGGCAGCCTCCGATCGTGAGGACGCCGCCGGTCAGGCAGGGCTCTGTGAGAGTGACGAAACGTTCCGTGACGCGGTGGAATTCTTTCGAAGCGAATGCGAACCGGTCGGTCAGCAGAAGTCCGTCTTCGGTAAGCTTCAGACAACGTACAGCGGAAACCAGGCCGGGGCTGTCATAGGCTCCGGCTATTTCTATGCGGAATTCTCCCCCGGAAGCGGCGAGAACCGTTCCGCGAAAAGTGCGCCCGGGCTGCTGGCCCTGTCCGTCGATGATGGGCAGGCTGTGGCCGAGGGAGGAATTGCAGAGTTCGTCGTAGCGGCTTTCGGGGCGGAAGTAGCCTGCGGTATATTCTCCGGCGCCGAAATCGCACAGAACGGTCTCGTCGCCGGCCAGAAGCAGAAAGCTTCCCACGTCGTTGTGGTTATGGGGTTCGTCGTTATGTCCGGCCTTGGCTGCTAGGCTGAAGGCGCCGCTGTGCGCGAGGTACCATTGGGCCTGAGGGAAATACTGCTCCCGGACTGCGGGCGCGGTCGCAGAAGGTGTTGAGGCGGACGTAAGTGAACAGGAAGCCGACTGGACGTGCGAATGGGAAACCGTCGGAGCGGATGAACGGGAAGCCGACTGGATGTGCGAACGGGAAGCTGCTGTGGCGGACGAACGGGAAGCCGCCGCAGCGGGTTCCGGCTCCCGCGTCCACAGGCCCTGATCCGTCCAAAAGAGATTACGCAGGTACGGCTGGATCCGGAAGCAGTTGTCCTGGAAGGCGGCGTACTGCCATGACGGCACAGCGACGCCGAAGCGCTCCCGGAGACGGCAGGTAAGCCCCGGCTGGAAGTCGCCGGTGCGGGAGCCGTCGGAGAAGCTGACGACATGATTGCCCTGCAGGAACGCATGCTCCTGGAAGGCGGCGATCGCGGGACAAAGAGGGTGCGCGAACAGATCGTCTTGTCCGTCCGAAAACTCCAGCAGAAGCTGGGCGAAGAAGGTATAGAAGCCGAAGCCGTAGTTCCAGTAGCCCAGTCCTTCCTGGCAGATGCCGTCCTCACCGAAGCCGGAGAGATAACGCTCCATCGTATGCAGAAGCCTCTGGCGGACCAGGGGGAGCTTTTCCGGAGCCGCATAGAGAAACACCGCGCCTACGCTGCCGCCGCAGACCGCGGCCCAGTTATGGGACGCCTGTTCCCAGAAGTAGGTGCGCGAAAGGTATGGCTCGATGATCCGTTCCTTCAGACAGTCCAGGATCCGGCGGCTGACCTTGGGAGAGAGACGGTCTGCAAGGAGGCTTCGGATCTCGCTCAGGGCGAACCCGGTCTCCGCGGAGAACAGATCGATCACTCCCCGGTCATATTCCGTTTCCAGATCTACGGCGTGAGCCGGAAGCACCCAGCTGTATTCCCCGCAGACGGCCCAGAGAAGGTCTTCCAAAGCGGCCAGGTCTTCCCTGCGCCCGTAGAGAAGCGCGGCGGCGGTCAGGCAGGAAAGCCTCTCCCGCCGGGCGAAATAGAGGGCCTCGAAGGAGCTGCGGTTCCCGTCGCGGAAAAATCGTTCGTATTCATGAAACGGCAGTTCCGGAAGCGGCGTATGCAGAAACAGGGCCCGCCTTTCTTCCAGCCGTTTCCGCTCGGCGGCGAAAAGCTCCGATGTAAGGATCCTCTGTCTGACTTGTTCTGATCTTGCTTCCGGGAATAACATACCGTGCCTCCTGCGTTTGTATTCCGGTACTTCTGCGCGGCCTTCTGCCGCCGGGAAAGAGCCGGATGGATCTGTACTCATCATAATACATTGCCGCGGCGGTGTAAAGAGGCGTTGCGCATATGGGCCCTGTCTGATATAATTGGGAGAGGGACCGCTCGGCGGCACAGATCACAAGGGAAAGCGGCCGCGCCGGCAGGCGGAACGGAGATCATACGCGCAGATATGGAGGGACAGAGGATGAAGACAGTATTGATCGGCATCGCAGGAGGAACTGGTTCGGGCAAGTCCACATTTACTAACCGGCTGAAGGCGGAGTTCGGAGATGAAGTGGCGGTTCTCTATCACGATAATTATTACCGCGCTCAGGACGACGTCCCCTTCGAGGAACGGAAGAAGCAGAATTACGACCACCCCAGCGCTTTCGAGACGGAGCTGCTGCTAGAGCAGCTTCAGGATCTTAAGAACGGGAAGGCAGTCCGGTGCCCGGTCTATGATTACTCGCAGCATACCCGGTCGAAGGAGGTCGTGGTCGTGGAGCCGAAGCGGGTGATCCTTCTGGAAGGCATCCTGGTGCTTGCAGACGAGCGGCTGCGCCGGCTTATGGATGTGAAGATCTTCGTGGAGGCCGACGCCGACGAGCGCATCCTGCGCCGCGTGATCCGCGACGTGAAGGAGCGCGGACGTGATATCGAGGGCGTGGTGGAGCAGTATCTGACCACCGTGAAGCCCATGCATTATCTCTACGTGCAGCCTACCAGCGCCCTGGCCGACGTGGTGATCAACAGCGGGAAGAACAGAGTGGCGTTCGAAGTGATGCGCAATTACATCCGGGGCATCCTGGAGAGCGGGGAGTAGAGAAAAAAAACTTGCACTATATTCTAAGATATGTTATAGTATATCTACAGAGGGAAAGCCAGAGACACACGGCCTACCCCCTAAAGTGATAAGTTAAACCCTTAACGGGCCGCCGTCACTATTGGTAGTAGTGGCGGCTACTTCTTTTCCCTGAAGATCTTATGACAAAGACCTATCAGGGCTACAATGAATATACCCAGTTGAAACAGATCCGAGTATGTAATCATTGGCATGCCCCCCTTTCTTTCGTCCGGAGGGTCAGCCCCTCCGAAAAATGGAGGGTAGGCCGCCATTATGCGCTCTGGTTTCCCTTGCTCAGAGTATATCATATAATTTTCCAATCATATGGCGTTATTTCGTCTTGTATATTGTATCCAACGCCTGGATGAATTCTTTTACCCCGGCTTCCGTCGTCGCCCAGGAGGTGACCAGGCGGACGCTTCGGCGGTTCTCGCTGATCCTCTTATCCGGCATGAACAGGAAGTCTCTGCTTAGACGTTCGATCATTTCATCGGTGAAAATGGGAAACAGCTGGTTGGTCTGCGGCGGATAGGCGAATTCGTATCCGCGCTCCATAAGGGCGTCGCGGAGCCTGGCAGCCATCGCGTTCGCGTGGGAGGCCAGGTCATAGAAAAGGCGGTCGCGGAACAGCTCCTCAAACTGAATTCCCAGGAGCCAGCCCTTTGCAAGCATCGCGCCGCGCTGCTTGATCAGGTAGCGGAAATCCGCCTTCAGCGCGTCGCTTACGATGACAAGCGCCTCGCCGAACAGGGCGCCGTTCTTCGTGCCGCCGATATAGAAGACGTCGGTCAGCGCAGCGATATCCGCCATGGTCAGATCGTTGTCCGGGCTTGTCAGCGCGGCTCCGAGGCGGGCGCCGTCCAGGAACAGCCAGAGGCCGTGCTGCCGGCAGAAGCGGGAGAGCGCTTCCAGCTCCGCTTTCGTGTACAGGGTGCCGATCTCGGTGGAATCGGAGATATAGACCAGCTTCGGCTGGACCATATGCTCGTCGGTGTGGGCGTCAAGGACGTCCTGCAGAAGCGCGGGCGTCAGCCGGCCGCCGGCTGCGGGACAGGTCAGCACCTTATGCCCGGACGCTTCCACGGCTCCGGTTTCGTGGACATTGATATGGCCGGTGGAGGCGGCGATCACGGCCTGGTGGGGGCGCAGCGCCGCTGCGATCACGGCGGAATTGGTCTGGGTGCCGCCCACCAGAATATGGACATCGGCGTCGGGGCAGCAGGCTTCGGCGCGGATCAGTTCGGCGGCGCGGGCCGAGTGGCGGTCCTGACTGTAGCCGTTATTCTGTTCGAGGTTGGTCTCCATCAGAGTCTGCAGGATGCGGGGATGGGCGCCTTCGCTGTAATCGTTGTTAAAGCTGTACATGGTTTTGAAACCTCCGGATTTCTTGCTTTTTCGATCATTTCATCTGGTCAGAATTATCATAATCAATGCGGAGGATTTTTGCAATATCTTTGTTGCGGATTCCAGCGGCAAATCCTGCGGTTTCGCGGGTTTCTTACGCGTGCAGTTACGCGTGCAGCAAATGAAAAAAAGATCGCTTTATGCAGAAGAAATGATTGTACACCCGTCTCCACCTGTGGTAAACTGTTTACAGATCAAGATTCGGCACAGGAGGCGTACAGATATGAAGGGTTTCACGCACAGCGGCACATTTCATGCGGACGACGTGTTCTCAACAGCTCTTTTACGGCTGATTTATCCGGGATTTGAGGTTACGAGAGGTTATAGTGTACCGGATGATTTCGACGGCATCGTCTATGACATCGGCATGGGTGAGTTCGATCACCATCAGGCAGGGGCCCGTAAGCGCCCGAACGGGATTCCCTACGCGGCGTTCGGCCTTTTGTGGGAGAAGTACGGTTCCCGGCTGGTCGGGGAGAAGGAAGCGAAGGAGTTCGACGAGAATTTCGTCGCGGCGCTGGACGACGCGGACAACGGCGGGACGCCGTGCGTTCTGTCGGCGGCGGTGGCCTGGTTCAATCCGGAATGGGACAGCGCGGACACACCGGATGAGAGGTTCGCTCAGGCGGTGGATTTCGCGGAGGGACTCCTGCGGCGCTATCTGTCCCAGATGGAGGCGCAGGAACGGGCCGAGGTGATCGTACGGAAGGCCGTTGAGGAAAGCGCCGGTCATGTGGTGGTGCTTCCGAGGTTCGTGCCGTGGCAGTCAGTGCTGGTGGATACGGACAAGACGTACTGCGTATTCCCGGACGGAAGAGGCGGCTGGGGCGGACAGGGCGTGCCGGTAGCGCCTCAGTCGTTCAAGACGAAGATCCCGTTCCCGGAGGAATGGGCCGGCGCGGATATCGAGACGCTGCATAAGATCGATCCGAAGCTGAACTTCTGTCATAAGGCCAGGTTTTACATAAGCGCGTCGGACGCGGAGACGGCGGCCAGAATGTGCCGGCTGTCGGAGGAGATCTTTATCGCTTCCCGTCAAGCCAGTACGCCCTGACCTTCTGCTTCAGATCGGACAGCCGGTTTAAGCTGACCTCCAGTTCGATCTTCCCTTTCAGGCAGATGCGGGTGCTTTCGATCCGCTCAATGTGCCGGATATTTACGATATGTCCCCGGTCGATCCAGACGAACTCGTCTTCCGGAAGTTCCAGTCGGATCCTTTTCAGCGTTTTGCGGACTCTCGTGCAGGTTCGGTCGGTCTTTACCACATGGGCGTATTTGCCCTTCTGGAAGATATAAAGGATCTTCCTGACGGAGATCTTCTCCAGTGTCCGCTGATTCTCCGCGATGAGGTACTTCCCTTCGCTGGCTGCGATCAGAGCGGCCATGTCCGATACCGCGGGCGGAAGCAGCTCTCCCATCCGGCTCCTGGGGATGAAGCGGAAGGGCTGTACCTGAAACGATTGGAACACATAGTTGTCGTAGGAACTGATAAAGATAATGAACGCGTCCGGCAGAAAGGCTTTCAGCCTGGACGCCAGTTCGAGACCGTTCATGTCCGGTATCTCGATGTCCAGCAGGAAAGCGTCGAAATGCGCTCCGTCCTGGACCTCATACAGGAGATTGCCGGCATCCTGAAACAGCACTGTCTGGCAGCCTTCGGCCGCCTCTCTGCAGCATTTCTGAAAAAGATTTCGTATTTCTTCCCCTAACGCAGGAGAGTCGTCGCAGATTGCAGCTCTTATCATAGTCTTACCTCGCATAAGATAGGGGCGCGTCAAACGGTAATTATCGATAGTATAACACATTTGACACGAAATGGAGAAAGTGGCCTCGAATTCATGAAAAGTGTCCTCGAAAAAGAGATGATATTACGTTTATCATATTTTTATAATAGAATCATGTACATTATTGGGAAATGGAATAAATGTTGCTGTGTTGTTTCTGATCTGGCCAATTAAAACCAAGGATTGACAGTGTGGAAATAGGGTTAATATTCTTATTAAATGTCATACTTTTGGAAAAATGGACATAACTGTAGTGAGTGATGCGATCAATAAAATACCGTTCCTCAACGCGAATAAACGAATCTGCCGGAACCAAAAGCATCCTTTGTTTCCGGCAGGATTATCTTGTATCGACAGAAATACTATGATTACTTGTTCGGAATGGAAAAGATTGAGGGGCAGTTAATTATGATGTCTACACGGAATATTCCATCCAGAATCTGATATTCGATATCGCCTTTATACTTTTGCACGACGAAATTAATGCTCTGCGTTCCCCAACCATGGTGCAAGTGATCCTTTTTCGTTGACTTTGGACGTCCGTTTCGAAGAGTGGGATTGATTGCGAAATCATTTTCGACTCGGATAAAGAGCATCTGGTTGACTGGTTTCAAAGCAAAGAATACTTTTGTCACTGAAGCTTCGACTGCGTTTTCCAAGAGATTGGCGGAAAGGGCGCAGAGATCTTTTTTTTCTATACCAGTATCCTGCGACAGTATTTCCGCATCGACATGAAGTTGTACGCTTTTTTCGTCTGCTTTTCGTTCAATTTCACTTAGGATAACGTCTAACACTTCGATACCGGTCCAACTTTTTATTACTGTATGGGAAAGCTGTCCGCGCAGGCTTTTGATGTAGGAGCTGATATTACCAGTTTCATCCATATAACAGATAACGTCCAGATGATGGTTCATGTCATGGTACAGGCATTCATTCATTCGATAAGCATCGTTGATTTGCTGATACTTCGACATGAGCATGTTGTTCTGTGTGTTGATGGTATGAATCTGTTGCTTCAGGAAAGTATTCTGGAGCTTATAATAGAAGACACAGATGCACAGAGATATCGTCAGAACAAAAAGGTGTTCAACGATCGATATAGTTATGCTAAATTGTTTTAACATTTGCTCTGATATAAAGGATATACTCAACAACCCTACGATAGAAATGAATGCCAGATATTTAAATTGGCTGATTTGGATTCTCTTTTTTTTAAGATAATTTCCAATCAGCATGTTGACTATGAACCAGTAAGAACTCGCCAGTATTAAGTAGATAACTCTTTGCTGGCTTTGGATGTTAATTGTATTGAAAAGCAGTTCATCTCCCCCTATCAGACTAATGATCGTCATTTCCAAATTCCCTGAGGCAATTAAAATGAAATAATAACTTCCAACAACTGTGGCAGAGCAAAATAAGTCGCATCGCCAGAATAAACATACGAAAATCAATCCCTGTAGTACTGTTACGAGAACTGTGTAGGGGGAAGATAAAATATAATTGTTAAAAACAAGGATAAGCGCTGTTGTCAGTATGACAGGAAGAGAGAGGTATACCTTCTCGGCGTGTTTCTGCAAGGGAAGCTGAAAACGGCGGTCAAACAGGATATTTGCATAATGATACATACAGAAGGTTTCTGCCAAAGTGCTTATAACGTCCAACTGAAAAGACAGCAGTTCCATTCCACCACCTCCTGGTTAAATTAGGATGTCCATTATTTTGTTTCAGACTGGTCGGGTTCATGCAGAAGATTGCCAGCATCCTGAAACAGTATTGTCTGACATCTAGCAGATGTTTTCCTTTTATACGTATGAAAATTGATGCAATTTATATCTTTATTTTTAGAAAGTATTACAGATTGTAGCTCTTATCATTGTCTTAGCTTGTATAAGATAGAGGAAAGTAGCAATGTTGGTTTATACTGATTATGTGTGGATTATCCTCAACTGTGAATAGGGACTCTATGGATTAATTTCTTAATTGCATAGGTAATTCGGGTTGATAACGGGAATATGTTGAAGCCGCTCCCGCCCCCATTCTGGCAGCTGATAGTGCAATGGCGGCCAATGCTTTTAAAATCTTCTGTAGAATCATGTTCTCATCTCCTTCCTCTGAGCAGGTAGGATAAATACCGCAATCATAAACATAGTTGCTATTGTCCAATATGCAAATCTTTTCTTATGCAGGGCATAGAGAATGATAAGAGCCAAAGTGTCCGAGCACAAAAAGAAAACAGCGCATATGCGATTCTTTTGTAGAAGTCGTTCGGATATAGGGTGATGGATATTCTTTACGGGTGCATGTGTGTAGATGTAGAGAACGCTGCACACGTATAAAACACACCACTGATAAGAGGGCAGAGAAAGACATGTTAGCATATGAACTAATAACGATTGAATTAGGTATTCCAGGGTACTGAAGAGGAAACACTTAGTGTAAGTCGATGCGTGATAGCCCCCCACAGTGGCTTTAAGCGGGACGGAGACAACCAGATACCAGATTCCAGTTATAAGAGTATCCGTTTGTGATGCGATCAAAAGGATTACTGATGTGGTAAAAAGACTACTCAACAGGATTTCCACGCCATATTGATACACTTCTCTCATATCTTCTGCAATGATATTATATGTAAGCATCATATTTACGACTCGGGTAGCTATTTTTTTCATGTTGTTCTCTTTCTGTAAAGTAAGCCGCGACATTTGTAAAAGATTCTTTTTTTATCATTTACAGTATATCATATTTGGTAGCAAATGGACAAAATGGCCTCGAATAGTGAGAATTAGACCATCGAAAGAGTCGAAATAGCATCCACGATACTTGAAACTATAATTTCGTGGTCATAAACAAGGAATTCGAAGCCACTTTGTGTTTAAGGCTGTTTTTTATGTTAAGATTACCTCTAGCGGAAGATATCCATAACAGGGATCTTTTCTTTGCCGGCGTTGCATTGGAACAGCAGCCTGCCGACCTGGAAGTCCTTCATAAAATTTGCAACAAAACTGGAAATATCATTTTCATTATGAGCATTCTGTGGTATACTGGACATGGCATAAATCTCCTTGCTGTGTGATTGTTTTTGGCAATTCAATTATACCACCAAGGCCGGGTTTATGCCATTTTTATTGGCTAAAGTATTGATTTTTCAAGGTTCATCACACCAAATGGTGTGGGAAGTTTGAGTAATTCATTGTTACGTATTTTAACTGTTGAGCGCAACGGGTTCTTAAATCAGCGGGAAGGATAATCATCATGACGGAATCAGAGATATGCCTTAATCAATATTTGATAAATCTCTTTTCTGAACAGCACTTTTCTCCAGAAGAAAGAGGAATGTGTTGTGCTCAATGGGGTCTTGCCACATTAATTGATCAGTCGGTTCTTGCAGAAGCGGACGTGTACAAAAGCAAAATCAGAAGTATGCAGCAAACTATTCGCAATGACATGGACCGAAAGGCTATAATCGAACTTGTGAAACAGGCAGAAGGCATTCCTATAGTCGTGTTAAAGGGAGTATTTCTGGGCGATTTTTATTATACGCATCCCGAAAAACGGTTGTCTTCTGATATAGATATTTTAGTTCCAATAACTTGCTTGGAAGAAATTGTGATGTTGTGTAAGAGGCTTGGTTATTCGTACTTGAATGGAAAAGCAATCACTCCTAAAGACATTAATCAATACATCACACTACAAAACAAAGACCAACATTTTAAGATTCTTGCCAGAAAGAACGGATTATTCATGACTTGTCTTGAAGTTCATGTAAGACTTTTTCTACAACAATGGTTTGAAGACGAAAACACGCATATTGTCGACGATTTTCTGAATCGAAAGTTGGCGATGAAGGATGGACTATATACTGGTTGCTATCATTTGGAAATACATGATTGGCTACTGTATTTAATGATTCATTTTATCCAACATTTTTTAAAAAATATGCTTGAAGGTACTATTGATGGCAAGTATTTTTTTCAGAAGAAAGTACTCGCTTTACATGACATAGCGCAAATAATTGACAAGCATAGAAACTGCATTGATTGGAATTATTTAGTTTCTCTTATGGTGAAGTATAAACTTGAAGCAGAGATGTTATTTGTTTTGAAATCTTTGGATGAGATTTATGTCGGATACGTTCCATCTTCCGCGATAGCAAAACTAGAAGAATATTGTCACAGATGCATTAGTACCTGTTTTTTTGGAAAAATGTCACGGTTCTTGCTTCAGTATAGTTTTCATGATTTGTTGTTGTCTGATCCTCTTGAGATTATGCGCTCATTTATGTTGCAGCATTTAGAACGCAAAGAAACGCATATAACATCTTTTGCAAACAAGCGTGTGACATATGTGGGTGTCGAACAAAATGCAAGGCAATACATACAAGGCAATATGCAAACCGCTCGAAAAATGTCCTTTTCTTTTCGTATTGGTTTTGAATCAATGGGATTACGGCTAAGAATTCACACTCCACACGTAAAGAAAGATGATTTTTGGACACTTTGCTACTTTGACTGCACAATGAATAAAAAAAATGTTTTCGTTAAACGTTTCAAAATTCGAGTGCTTGATGATGAACGACATTTGAAAATTTACTCTATGCATCAGACATCTTCTCATATTGATTACGATAAGGAATTGATGTCATATGATGCCATGATATTTCAGAATGGCTATGAAATGATTTTAGATTGTCTAATACCGTCCGAAGAAGGAATGACAAATATCGTTTCATGGTCAAACATAACATTTGATATAACTAGGGAAAGGCAAGACGGGGAAGAATGTCATTCAACTATTATCAGTACATTTGGAGTAAAGGTATGGCACGATGTAAGTGCTTATGGCTTTGCCTAAAATGAGAATAATTCCGATATTCTTAACATGATTTGTTTTAAGAACATTCTTTATAATGAATGATGACCATTGCATTGCTTGCGGTGGCTTCAGATATGTAACATAGTAACTAACATTTTGAAAGGAGAAGCAAAAATGAAGAAAGAGTTTGTTGAGCCAGAGATTTTGTTTGTGGAATTAGTTCCCGAGGAGGTACTTGCGCGAGGATGTTGGCAGTGCAGTGCAAATGGAGCTTATAACTGCTAAAAAGTTTCAGGTTGTTGCAATGAGGCAGATATTGATTATATTTTGAGGAGAATGTATGAAGAAGATTCCATTTTTCCAGGATCCTAATGCCGTCACTAAAGTTGGTGATGAATTTGTCATCCTTCCTAAAGCTGTTAACGAAAAAAACAAAGTCGGATTAGTAAACGAGACGGCTGCTTTTATTATTGGCAGGATTGACGGACATAATTCAACGGAAGAAATAGCAAATGCGATTTGCTCCGCATACGATGTTGATTTCGACAAGGCGCATGATGTTACAATTTCCTTTATCACACAATTATTTGAGTACGGGATTTGTTCATGGAAAGAAGAGAGTTAACGGTCAGGGAATTTAAGGACAGATTGAGAATTCAAAGTGAAGAGAAGAATATTCTCCTCTCAGCGAGCATAGAACTCACCAATAGATGTTGTTTCAGATGTCCTCATTGCTATATGGACTCAAAGGCACTGGGTTATTTGCCTTTGAGTTCATTTGAAGGAATAGTTACTGAATTGAAGAATCTCGGATGTGTATATCTTACAATTACGGGTGGAGAAGCTTTATTGCATCCTGAGTTTGAAAAAATGTATCTTTTTGCACACAGCAAAGGGTTTATTATCTCTGTTTTTTCAAACGGCTTTTTACTGGATAAGTTTATTGATTTATTCGCTCAATATAGACCCTACGAAATAGACGTAACATTATACGGAATGGATGATCTTTCTTACGTCCAGAATACTGGTGTGTCAGCGTGGGAGCGAGTGAATTCTAATCTTACCATGTTAAAAGAACGCGGTATTTCTTTTAGCGTGAAAGCATCTGTTACATATAGTATATATCCTTTATTAAGGCAAATGGAAGAATATGCAAAATCTTTATCTGTCACATTTAG
The DNA here is from genome assembly GCA_947624815.1 of uncultured Lachnospiraceae bacterium. GTDB lineage: Bacteria > Bacillota > Clostridia > Lachnospirales > Lachnospiraceae > UBA3402. Next base: position 8,520 of record CANQME010000040.1, on the reverse strand, counting down.
AAGCGATTTATATATTTATTTAACGCAGGCACAAGCGAAATACGTTAAAAGATTGTCCCCTACAGAAATTTCTACAGAGCTATTAAGTAATCCTGGGTATATTGAATTAGAACGCAACGCTCTTTCGAATGGCGATAGTGAAGACAATCATTTTGAGTACAACTGCCATCCTGGTAGTAACAACATTTATATAACTTGGAACACGTTGGCGAAAATGTGTCCTTTTACCAGTGACGAGCACGCTATTCCGCTGGGAGAAAATGGGAAAACCGTTGCAGATGCTAGAGAATATCTGCATAGTTTCAGATGTCAGAAAATACCAAAAACAAGCAAATGCTATGATTGTATATATATATCGACTTGCAGGAGATGCCCGGAGCGTTTTTATATAGAAACTGGAGATTATAATAGCCCTCCTTGCTGGATGTGCGAAGTTGCGAGTTGCATATACGATGGCATTTTGTAAAAAGCTTGTTTGCAACAATGCAGGTTTTCATATAGTCTTTCATGCTAAGCTGTAGTAATTCATTTTACAATGCCATTTGGCATACGAAATGTTCAATTCAACTGTAACTTTTTGATGTTATTTATGATGATAACTCGGTATCTTTTATGATGAGATATATTTTCAATATTGGCGGTATTAATATTAGCGTGTTACACATTACAAAAACTTTATTACAGCCCACCTTGTCTTCTGCTTTTATGACTGAGAATGTTCCAGTCGATATCGCGTTAGAAGTCATGATAGTTGATCGCATTGATGCATGCGAGTCGGACAACTACGACATTCGAAATTCTGCTTGGGGACTCAAAGTAATGTCCGATGGATTTCATTTTCATTTTTTTGACAAACATCGTTCTACTGCTTTAATGTTCGTGAACAAAGAATATTCCATGTTCCGTCTTCGCATTATTAATGACGAAATGCATGACATCTTACCGCCATTGTATGTTATGCATATTATTCTATCAGGATACATGACATTAAATCGCATTGGTTTTATATTTCATGGTGCGCTTGTAGAAATGAATGGTTTTGGCATCGTCTTAACGGGAGAATCGGGAGCAGGGAAAAGCACATTGTCGGATCTGCTATCTCAAAAAGGATATCGTAAAGTGGGAGATGACCGCATAATATTAGCGTTCAATAAAGGTGGTTCTGAAGCTGTTTGCTACTCCACTCCCTTTGATTACAAGCGGTCGGAGGGTGTGGCATCATGCCTGAAAGTCATGGCAATAGTTAAATTAGCGCATGCTGACGACGCAGAAAATCGGATTTTTGAGTTAGATATGCACAATTCAATGATCAGACTGATAATATCTAATCTCTTACCGCTGTATTCATCTGATCTCCTTGTCTCACATTTCTCCCTGTGTGAGACAATATTGCGTTCCATTCCGCTCTTTTACTTTGCGTTCTTACCTGATATATCAGCTGTTAATAAACTGGAGGATTTTTTGGCAGAATATGAGTTCATGGAGAGATATCATTAAAACAATTCACCCTGATATGCAAGAGTTTTATGTTAAAGTGATAGGTAATAGTATGTTCCCTACGATAAAAGCCGGTGAGTACGTGCTAGTATTGACAGGAAGTGATATTCAATTTTGTATCGGGGATATTGTGGTATTTAGATACAAAAACGAAGGTTTTCTTATTCATCGTCTACTGCTAAAACAAGAGCAAATTTACTATTGCAAAGGTGACAATTCGATTGGCATGGAAATGATTGGCGAAGAGAATATTATAGGCGTAGCTAAGATTCAAAATGACTTTTTAAGGACGCAGGAATTTATACTAGCCTCATTAAAGGTAGCTGAACTGAGCAATTTACATAAGGAAAATCACATTAATTCCTTTAGGGATTCCGTGGAGTTTAAACAATATTGGGAAAAATTTTTAAACAGACAATAAATTTAATATAATCGCCATGCTGATTAAGCTAGTACCAAAGGCCTGCTGAGGAGCTAAAACAATGAAAAAATCAAAACATAGACAAAATATCTCGGATCTTTATTTTCTGCTCCGTCTGGTACGGCAGAGCTGCCCCTGGCTGCTTCCATTTCTCCTGGCCGTGGCTGTCATGCGGGGAGCAAACACATTCTTATCCACAACCTATCTGTTCCAGTATGCCCTGAATGCGCTGCAGGGCGGTGCTGAGATCCGCACGATCTTCCTTCCGCTGGGCTGCATATTCGGGTTCATGCTTGTATACAATATCATGCTCCAGGTGAAAAACACGGTCATGGAGATTGAGGCTGTCAAAGTGGAGAAACATATCCAGGGCATTCTCCAGGAGAAGGCCGCCCATATCGATCTTGCCTGTTACGAGCAGACTTCCTTCTATGACACTCAGATGAAGGCTCTTCAGGAGGCCTCGGGCCGCACGGAGAAGACGCTGAACCACCTCTGCGGCCTGCTCACCGATCTGATTACGGCGGGATCAATCTGCGCTTTGGTTTGTCTGATCAGTCCCGTATTCCTGGTGCTTTCCCTTCTGCCGCTGATCGTACAGATCCTCTGGGGAGGGAAACTTGGCGAGATCCGCTATGGCAGGGACGCCGAGTCGAAGCCCGCAGAGCGGAGGAAAGAGTACGTCAAGCGCGTATTTTATGAAAAGGACTATGCGAAAGAGCTTCGCCTTGGCCAGATGTACAAGGTTCTGTTTGCGCAGATGAAGGAAAGCGTGGAGCAGCTGCGCGACATTGCCAGAAAGTACGGCCGCCGGCTCATGTGGATGGAGAGTTTCTTTGCGCTGCTTGCGGAAATCATCGTCTACTTCGGCGCGATCCTTTTCTCCCTGTATCGGACGCTTGTACAGAAAGTCATGCTTGTGGGCGACTGTTACGTGACAATAAACTGCGTCACGCAGATTTCGTATATCTTGGAGGGCGTGGGTACGGACATCCGGCAGCTTTACGAGGATGCGAAATTCATACGCAACATCCGAACTTTCCTGGAATATGAAAATGTAATCGGGGAGAACCCCGACGGCCCTGCGGCCGGTGACTTTAGGGAGCTGCGGCTGGAGGGCGTCACGTTTGCCTATCCGGGGGCCGAAAAGCCCGCCCTGAAAGATGTCTCCATCACGGCGCGGGCGGGGGAGAAGATTGCGATTGTGGGCGCGAACGGGGCGGGCAAGACTACTCTTGCCAAACTTCTGCTGCGTTTCTATGTGCCGCAGTCTGGCGAGATCTATTATAATGGGAAACCGGCTGCTTCTTATCGTCTTGCCTCCTATCGGGAAAAGTTCGCCACCGTTTTTCAGGATCTCCAGCTTTTTGCGGTGACCGTCGCGGAGAACGTGATGCGCCGCGGAAATCTTACGGATGCGGAGAAAAAGGCTGCTTTTGCGTCCCTGGAAAAGGCGGATCTGGGCGAAAGGATAGGCGGATGTCCAGAGGGAATTGACTCCATGCTTACGAAGGAATTCGACCCGGAGGGAATTGTGCTCTCCGGAGGGCAGGCGCAAAAACTGGCTGTCGCAAGCGCCCTCGCGTTGGATGCGCCGGTAGTGCTGCTCGATGAGCCGAGCAGCGCTCTCGATCCCATTGCGGAGGGCAGGATGTACAGGACGCTCTTTGACTGCTGCCAGGGGAGGACGATGATTTTTATATCCCACAGGCTTTCAAGCGTGATTTCGGCTGACAGGATTTACCTGATGAATGATGGCGGGATTGTCCAGGAGGGAACCCATCATGAATTGCTGGAACAGGGAGGGCTTTACGCCAGGCTCTGGCACATGCAGGCAGAGAACTACCTCGACGGGCAGGATCCTCTCAGCGAGGAGCCAGGTGTGGCGCGAGCTTAGGAATGGTTTCGCTTATGCAATGCAGAAAGTTTAGAACACCGTCTTACGAGGAGGGTATGGGAATGAAGAAAGTAAATAAGAAGGATTGTCCCGCCGCGCCGGCAAACCTGTTATACATGATGCGATACGCTGCAAGGTACGTCCCGGGGTATTTTGCCGCGCTGATTGCGCGGACGCTGCTGAACGCACTGTGGACGGTATTTGCGAGTACGCTGTTTCTGAAAATGCTGTTCGACGCCATTGAGAGTAATGCGGACTTCACGCGTATTTTTGCCGTGGTGGCGGCGGTGGCTGTACTGCGCATTGCGCTGATCCTCTTCGATAAATGGGTGCAGGACATGTGCCGCCCCAAGGCGGAACTGACCCTGCATGAGAAGATGCAGGGCGAACTGTACGAGAAGGCGCTGAAGCTGGACTTCGGGCTCTATGACAGCCCTGAGTTCTATGACAATTTTATCTGGACGATCAGAGAATCCGACACCCGCGTCATGTCCATGCTGGACGCATGCAGCGGTTTTTTGGCAAGCCTTCTTTCCGCGGCGGGCATCCTCGCCGCATTCCTTTCGATTGACGTGTTTGCAGCCATTACGGTGCTGGCGGTGGGAATCGCCAACTATTTCCTGAACAAAAAGCTGAACGGCCTGCGATATGAGAAGGCCATGGAGAGGAACAAGATCATCCGGCGAAAGGAATACTCCGGCCGCGTCTTTGGGCGGATGGAATACGCCAAGGAGATGCGCATGGGCGGTCTTGCGGGCCTGATGCAGGAAAATTACCGCAAGGCGGCGGATGACGACGTGGCATGCCTGAAAAAGTATGCGCCCCGCATCCTGCTGGGACAGATCGCGTCATCAATACTGGTCAGCTGCGTGTTCCAGATCGTTATAACGGGCTACATGATTATCCGTTACGCTGTCGACCCTTCGCTCTCGCTGGGCGATTTTGCAGTGGGCGTGAATGCGGTATGGAAACTTTTCCTGCAGGTAAATTCCCTGATCATGGGAGTCGCCGGGCTGCAGGAGCACAGTATGTATATAGAGAAATTCCGCGCTTTTCTGGATGCTGAGACGGAACATGACGAGGGGACGCTAAAGATGGAGCCGCTATGTAGCCTGGAAGTCTCGGACGTGGGATTCGCTTATCAGGGAAGCGGGCAGGATGTGCTCAGCCGGGTTTCTATAAGAATGGAAAAGGGCGAGAAGGTCGCCATAGTCGGCGTAAACGGGGCAGGCAAGACAACATTGGCAAGGCTTCTCCTCCGCCTGTACGAGCCGCAGCGTGGAAGCATAAGATACAACGGCAGGGAAATATCGGAATACCGCCTGGCGGAATACCGCTCGCACATCGGCGCCGTATTCCAGGACTTTAAGCTGTTCGCCGCGACGCTTGCGGAGAATGTCTCAAACGGGGAGCATGATCCTGCCATGGATGGGCATATAAGGGAAGCCTTAAGACAGATGCTCTTTGATGAGCGGCTTCAGTCCATGCCGGACGGGCTTGACAGCGTGCTTACCAGAGAGTTCGATGAGAACGGAGTGTATTTATCCGGCGGTGAATCCCAGAAAGTAGCCATATCCCGCGTGCTGGCAGGGAATTTTGATCTGATCATCATGGATGAGCCGTCGGCGGCGCTGGATCCGGCGGCCGAGTATGAGCTGAATCATATCCTGGCCGAATCGGAGGATCGGACCATACTCTTCATCTCGCACCGCCTTTCTACTACGCGCATGGCGGACCGTATCTATGTTTTTGATGATGGGAAAGTGGCGGAAAGCGGAAGCCACGATGAACTGATGCGGAAGGATGGGATTTATGCGAAAATGTTCCGTACACAGGCTTCAAAGTATTGTGCCTGAATGGCATGATAACAAAAGCTGAAATTACCCCATAATGAGTAAAAGTGTGCGCTTTTCTTCTGCCCTTTGCTGTGCGGAATAGCGAGGGCGGCTGTCTGTATTTGCATTATTTGTTGTGCTTCTTTACCGTATATGAGCATTCTTACGTCCGGATGATCTCTTCTTCGGAAAGCTCCGTATCCGTGCAGACGATCGCCAGCCAGTCCTTTTTATTGCTCCTGTTCCGGACACACACGATCTTTGCCGGGATGGCGTCTTCTTTTCCTATCGTCACGTTTACAGAAAGAAGATATTTAGAGCGCCCTCTGCATTTCCTGTTCCTGCTGTAGATCTCCTTGATATTAAGGGACTCCCCCTCATATCCGTATTTGATCTTGCCGCTCTTCTTTATCATGGCGATCGTATCAAGGCGGAGTTCGTTTTTGATCGCAAGGATGCTTTTCGGGGAGGAAAACCAGCTGTCAAACAGGACATACCTGGCCGAGATCCCGCAGGCCTGGGCGGAACGGAGGAGCTCGACCATGACATCGGTTGCCTTACGGCGGGACTGGATGCGGCGTTTTCCGGCAAGGGAGCGTCCATCGCAGGGCTTTGCCCCACAGAGCAGGTTTTGATCGTCTGCCGCGGAAAGCAGGCAGTGGCTGACCGGTATGAAAGAATTCCCATCCGACCAGCCGAGTGTGAGCATGCGGCATCCCCGTTTGAATTTCATGGAGCAATGGTCAAATACTTTCGCCAGCAGTTCCGTGTTCCTGGAACGGGAGCGGTCATACAGGCTGTCATCAATAATGAAAACATCTTTGCGGTCATCGCCGGTCAATGGTTTCATAAAGCCGCAGATGATCCGGGCGGACAGAAGGGTCGTAAACCGCTGCCAGTTTGTTTTCGCACTGTTCAGGAAACGGTAAAACGTGTTTTTGGAGAAGTGCTCCTGAAAGGTATCCGTAGTCATCTGCATGTACATGCTCCTGTCGGCAAACATCAGGCAAAGCAGATAGCGGAAGATATCCATAACAGGGATTTTTTCTTTGCCGGCGTTGCATTGGAACAGCAGCCTGCCGACCTGGAAGTCCTTCATAAAATTTGCAACAAAACTGGAAATATCATTTTCATTATGAGCATTCTGTGGTATACTGGACATGGCATAAATCTCCTTGCTGTGTGATTGTTTTTGGCAATTCAATTATACCACCAAGGCCGGGTTTATGCCATTTTTATTGGCTAAAGTATTGATTTTTCAAGGTTCATCACACCAAATGGTGTGGGAAGTTTGAGTATGTGAACCATTGGAACAACTATATATGAATTCCCAATGATATCCATTTGAGAGACGGGAATGCAAGAGGTGCAGTATGCAGAAGTTGGAAAAAGAATATGCGAAAATTTTAAAGACGACCGTTGTGCTGGTATGGCTGAACAGGATCTGTTCCGTTCCGGTGCAGTTGCTGATCGCGGGCAAACTGGCCGGCGTGGTATCGGACGCCGTAAGAGGCGATGTGGCGGGGGTAGGGAAGGGAAGCGCCGCCCTGATTCTTCTGGTAGTGGGATGGGAGGTGTTTTCTGCCGGCCTGCGTTATGTTACGAATGCGGAGAAAGAGAAAAGCCTGCACAAATGCAAGATGGAGACGTATGCGAGATGTATGAACCAGCCGCTTTCGAAGCTGTACGATTCTGGGCACGGAGAGATTCTGGAGCGAATGAGAGACGACGCCGAAACCGTCATGGGGAAATTATATCAGAGCATTCCGCTTCTGTGCGCAGCGCTTTTGGCGGGAAGCGTCTATTTCGGGGCGTTGTTTATCCGGAATTCCTGGTTGGCGGTGATCTTCTTCGTCATGGCAATGGTGCAGATGCTTCCTCCGATGCTTGTGAAAGGCTTTATTAAGAAAAACTATGATGAGTACCATAAGATCGAAGAACGCATTACGGAATTTACCGTGGAGGGGTACAGGGGATTTCTGAGCATTAAAATGTATGCATTGAAGCGCTGGTATCTGGACAGGCTGGAAAACCTTCATCGAATCTATCTGAAATTAAGCTATGCGTTCAGCGCGGTGGAGGCGGTGAAGTATTCGATGGATCAGGTGACAGAATATATCTTAAAATACGGGGCATGCCTGATTGCCGGTGTATTCGCACTAAGAGGAAGCGTCAGCGCGGAGACCGGAATCTATGCGATCACGCTGTCGTCCGGGCTGTTCGGCGCTGTGAAGGAGGTATTTTCCGTTATTCCGACGTTTTCGAAGGCGCAGGAGGCAGCGGCGCGTCTTGCGGAATGGGAATCGGCTGCCGGAGAGGAGGCCGGGCGGAAGAAACTGCCGCAGCATATCAGACTGGACGGAGTCAGCTGCAGCAGAGGTGGTCACACTGTCTTAAGCTCGGCGAACTGTACGCTTGACACCGGTGACATTACGGTCATGAAGGGGAGCAACGGGGCCGGGAAATCTACGCTTTTGAAATTGCTGGCCGGTTTGCTGGAAAAAGAAGCGGGAGACATAATGACATGGGGCCATACGGGAGATTTCTTCTATGTCCCTCAGGAGAGGATCGGTATGGATATCACCGGCCGGGAGTTTATGGAAATGGCGTCCTTAAGCGGCGACGCGGGGGCGGCCGGGCTTTTCAGGGAGTTTGGCGTAGGGGATGAGCTGTTGGACCGGCCTCTCAGTTCTCTGTCAGGCGGGGAGGAGAAAAAATTCTTTCTCGCTCTCGGGATGGCGGATCAGGAAGCGACACTCTTTTTGGACGAGCCGGTGAACTCCCTTGATTCGGAATAGGTAATTGTTAAATGTTGCTTTTACTGCTGGATATGCTTCATAAGCCATCCGTAGGTAAGGAGAAAAAACAGG
>CANQME010000039.1 GCA_947624815.1 uncultured Lachnospiraceae bacterium | reverse complement strand
AACTATGAAAAAAAGCATCGAGATCAAGAAGGCTGCAGCTCTTCTGATGTCTGCGGCAATGGTAGTGTCCCTCGCGGCCTGCGGAAGCAGCAACGGGGGGGCATCCGAGACCACAGCGGCAGCCACCGAAGCGGCTACCACTGCAGCAGCTGAGACGACCGCAGCTGAGACAACTGCGGCGGAGACGGAGGCTCCCACCGAGGCGGAGCCGGAATATGATTTCGGCGGAAGAGTTTTAAGGATCGGCTCCTACTACGACATGGCTCCCGATCCCAGCGCCAACGCCATCGAGGCGGCCCTGGCCGAGAGGATCAAGTTCGTTGAGGACAATTACAACTGCAAGATTGAGTTCGTGAACCTGGAAGGCGATTACATGAACGACTATGTAACCAGCGTTCTGGCAGGCGACCCGGTCGTGGATATCGGCTACGCCGTAACCAACCGTGTGCTTCCGTCCCTGATCGAGGGCGGCATCGCATATCCGGTCAGCGATCTGGGCGTATTCGATTTTGACGCGTACAAGTGGCGTCAGGACGTCAGCAAGGCCGGCACCTACAAGGGCAAGACCTATACCTGGTGCTTAAAGGATCCGGAGATCCGCTACGGTATCTTCTGGAACAAGACCCTGTTCGAGCAGTACGGACTGCCGGATCTGTATGAGCTGATGGAGAACGACGAGTGGACCTGGGAGAAATTCAAAGAGATCGCCATCGCCGGCAACCAGGATCTGGACAACGACGGTACCTATGATATCGTAGGCTTCAACGCCAGAGAGAACCTGCCCTGGTGCTTCATGTCCTCCAACGGCGCTACGGTCTGCGAGCAGACGGATTCCGGCGTGGAGATCGACCTGAGCGATCCCGCGGTCGTGGAAGCGCTGACCGCGCTGCAGGATTTCGCGACCACCGTCGACTATGACGACGACATCGACTGGTCCACCGAGAGCTGGGACGACATGATCCACTACTTCCGCGACGGCAAGGCCATGATGTGCCTGGAGGAGTTCTGGATCTCCTACAGCTACCTGAACAACGCCGACACGCCGATGCAGGACGACTGGGGTTGGGTGCCGTTCCCGAAGGGACCGTCCGCAACCGACTGGTCCTGCTACGGCAAGGAGAACGGATGCCGCATCATGCTCAACGGCATTGACAAGCCGGAAGAGGCTGCCCTGATCTATGACCTGATCACGGATCTGGCCGACACCAACGAAGAGTGGGACGACCTGATGGAAGATAAGCTGGAGAGCTGGTGCGACGACGGCGAGACCGTTGAGAACGTATCCTATATCTACAACAACGGCATCACCAACATCAACACCATCAATGGTTTCTCCGACCTGAACACCGCCGTGAACAACATGTTCAACGACATCGCCGCCGGAACCACCACCCCGCAGACCGCCATCGAGACCTACCAGTCTCAGATCGACGCGGCCATCGCAGATCTTGCGAACCACGACTATGACGCGGAGATGCAGGAGATGGTCATCACCGAGGAGGAAGAGTCCGCGGAAGAGACCGAAGCGGAGGCAGAATGATCCCGGACGCGCGGGAATGAAGAAGGCTTCAATCGCAGCATGAGCTGAAATTCGTAAAGGGGGCCTCAGTTGAGCGCTGGGGCTCCCTTTTTACAAAAGACAACGGCCCGCAGGAGGCCGGGCGGCCGCGCCTTCGGGCGGGGAACGGGAAATCAGAAGGAGAGGAAAACAGGAATGAAATTTGAGATTAGGGATACCTTTTATCTGGACGGGGAGAAATTTCAGATCCTGTCGGGGAGCGTCCACTATTTCCGGATCGTGCCGGAGTACTGGCGGGACCGGCTGATAAAGCTTAAGAGTCTCGGCCTGAATACGGTGGAGACCTATATTCCATGGAACGTGCATGAGCCGAGAAAGGGCGAGTTCGTGTTCGACGGCATGGCGGACGTGGCCGGCTTCGTCCGGCTGGCGAAAGAGCTGGGCCTGTATGTGATCCTGCGTCCCTCTCCCTATATCTGCGCGGAGTGGGAGTTCGGCGGACTGCCTGCCTGGCTCCTTAAGGAGGACATTTCCGTCAGGAGCGCGTCGGAAGCGTTCCTGCGCCATGTGCGGGAGTATTATCAGGTGCTTCTTCCCATCTTAAAGCCCCTTCAGATCACCGAAGGCGGCAATGTGATCCTGATGCAGGTAGAGAACGAATACGGACATTTCGCGGATGACGGGGCGTATATGGAAGCGATGCGCGATCTGCTTCTGGAAGGGGGGATCACGGTTCCCCTGATCACGTCGGACGATCCGCGGGAGGAAAGCCTTCGGGGAGGCCGGGTAAAGGGCGCGCTCGCGACGGGCAACTTCGGCTCCCATACGAAGGAACGGTTTGAGATCCTTAAGAAATTTACAGAGGGAGGACCTCTGATGTGCGCGGAGTTCTGGGTGGGGTGGTTCGACCACTGGGGCAACGGCGGCCACAGGACCGGCGATCTGGAGCGCAGCGCCATAGATCTGGAAGACATGCTGAAAATGGGGCATGTGAATATCTATATGTTTATCGGCGGAACCAATTTCGGTTTCATGAACGGTTCCAACTACTACGACGAGCTGACGCCGGACGTGACGTCCTACGATTACGATGCGGTTCTGACGGAGGCGGGCGATCTCACGCCCAAATATGACTGCTACCGCAAGATCATCGGCCGGTACGCGCCGCTGCCGGAAACAGAGCTTCCCGCGCCGGCCGTCAAGAAGGCGTACGGTGCGGTGAGCGTGAAGGAGCGGGTGGGGCTGTGGGAGTCCCTTGCGCTTCTGGCGGAGCCGCAGGAGAGCATCTGCCCCCGGAGCATGGAACGGCTGGGACAGAACTACGGCTATATCCTGTATACGTCTCCGGTGCGCAATGAGCGGAAGCTGACCAGTATCCGGCTCCTTAAGGCCAACGACCGGGCGGCGGTCTTTTTGGGAGACCGGCGGCTGCTGACCCTTTACGACCGGGAGCTTCTGACGGAGCATGAGCTGGACGCGGAAGCGGAGGAGGGACAGCCGCTTCGGATCCTGGTGGAGAACATGGGCCGGGTGAATTTCGGTCCCCGCATGAACGAGCAGCGGAAGGGGATCGACGGATGCGTGCAGCTGAACGGCCATATCCATACCCACTGGCAGCAGTACCCTCTGCCTCTTGATAACCTTGATAAACTCGACTTCAGCAGAGGTTACAAGGAGGGCGAACCGGCCTTCTACCGGTTTGAGCTGACGGCGGAGGAAACGGGAGACACATTTCTGGAGCTTGACGGCTGGGGCAAGGGCTGCGTCTTTGTCAACGGGTTTCACATCGGAAGGTTCTGGGAGATCGGTCCCCAGAAGCGCCTCTATGTGCCGGCTCCGCTGCTGAAAAAAGGCGTAAACGAGGTGATCGTGTTCGAGACCGAGGGGAAGGCGTCCGGGGAGATCGTGTTTCATGATAAACCGGATATCGGATAACGGAAGAAGGAACGGGCGCGGCTTAAGGGCCGCGCCTGTTTGCGCCCTGCTCCGGGAATCCGGCGTTCTGCCCCCGGCGATACGGAAAGGGATTGATTTCCCGGCTTCTTCATGTTAGAATGTGGGGAGGAAAGAGGGAAGGAACCATAACAGGAGAATGATAGTCAGCAGAATAATAGTCAGCAGAAAAGAACTTGGGGGTCCCGATGAAGAAATGGATTAAGAAATGGCTGCCGGTTCTTCTTTCAGGTGTGATCGGCATCGCTGTCGTTTTGATCGGAATCGTATATTTCGATTTCATTTCCAGACGGATCTACGAGGACAGTACCGGACATCTGGAAGAGATCTACGGGCAGGTGAACCGTTCCTTCGGAACGTTTATCGACCGGAACTGGGGAATCTTAAACGGTTGGGGGGACTGCTTTTCCATGACGCCGGACGACGACAACGCCGAGGTGGCGGAGCTGATCCGGGAGGAGAAGGAGTACTGGGGATTTTCGGAATTCTATTTCCTGTCTTCCGACGGACAGGGCATAACGATGGACGGAGCCGACGGCAGTCTCGGACTGGAGGGGTCGCGGGAGGCTCTGATGCAGGAGAGGGAACCGGTCATGGCGGGCGAGAAGCTGCCGGACGGACAGGAGGTCACTGTCTTCGCGGTTCCTGTTTCGCATGGAATCTATGACGGGTTCGGCTTCGACGCCATCGCCGTCAGCTATACGAACGCGGCGCTGGCCAGGTCCCTGAACGTGGACGCGTTCTCGGGCAACGCCAAGTGCTTCGTCGTTCACAGCGACGGCAGCGTGCTCCTTTCCACGCAGAGCGGGGGCAATGTTTTCAGCAATTATCTGGTGTATCTCAGGGCGGTGTCCGATATCAGCGAGGAGAAGCTGGACGAGATCCGCAGCGACTGGGAAAGCGGTGCGTCCGGCCTTCTGCAGTGCAGGATCGGAGGCGTCGAAAACTGTATCCTGTACCAGCCGGTGGGCTATCAGGACTACGTTCTTCTGAGCGCGGTCCCGAGAAGCGTGGTCAGCGCGGGATTTCTGGCGGTCCAGAAGACGACGATGGATGTGCTGGTCGTCATCTTCCTGCTGGTGGGAGCGGCGGCGGCGGCCCTTGTCGTCTGGCGGAGCCGCAATCAGTCGCGGAAGAACCAGATGGAGCTGCAGTACCGGGAGATGATGTTCGACGTGCTGTCCAGCAGCGTGGACGATATTTTCATCATGCTGGACGGGGAGCACCACGGAGTGGATTATATCAGTCCCAATATCGAACGGCTGCTGGGGATCCCGGCGGCAGAGGCGCGGGAGAATATCCGGGTGATGGAGAAGTGCGCGGTCAACTGCGACGTGGTGATCCCGGAGAAGGAGCTGGCAGAGATCCCCATCGGGGGCAACCGGTACTGGGAATGCGAATACATGCACCAGAGCACCGGCGAGCGCCGCTGGTACCGGATGACCGTGTACCATATGTGCATCCAGACCGTGGCCAAGTTCATTATCGTGCTGTCGGACCGCACCCAGGAGCAGCAGATGAACCAGAAGCTGCAGGAAGCCCTGACGGCGGCCAGAAGCGCCAACGAGGCCAAGAGCAACTTCCTTTCCAATATGTCCCACGATATCCGTACCCCGATGAACGCCATCGTCGGCTTCTCGGTGCTTCTGGAGAAGGATGCGGACCATGCGGATAAGGTGCGGGAATACACGCGCAAGATCATGGCGTCCAGCCATCATCTGCTGAGCCTGATCAATGACGTGCTGGATATGAGCAAGATCGAGAGCGGCAAGACATCGCTGAATGTAGACCGGTTCAGTCTGCCGGAGCTTCTGGAGGAGCTGAGCATCATCCTGATGCCCCAGGCGCATGCGAAGAAGCAGACCTTCGAGATCCATGTGCAGGGAACGCCTCCGGAGCAGCTTCTCGGCGATAAGCTGCGGCTGAACCAGATCCTGATCAATCTTCTCTCCAACGCGGTCAAATACACTCCGGACGGCGGCAGGATCGACTTTACGGTCAGCGAGCTGTCCCAGGCGCAGACGGCCCAGCAGTATGTGAAGCTGCGTTTTACGGTGAAGGACAACGGCATCGGCATGAGCGAGGAATTCCAGAAGCACGTGTTCGCTCCCTTCAGCCGCGAGATCAGCTCCGTTACCAACAAGATCCAGGGAACCGGTCTCGGCATGGCCATCACGAAGAACCTGGTAGACCTGATGGGAGGCATTATCCAGGTGGAGAGCGCCCCCGGACAGGGAAGCACCTTTACGGTGGAGCTGTCCTTCGCCCTGCCGGAGCAGGGAGACGCGGGCTCCTGGCTGAGCCAGAAGATCCGGCGGATCCTGGTAGCCGACGACGAGGAGGAGATCTGCTTAAGCATCAGCGAGCTGATGCGGGATGCGGGCGTAGACGTGTCCTGGGTGACGGACGGCGCTTCCGCGGCGGAGGCTGCGGCCGGGGCGCACAAAAAGGGCGAGGATTTCGATGTGATCCTTCTGGACTGGAAGATGCCAGGTGTGGACGGCGTCGAGGCGGCCCGCCGGATCCGGCAGCAGGTGAGGGAGGATATTCCGATCCTGGTGCTGACCTCCTATGATTGGAGCGACATCGAGGAGGAAGCGCGCCGGGCGGGGATCAATGCCTTTATGCCGAAGCCGTTCTTCGTATCGGCCTTCTGGCAGACGCTGGAACCGCTGTATGCGGATCTGGCGGTCGGCAAGGAGGACAGCGCCGTCGAAACAGCAGACCGGGGAGCGATGGAGGGCCGGCTGTTTCTGGTCGCTGAGGACAACGAGCTGAACGCGGAGATCCTGACGGAGATGCTTGATATCGAGGGCGCCCGGTGCGAGCTGGCGGTCAACGGACAGGAAGCGGTCGAGATGTTCGAACGGTCTGCGCCGGGATATTACGATATGATCCTGATGGATGTGCAGATGCCGGTGATGAACGGCTATGAGGCCACGAGAAGGATCCGTTCCGGAAGCCATCCGGAGGCGAAGACGATCCCGATCGTCGCGATGACGGCCAACACCTTCGCCGAGGATGTACGCGACGCGTTTGCGGCAGGAATGGACGGACATCTGGCGAAGCCGATCGATATGGATGCCGTGCGCAGTCTTGTGGGACGGCTTTTAAACAGAACGAAAGAGATACCAGAGCGTGAAGGGTAACTGAAGGAGGAAAAGGCATGAAGGGAAGGCATATTTCCGCTCTGCTGGTGACCGCCGCGATCCTTACGGCCAGCCTGACGGCCTGTGGCGGCGACACGGGTCAGGGGCAGCATATCACCCTGTCGGTGATGGGCCGCAAAAGCGATATGGAGAAGAGCTACATGACGACCATCTTCGAGCATTATGAGTCGGCGACGGGCAACCGGCTGAATCTCATTGCGATCGAGGATGCGGATTTCGAGAAGGAGGCTGCGGACCGCTTTGCATCCGGAGATGTGCCGGATATCTTTCTGCATTTTCATAATGCGGATCTGAGCCGCTTTCAGATCGGAGAGAATTTCTGCTATCTGAATGACGAGGCGTGGGCACAGGAGCTGACGGACAGCGCGCGGGCCTACTGCGAGGACCGGGAGGGGAATCTTCTGGGGCTGCCGTTCTGGGAGAGCTCCGTGTCCGGCTGCTACTACAACAAGACGATCCTGGACAGCCTGGGGATGAAGCCGGCCACCACGCAGGAAGAGTTTGACGTCCTCTGCCAGGTGCTTTCGGAGATCGGATATACGCCGGTCTGCTGGCCGGCGGACGGCTGCACATGGATGTACCAGTTCGGACTGGACCCCGTCTTCGCGGACGATCCGGAACTTCTGGAGAGGCTGAACCAAAACGAGGTCTCTTATGCGGAGATTCCCGAGGTCGAGGCGATGGCCGGCTGGATTGGGAATGCGGCGGACCGGGGGTGGTTCGGACCGGACTATCTGCGGACCGGCTGGTCGGATATCAGTACGGAGCTGGGAAGCGGAAGCGCGGTCATGACGTTTATCTGGGATACCTGGTTCTATACGGACTTTGAACAGGGCCAGAAGTACGGCATCGACGATTTCGCCTTGATGCCGGTGTTCATGAATACGGCGGAGGGCGGCACCTACGAGGGCGGCAATCTGAACATGATGATGGTCAACAGGAACGGAGAACGGCTGGAGGCGGCGAAGGATTTCCTTGCCTTCTGCGCGTCCCCGGAAAACTATAATGTCGCCTTTGACGGGATCTCCACGGTGAGCTGCTTTCGGGGGCAGACGACCAATATCCAGTCGAAGATGGTCACCGACGCACAGGCGTCCATCGCGGCGAAGGAACGGGTCTCCACCGCGGCCACCCGGATCGTCGGCTACAGCGCCGACGACGTGGCGGCTGCCTTCGACAGCCTGCTGCGCGGGAAGACGGACGCGGCGGGATGCGTGAAGATGATGGACGACGCCCGGATGGAGGAAGCGAGGCAATACGGGGCGGACGGATTCTGACGGACGGAAGGCGTCCGGCGGGATAGAAGCATATCAAACGAACGCAGGGAGGTACGAAGATGAAAGTATTACTGATCGGCGGGACCGGAACCATCAGCACGGAGATCTCGAAGAAGCTGCTCAGGGACGGCCATGAGCTGTGGCTTGTGAACCGCGGGAACCGGAACCATGAGCTTCCTGAGGGAGCCCGCATCCTTACCGTGGACATCAACGATGAGGAGAAGGTATCCGCGCTGCTGGCGGATCAGACCTTCGACGTGGCGGCGGATTTCATCGCGTTTGTGCCGGCGCAGCTGGAACGGGATTACCGGCTGTTCCGCGGAAGGGTCGGACAGTTCATCTATATCAGCTCCGCGTCGGCCTACCAGAAGCCGCTTTCCGACTACCGGATCGACGAGGGAACGCCCCTTTCCAACCCCTACTGGGCGTATTCCCGCAACAAGATCGCAGGTGAGGAGTTCCTGATGAAGAAGTACCGGGAGGAAGGCTTCCCGGTTACGATCGTGCGGCCCAGCCATACCTACTGCGAGCGCAGCATACCGGTCGGCGTCGAAGGAAGAAAGGGAAGCTATCAGGTGCTGAAGCGGATGCTGGAGGGCAAGCCGGTGCTGATCCACGGCGACGGATCGTCTTTGTGGACCCTGACCCACAGCCGGGATTTCGCGAAGGGCTTCGTCGGACTGATGGGCAATATCCACGCCATCGGGGAAGCCGTGCAGATCACAGGCGACGAGACGCTGACGTGGAACCAGATCCATCAGATCGTGGCGCACGCGCTGGGCGTCAGGCTGAATCCGTATTATGTATCGTCGGCGTTCCTTGCGGCCGCGGCCGCTCCCGGTCTGGGCGACGGACTTCTGGGCGACAAGACCCACAGCGTGGTCTTCGACAATACGAAGCTGAAGCGGCTGGTGCCGGATTTCACCGCAACGGTGCGGTTCGACCAGGGCGCGAGGGAGGCGGCGGCGTACATCATGAGCCATCCGGAGTGCCAGGTGGAGGATCCGGAATTCGACGCCTGGTGCGACCGTGTCATCGCGGCCCAGGAGGAGGCGCTTGAGAAGGCGCGGTGGCAGCAGTAATCGGAATCCCGTGCGGAAAGCAGGTGTCCTGTCGGGATAATAGTCTCCTGATCAGGGCGAAGGATTGACATCACCGCCGGAAAGAATTAGAATTGGTTTATGAATATGTGAAGGAGGTCACAGCAATGAATGACATTCTGAAAGCAATCGAACAACGCAGCTCCACCCGCGGTTACACGCAGCAGAAGCCGACGAAGGAGGAGATGGACGCGCTTCTGAACGCGGGACTGCAGGCGCCGACGGCGGCCAACCGGCAGGAGATCCACATCTCGGTAGTGGACGGCTCCGCGCCGATCCTTGCGGAGCTCGAGGCCGAGCGCACGAAGGGCGCGGCAGTGCCCCACAATTTCTACTATGAGGCTCCGGTGGTGATGATCTTAAGCGGCGACGCCGCTAACCGCTGGTCGGCGGTGGACGCCGGCATCGCGGTGGAGAATATCTGCCTGGCGGCGGAGGGACTGGGACTCGGCAGTCTGATCATCGGCTGCATCCGCGACGCCCTGTCCGGCGAGAAGAGGGAGTATTTCGCGAAGGCGCTTCAGTTCCCGGAGGGCTACGAGTATCAGGTAGCCGTGGCCGTGGGAACCAAGGCCGTCACCAAGGAACCGCATACCTACGACAGAGAGAAGAACATTTCCTGGGTGTAACGCCTGCGGCGCAGCGCGCGGCGCACGGCCGGGCGCTTCGGACGTTCAGTGCGGATCCGGCGGTTTTTCCGGCAGAATTGTACCGGCAGACCGTAAAACCTGCCTCTGTTTGTACTCAATATCTATGGACTTTATGAATTTACTGTGCTAAAATGATAAAAGAGTATTAGATTCACCAAAAAAGGGGTAACCGGAGATGAACAAGAAGATAAAGACAGAGGCGGTGGATGAACTCTTCGAAGCGATCCTGACCCTCCGCAGCACGGATGAATGCTATGCGTTCTTTGAGGATGTGTGTACGGTGAACGAGCTTTTATCCCTGTCGCAGAGGTATGAGGTCGCCAAGATGCTCAGAGAGAAGCGGACCTATCTGGATATCGCCGAGAAGACCGGCGCGTCAACGGCCACCATCAGCCGTGTGAACCGGGCGCTGAATTACGGCAACGACGGATACGACATGGTGATCGGCAGGACGAGCGGACGGACAGAGGCCGCTTGCGGGAACGCGGACGGTCAGTAAGGCGACGGATCTGACAGGAACGGATAACGGAAAGCCGTGAGCGCAGCGCTCACGGCTTTTTCTTCTTCGGGGCGGCCGGATGCTCCTCGCGGATCTGGTCGATCAGCATCTCCATGGCCTGTTTCTTCAGATACACGTCGAAACCCAGCTCGCAGATGAACGCGAACAGCTGCAGGTACGACCGGTCTTCCTCATCCTGGTCCGGGAACATATCCTGGACGTTTCGGTACTTGCGGATCAGGTCCTCCTTCAGCCGCTTCATCTGCTCCTTCTCCAGTGAGAAGATCTGCTCGTAGATGTCCTGCAGGGACAGTCCGGACGTATCCATAAAATGCTCCTCCGTAATGGGAGCGAACAGGGCGGCGATGTCGTTGAAGGAGAGCATATTCTTGAAGTAGTAGATATAGATCAGCAGAAGCATATGCTCGCGGGTGTATTTCTTCTTGATCGGAGGCGGAAGCAGGTCGTTCTTGGCGTAATTGTTGATCATGGTCTTGGTCAGGACCTTGTCCTCCGGATAACGCTTGGACTTCTCCAGGTTCTCATCCATGAAGGAAGTCACCTGATCCATATAGAGATTGATGTTTGGGATCTGCCCGGGCCTTACATAGTCCAGACTGTCCAGACGGGCGAAGATATCCCGAAGCCTGTCATGGTTGCTTTTCATATAGCCTCCTGTCATGCCGCTGGCGGCGGCGTGATCTGATGCCGCGCCGTTTATGCAGGGCTGCCGGCGCAGCATTTATGTAATAGCAATATATATTACATTATATAGTAATCAAAACCAGATGGCAAGCGGAAAATGCAGGATTTGAAAAACATGGTTGAAGGATGAACCGATTTCCTGTATAATAAAGGACAGTTATCGATAAGAAAGCGAGGTACATTTTCATGAAGAAAGCATACAGTACAGAGAAAGCGCCGGCGGCTATCGGCCCCTATTCCCAGGCGGTGCAGGCCGGAGATTTCGTATATGTGTCCGGGCAGATTCCCATCGATCCGGCGACCGGCTCCTTCGCGGGGGAGGACATCGCCAGCCAGACCAGGCAGTCCCTGACCAATATTAAGAACATCTTGGCGGAAGCGGGACTTACGATGGACGATGTGGTGAAGACCACGGTGCTTCTGAAGAATATGAATGACTTTTCCAGGATGAACGAGGTGTACGCCCAGTTCTTCACCGGCGTGTGCCCGGCCCGTGCGGCCTTTGAGGTGGCGGCGATCCCGCGTGCGGCCCTGGTGGAGATCGAGGCGGTAGCCTACTGCGGGAATAAGTGAACCGGCAGGCGTCCGGTTACATAGCGAAGATCCGGCCGCGCGGCGGCAGAAAAGGATACGGTGCGGAATAAGACCGATGCCATATAGAAAGGACATTTCCATGAGATATCAGATGAGAACCCAGGGCGTGTGCGCCTCCCTGATCAGCTTTGATCTGAACGGCGACGTGGTGACGAATGTGAAATTTGACGGCGGCTGCAACGGTAACCTGAAGGCCGTCAGCAAGCTGGTGGACGGCATGACGGTAGACCAGATCGAGGGGAAGCTGAAGGGCAACCTCTGCGGATTTAAGCAGACATCCTGCGCGGACCAGCTGGCGATCGCGGTACGCAAGGCTTACGAGGAGTCCAGATGAGCAGTCTTGACCAACTGAATCCGATGCAGAAGGAAGCGGTCGCCTGTACAGAGGGGCCGCTTCTGATTCTTGCCGGGGCCGGTTCCGGCAAGACCCGCGTGCTGACCCACCGGATCGCCTGGCTGATCGAAGAGAAGAAAGTGAATCCGTGGAATATCCTGGCGATCACATTTACCAACAAGGCGGCCGGGGAGATGCGGGAGAGGGTGGACCGTCAGGTGAGCTTCGGCGCGGAGAGCATCTGGGTCAGCACCTTCCATGCGGCGTGCGCCAGGATCCTGAGGCGGCACATCGAATTTCTGGGGTATACGACCCATTTCACGATCTATGACACGGACGACCAGAAGTCGCTTATGAAGCAGGTCTATAAGGCCATGGACATCGACAACCGCCTCTACCGGGAGCGGATGGTACTGGGGCGGATCTCATCGGCCAAGGACCGGCTGATCACGCCGGATGAGTTCATAAAGGACGCCGGAGCGGACTACCATGAGCGGCGGATCGGGGAGATCTACGCCGAATACCAGACCCGGCTGAAGAAGAACGACGCCCTGGATTTCGACGATCTGCTGATGAAGACCGTGGAGCTTTTCCGAACCCAGCCTGTGGTACTGGATTACTATCAGGAGCGCTTCCGGTATATCCTGATCGACGAGTACCAGGATACGAATAAGGCCCAGTTCGAGCTGGTGCGCCTTCTGGCGGACAAATACAGGAATATCTGCGTGGTCGGCGACGACGACCAGTCTATCTATAAATTTCGCGGGGCGGATATCGGCAATATCCTGAATTTCGAGGAGGCGTTCCCAGGCGCGGCGGTGGTGAAGCTGGAGCAGAACTACCGGTCTACCCAGACGATCCTGGACGCGGCCAACGCCGTGATCCGCAACAACGTGGGGCGGAAGGAGAAAAGCCTGTGGACTGCCAACGGAACCGGCGGGAAGATCGTGTATAAGCAGTTCGACCAGGCTTATGAGGAGGCGGATTACATCATCCGCGATATCCTGAACAAGGGGTATCCCTACGAGGACTGCGCGGTGCTTTACCGTACCAACGCCCAGTCCCGTCTCCTGGAGGAGAAATGCATCGCCTGCAGCGTGCCGTACCGGCTGGTGGGCGGCGTGAATTTCTACCAGAGGAAAGAGATCAAGGACATGCTGGCGTACCTGAAGACGGTCGCGAACGGCCGGGACGACGTGGCGGCGGCCCGGATCATCAATGTGCCGAAGCGGGGCATCGGAAACGCGTCGCTCGGCAAGGTGACGGTGTTCGCGGCGGCCAACGATTACACGCTGTTCGACGCCATGACGCGGGCGAAAGGGATCCCGGGGATCGGGAAGGCCGCGGAGAAGATCGGCCGGTTTACGGATCTGATCGGGTCGTTCCGTGCGAGGCTGCAGGAGATGCAGCCGGAGCCGGCGGATGCGTGGGAGGCGCCGGATGAGCGAAAGGCCGGGGAACCCGGCGATACGGCCGCCGGTGGTGCCGGTTCGGCCGGCCGTACGTACAGCATCCGTCAGCTGATCGAGGACATCCTGGACGAGACCGGCTACCGCGAAGAGCTGGAGGAGGAAGGAACCGAGGAGGCGGACAGCCGTCTGGAGAACATCGAGGAGCTGGTCAATAAGGCGGCGGACTACGAGCGGGAAGCGGAAAACCCGACTCTGGACGGGTTTTTGGAGGAAGTCGCGCTGGTGGCGGACGTGGACGAGCTGGATCAGAGCGAGCACCGCGTGACGCTGATGACGCTTCACAGCGCCAAGGGACTGGAATTCGAGAATGTCTATTTAAGCGGTATGGAGGACGGCGTGTTTCCCAGCTATATGACGGCTACATCCGACGATCCGGCAGAGCTGGAGGAGGAGCGGCGCCTGTGCTACGTGGGCATTACCAGGGCGAAACGGCATCTGACGCTGACCGGCGCACGGCTGCGCATGGTCAACGGGCAGACCCGGTACAGCATGCCGAGCTGTTTTCTGGACGAGATCCCGGAGGAACTGCTGGAAAGCGACCGGCTGAAGCCCAGGAGCGGATTCGGGGAATATGGAGAAAACGAGCGGCGGGGCGGCTATGGAGAGCAGGACAGTAACCTGAGATCCGGGAGCGGTTACAGAGGTTATACCGGGAATGACTTCGGGGACGAGCCGGTTCGGTGGCTGGATGATATTCCAGAGCAGCAGGGCCTTCCGTGGAATGCCAGCCCTCGTCCGCAGTCCCAGCGGGATCGCGAATTCCGCAGCGGAGGATTGTCGCCGCGGACGGCCCGCAGGGACAAGCCTGCGGGAACCAGCCGTTTTGCGCCGGATTCCGGGCCGGATTTCGGCCGTGCCTTCACGGTTGAGAAGAGCAAGACCTGCATGTACAAGGAAGGGGACCGGGTGAAGCATGTGAAGTTCGGCGAAGGCACGGTCGTCGGGATCGAGGAGCGTCCGAAGGACTACATGGTGGCGGTGGATTTCGATTCCGTGGGCGTCAGGCGGCTGTTCGCGTCGTTTTTGAAGAGCCAGGAGGTCTGAATCGCAGTTTTCGGTAAATAAAAATTGCAAAACTGCACAGATTATGATAGTATAGAAGAGAAGTATGATCTTAACAGGAATGAGAAGGAGGGTGCTTGGGATGAATAAACTGGATGCCATGGGCAAGGAGGCGTTGGGCCGTGTGGAGGAACTGGTCAGCGCTTCGAAGCTGAACGAACTGATCAAGAAGCATGAGGACGCCGACAAGAAGCTGAACACGATTCTGTGGGTACTTGCGATCATTGGCGCGGTAGCGGCGGTAGCGGCCATCGCATACGCGGTGTACCGTTTCTTCACACCGGATTATCTGGACGACTTCGAGGATGATTTCGACGACGATTTTGACGACGACTTCTTCGAGGATGAGAAGGAACCGGAGCCCGAACCGGAAGCAGCGCCGGCGGAATAAGTTCAATTGAGAGGGCGCACCTCCCCAGCGGGAGGCGCGCCCTTAAGTTTTAGCGCCTCACCCCCAACAAAGAAAGGATCCACTATGAAAAAAGGCGAAACATACACCGGAACCGTCGCCCGCATGGCATTTCCCAACCGCGGCATCGTTACCGTCGGCGGCGAGACCGCCGTCGTGAAGAACGCCCTGCCCGGCCAGGAGGTGGAATTCGTGGTCAGCAAAAAGAGAAACGGCCGCTGCGAGGCCCGTCTTCTTCGCGTGCTCACGCCGTCGCCGCTGGAGCGCGAGGCGGAACGCTGCCCCCATTTCGGCGTCTGCGGCGGCTGCACGTTCCAGAGCATTCCGTATGAGGAACAGTTGGCGATCAAGGAGCAGCAGGTGCGGGAGCTTCTGCAGCCGGTGGTCGACCGGCCGGGCCGCGCAGAGGACGACGGCTTAAACGAACATAAGGAACAGACACCGTACGACTTTGAGCATATCTTTGAAGGCGTGAAGCCCAGCCCCCTGCCGTCGGAATACCGGAACAAGATGGAATTCTCCTTCGGCGACGAGGAAAAGGGCGGTCCGCTGGCGCTGGGACTTCACCGCCGCGGCAGCTTCCACGATGTGGTAAATACGGACGGCTGCCGGATCGTTCATCCGGATTTCACGCGGATCCTTACGGCGACGCGGGAGTATTTTGCCGAAGAAGGGCTTTCCTTCTACAGAAAGCTGCAGCACAGCGGCTACCTGCGTCATCTTCTGGTGCGCCGGGCGGTGAAGACCGGCGAGATCCTGGTCGCGCTGGTGACGTCGGGACAGACGGAAGAAGGCCGGAACGTGCAGCAGGCGCAGACCGCCGAGGAGTCCGAAACCGCACAGCAGGCACAGACCGCCGAGGAGTCCGAAACCGCACAGCAGGCGCAGACCGCTGAGGAGTCCGAAACCGCACAGCAGGCGCAGACCGCCGTGCAATCCGAAACCGCGGAACAGATGCAGTCAGGGGGAACGAGCGGTACGTCCCGGCGCGGTTTGCCGTCGGATCGGGCGGACGAGGCCGCGCTCCTCGCCGGCTGGCGGGATATGCTTCTGACGCTGCCCCTTGACGGCCGTTTCGCGGGAATCCTGCATATCCGCAACGACAGCCTGGCGGATGTGGTTCAGAGCAACGGGACGACGGTGCTGTACGGCCAGGACTATTTCTACGAGGAGCTTCTGGGACTGCGCTTTCAGATCTCACCGTTCTCCTTCTTCCAGACGAATTCCCTGGGAGCGGAGGTTCTCTACGACACGGTCCGCGAATATGTGGGGGATACGAGCGGCAAAGTGGTGTTCGACCTCTACAGCGGCACCGGAACCATTGCCCAGATGCTGGCCCCGGTGGCGGAAAAGGTCATCGGAGTGGAGATCGTGGCTGAGGCGGTGGAGGCCGCCCGGCAGAATGCGGCGCAGAACGGACTTGATAACTGCGAGTTTATCGCCGGAGATGTGATGAAGGTGCTCGCCGGGTGGGGAGCGGGCGTATCACCGGACATCATCATCCTGGATCCGCCCCGGGACGGCATCCATCCGAAGGCTCTGGACCGCATCGGCGGCGAGATCCGCGCGAAGCGGATCGTCTACGTCAGCTGCAAGCCCACCAGCCTGGCCCGGGACCTGGAGAAGCTGATGGAGTACGGCTACGTACCGCAGCGGATCTGCTGCGTGGATATGTTTCCCTCGTCGGCGAACATAGAGACCGCCTGCCTCCTGGAACGGATGTGACGGCAAATACATACTTGCTTTTCATGCCGGCGATGGCTATAATGGTAATGCCGGGGCTTTGGAAGGACGATGCCGACGTACATGACCGGCACTTACAATGAGGACGAGAAACAGATTTAAGGAGAACGATCGATGAACATACTCGTGATCGACGCACAGGGCGGCGGGATCGGCAGGCAGCTGGTCGCAGCGGTCAAGAAGAACCTGCCGGGCGTGACCGTGACCGCCGTGGGGACCAATGCGGCGGCGACCTCCGCCATGGTGAAGGCCGGCGCGGACCACGCCGCGACGGGTGAGAACGCCGTGGTTGTGGGCTGCAGAAGGGCAGACGTGATCGTCGGACCCATTGGGATCGTGATCGCAGACGCACTGTATGGCGAGATCACGCCGGCCATGGCCCGGGCGGTTGCCCAGAGCGGCGCCAGGCGGATCCTGATCCCCATTAACCACTGTGACAACATTGTCGTAGGGGTAGAGGACTTAAGCATCGGAAAGCTGCTCCAGGACGTGCTTCGGGAGCTTCGGAAAATCGTTGACAGCCCGGATGAAATATAGTACAATAAACCGGCCGGCAGGAAGCCGGCGATAAACGCCGAAGCGTTTGACAATCGAGAGGCTGACACATCCCGATCGGAAGGAATGCCGTCCGGACGACGGGACCGCCGGCGGAATTATGTACGGTATACCAGGAAGGTATGCGTTTTCTCTGAAGAGAGGACTGCGCATACCTTTTTATTGTGTCAGAATGGCTTCGGGCGAAAGGAGGATGGACCATGCCGGATGTGATCAGGGCAGAGAAACTGGTCTATTCCTATTCGGGGAATGACAGGCGCTCTCTGAACGGGTTCTCCCTTTCCGTAAGGCAGGGGGAATTCCTTGCGCTTCTCGGCCATAACGGCAGCGGGAAGTCGACGCTGGCGCGGCATCTGAACGCGCTTTTGGAGGTGCAGCAGGGAGAACTGACCGTGGCCTTTCTGAACGCGAAGGATCCGGGCAATGTCTGGAAGATCCGTGAGCGAACGGGAATGGTGTTCCAGAATCCCGACAATCAGTTCGTATCGTCGGTCGTCGGGGAAGATCTGGCGTTCGGTCCGCGGAATTTCGGCGTGCCGGAAGAGGAGATCCCTGGGCGGATCAGGCGGGCGCTGGCGGCTGTGGACATGAGCGGTTATGAAACCCATTCGACCCACCTGCTCTCCGGAGGTCAGAAACAGCGGATCGCCATAGCGGGCGTGCTGGCATCGGAGCCGGATATTCTGATCTTCGACGAGGTCACTTCGATGCTTGACCCGGAGGGACGGAGGGATGTGCTGGATACGGTCGCACGTCTGCATGAAGAGGGCAAAACGGTCATTCTGATCTCCCATTACATCGAGGAGGCGGTCGGAGCGGACCGGGTGGCGCTGATCCATGACGGGCAGCTTCTCGCCGCCGGTACTCCCCGGGAGATGCTTACGGACCTGGATCTGCTGCGCCGGACAGGACTGACGCCGCCCGTACCGGTAAGGCTTTATTACGACCTGCGCAGCCGGGGGCTGCAGCTGCCGTTCTGTCCGCTCACCTGTGAGGAACTGGAGGATCTGCTATGCCGGTTGAACTGAGAAAGGTATCTTACACCTATGCGCCCGGGACGCCTTATGCGGCGCCCGCGTTAAAGGAGCTGTCCCTGACGGTCGGGGACGGGGAGTTCGTCGGCGTGATGGGCAGGACCGGCTGCGGAAAGTCCACGCTCATTCAGCTGATCGCCGGACTGGCGGCGCCCTCGGACGGACAGATCTTCCTGGACGGAGAGAATATCAATGAAAGGCAGTTTGACCGGAATCTCCTTCGGCAAAAGGTCGGCGTCGTATTTCAGTTCCCTGAGATTCAGCTGTTTGAGACCACGGTGCAGAAGGATGTGGCGTTTGGCCTGAAATATCTTGACCGGAGCAGGGAGCAGAAGGAGGCCGCCGTCCGGCAGGCGCTGGAATGGATGGGCTTCGATTATGAGGCGGTCAGAAACAGATCGCCGCTGGGCTTCTCCGGCGGGGAGAAGCGGCGTCTGGCCATTGCGGGCGTGCTGGCGGTCATGCCGAAATTTCTGATCCTGGATGAACCTCTCGCGGGTCTGGACCCGCTGGGGCGCGATGCGTTTCTGGAGCTTCTGAGGAAGCTGAATCAGGGCGGCATGACGATTGTGATGATCTCCCATGATGCGGATGCCCTGGCGGAGTACGCGGACCGCATTGTGATCCTGAAGGACGGGATGCTTTTTAAGGACGGTCCCGCCGCGCAAGTATTTTCCGATTATAAAGGACTTGAGGCCAACGGAACCGGCGCGGGGCAGGTCAGCGGGATCGCAGAGAGGCTGCGGCTCCGGGGATGGGAGATACCCGCCGGTACGATCCGGTACCGGCGGCTTCTTGATGAAATCGCCGGGAGGTGGACGCAATGAGACAGCTTCCGGTGGGCCTGTACCAGCCGGCGGATTCGGTCATACACCGTCTGTCCGGCAGCGCAAAGCTCCTTTGCATGCTCCTTCTGCTGATCGGGGTCGTGAATACGACGACGCTTCCCGGATACGGCATCTGGGTGCTCCTGACGGCTCTGCTGATCCGTCTGGCGCGCATTTCCCCGGGTACGGCGCTTGGCTCCGCCGTTCGGCTGAAATGGTTCTTCGGTGTGATTCTGTTTATGAATCTCTGCTTCTATCAGCCGGAGGATCCGTGGGTGCGCTGGTGGATCTTCAGCCCGTCCTATGCGGGGCTGATTCAGGGGATTCAGGTAGTGGCGCGGGTATTCCTGCTTCTGGCGATGAGCAACGTCCTGATGGTCAGTACGGCGCCTCTGGTCATGACGGACGCGATGGAACGGCTGCTGTCGCCTCTGCGGCTGATCGGGGTGCCGGCAGGACTGATCGCGATGATCCTTTCCGTGGCGATCCAGTTTATTCCGACTCTTTTTGAGGAGACGGACAATATCCGGAAGGCGCAGACGGCCCGGGGCGCCCGTTTCGACAGTCCTAGGCTCTGGGATAAGGCGAAGGCCGTGCTGCCGCTCCTTGTGCCGGTCTTCCTGGCGGCGTTTAAACGGGCCGACGAGCTGAGCATGGCCATGGAGGCCCGGGGATACCGTGGGGATACACAGAGCAGGAAGAAGAAATACCCGCCGTTTCAAACCGCCGACTGGCTGGCGCTTCTGCTGTGCGCGGCGGTCGCGGCTGCATTTGTTATGATCCGTTAATGTTGGCCGGAGGTTCCGGCTGAGAGAAAGAAATAAAAAATCAGGAGGTATGTTATTATGAAGGAAATCACTGTAGTCAAGAAAGCGATTATTACGGCGATCTGCATTGCGCTGTGCGTCGTGCTGCCCCAGGCGTTTCACGCGATTCCCAATGCGGGAACCGTCTATCTGCCCATGCACATTCCGGTTCTGCTGTGCGGACTGATCTGCGGGTGGCCCTACGGACTGCTGTGCGGCGCGGCCGGACCGCTGCTTTCCAGCCTGTTTACCGGCATGCCGCCGGCGGCCTATCTGCCGCCCATGGTGATCGAATGTGCGGTTTACGGCTGTGCGTCCGGGTTCCTCTCCCAGGTGGTTCACACAAAGAATACCTATGCGGATCTGTATATCAGTCTGGTCGGAGCGATGCTTACGGGACGTATCGTCGCGGGTCTTGCCAGAGCCCTGATCTTCGCCGGAGGAAGCTATTCCATGGCGGCCTGGGCGGGCGGATATTTCGTCACGGCCCTGCCGGGCATCGTGATCCAGCTGGTGCTGCTGCCCAGTATCGTCTTCGCCCTTATGAAGGCAGGGCTGATCCCTGCCCGGTACCCGGGGAGATAAGGCATGGAGAAACAATCGGTAATCGAATTTTTCGACCGCCTGGCGCCGGACTGGGATGCGGAAATGATCCGTTCGGACGAGGTGATCCGCACGATACTGGATCACGCCGGCGTGACGGCGGGAAAGCGTGTTCTGGATGTGGCGTGCGGCACCGGCGTACTGATCCCGGACTACCTGAGCAGAGGCGTGGCCTCGGTCACCGGCATTGATATCTCGCCGAAAATGGCTGAAATCGCCAGGGAGAAGTTTCCGAAGGATCCTGTCAGGATCCTGTGCGGAGATGTAGAGGAGACTGATTTTCAGGAACGGTTTGACTGCATCGTGGTTTACAATGCGTTCCCGCATTTTCCGGATCCTGAGCGTCTGATCCGCCGGCTTTCCGATCTTCTTAAGCCCGGCGGGACGCTGACGGTCGCCCATGGCATGAGCCGGGAGAAGATCAACGCCCATCATTCCGGGACGGCCAGCAAGGTTTCCATCGGGCTGATGGGGGCGCAGGAGCTGGCGGAGCTTTTCGGGAGGTATCTGGAAGTGACGGCGGTGGTTTCGGATGAGAGGATGTATCAGGTGGTTGGGGTGAAGGCGGGGAGATAAGGCGCTGGGCGCCCTATCTCCTCTCAGCCCTCCCGAAGCGAAAGCAGGAAATGCTCAGACATATCACGGTAATCAGCCCGGCGGCGGGAAGCCATGGCGTCAGTCTGACCGGCGCGGTCTCCAGATTCGCCGCCAGCTTTCCGTACTCGGAGGTTATCACGAAGAACGGATAGCACATGGGATAGAGGAACCAGATCCTCGTGTTGATAAGCAGTACGGACGGTACGATCGACGTAAGGCCGATCCCGATGGAGAAGATCGGAGTCTGGATCCATACGGCCAGCAGCCAGAAGAACGCCAGCATCGGAATGGCGGACGCCCACATGACGCCGGCTTCTTTGAGGACAAAAAGCGGCGGCAGGAAGAAGTCGTAGCTCTGCGTGCGGGAGGCAATCGCGGCGCTGAGATAGTACGCTCCGGCGGACATCAGAAACTGAACGGCCGAGAAGGATAGCAGCACGACGAACTTGGCCATGCAGAGCTTCGCGGTGCCGACAGGCAGGGAGAGCATTTTGAGAATGCCGTGATTGCTTCTTTCAGTCTGATTCTGCATGACCGTTATCACGACCATCGTGGCCGGAAACAGGAACCATGCCATAGCCATAAAGCCCTGGATGAAGAAGTTGTTTTCCGGGGATATGCCCTCTGCCTGCATTCCAAAATTCAGATTCGCGTTCAGGACAGACGGCGCCCAGAGAATGACGGTGGCCAGGATTAAGATCAGGAAGATCTTTGACCGGCGTGTTTTGTTCCACTCGATCCCTACAAGAGATAAGAAATTCATTCAAACAACCTCCTGACATTCAGAATGATAACCTCCAGCAAAACGATCAGAACGGCTTCGGCCGCAGCGGCAATCGCATAATTTCGAACTGCATCGGCAGCAAGACTTCCTGGCGTCTGGAATGGCAGTGCAAACGGAAACAGCGTTAGTACAAAATCCCGCGTGGGAAGCATGGTGGCCGCAAATACGCACACAACACCGATTCCCAGTGAGATCCACATATTCCTGCAAAGCGAGGAGACCAGCAGCGATAAGAGGATCGGCGGGAGCAGCATCAGCAGGGCGAAGCCGAAGATGTACAGGACCCGTGCGGCGGTCTCGGGGCCGCTTCCGAACCAGCGGGCTGCGCAGGCGGCAACGGACGCCGCTTCTGTCAGCAGAAACAGGATGCTGAATGTGAAGATCACTCCGGCTTTGCCGAAGAACAGACGGACTTCCCGGATCGGCAGCGTATTCATTTTCTGCATGGTGTGATCCGCGTACTCGATGTGATACAGGATGCAGGCGCCGGCGACGGTCAGCAGGACATTCAGCATGGACATCATCTGCCAGTTGGCGTCCATCAGGATGGTCACCGGTGAACCGTTGGCGGAAAGATACCTGTCTGAACGGAATGTCATGTTGAGAAATGGAACTGCTGCGGCCAGGATTCCGCCGCCCAGGAAGGCTTCCGCAAGACCGGTCCGTTTTACTTTTCTGAATTCCAGAACGAGACTCATCGTGCGCCTCCTCTCCGGCGGTTGTCCGCGTCGATCAGAGTAAGGAAGGTATCCTCCAGATTGTCAGTGGGATAACCCTGCGCCGCCGCCGAGAATTTCAGGTCTTGAAGGGTTCCCTCAAACAGCAGCCGGCCATGATTCAGGATTCCGACACAGTCCGCCATCAGTTCGATCTCGGACAGCAGATGGCTGGATACGAAAACGGTACAGTCAAACTGCCGGGGAAGCGAACGGATCAGCGTGCGGATTTCATGGATTCCCGCCGGGTCAAGGCCGTTCGTCGGCTCGTCCAGGATCAGGACCGGCGGTCTGCCGATCAGGGCGCCGGCGAGGCCCAGCCGCTGCTTCATGCCAAGGGAATACTTCCGCGCCAGCCTTTTTCGAAAGTCTGTCAGCCCGACCAGCTCCAGCGCTTCGGATACGGAGGCTTTCGGAAGCCCAAGTATTTTCCGGATGATCTCCAGGTTCTCCTCGCCGGTCAGGTTCCCGTAGAAGGCCGGCGCTTCGATAAACGACCCGACCTCCTTCAGGATCTGCGTCCGGTCGTCCGGGAACCGTCTGCCGTCGATCACGAAGGAACCGCCGGTGGGCCTTATCAGTCCGAGAAGCATTTTCATCGTCGTGGACTTGCCGGCGCCGTTGGGCCCCAGAAAGCCGTAGACCGTGCCCTTCGGCACATGAAGGTTCAGTTCGGATACCGCTGTAAAGCCGGAATAGCGTTTGGTCAGATTCTGTGTCTCGATGATATTCATTTTGAAAATATCTCCTTTCCTCTGATGCCGGTATTGTACATTACCGGCCTTACGGCAGAATTTTCCCTGCCTTACATTTCC
The DNA here is from genome assembly GCA_947624815.1 of uncultured Lachnospiraceae bacterium. Lineage (GTDB taxonomy): Bacteria > Bacillota > Clostridia > Lachnospirales > Lachnospiraceae > UBA3402. The sequence continues at coordinate 3,968 of CANQME010000039.1, read as the reverse complement.
CTTACTTTTAAGCACGCAATCGAAAAAAACCGTGATTTCGTGGTATAATCTCGACAGGAGAATGAGAACCGGAAAGGAGAGTACCCCTATGGATCTGTCCTATTTGAAGAACAAGAGAATCCTGATCGTAGATGACGAACAGGAGCTGCTGGATCTGGTCGTGTCCGTTTTTCGAAACGACGGTTATCAGAATATCGCGACCGCAAAGAGTGTGCGGGAAGCGACCGCTCTGGCGAAGGAGTTTCGGCCGGAGCTTGCGGTTCTGGACGTGATGCTGCCGGACGGGAACGGGTTCGGGCTGATGGAGCAGTTAAGGAAAACCGGCGATTATCCGGTTCTGTTTCTGACGGCCCGTGGTGAGGAGGAGGACAAATTCCGCGGCTTTGGCCTCGGGGCGGACGACTATATGGTCAAGCCGTTTCTGCCAAGGGAGCTTCTGTACCGCGTGGCCGCGATCCTCCGCAGGACCTACCGGGAGGAGAAAACGCTGGTTCCGCTGAAAAACAGCGTCATTGATTTCGCCCGCGCGGAGGTCGTCCGGGACGGGGAACATATCCCGCTGACCGCCAAGGAGCACGCCCTGCTGTCCGCGCTCTGGCGGGGAGCCGGCCGGATCGTGACGATCGACGCGCTGTGCGAGGCGGCGTGGGGCGACAATCCGTTTGGATATGAGAATTCCCTGATGGCGCATATCTGCAGGATCCGGGAGAAGATTGAGGCGAATCCTTCTCAGCCGGTATCGCTTGTCACGGTCAAGGGGCTTGGCTATAAACTGCTTGTGGAGGACAAATGAAATGAAAAGCGTACCTAAGCTAATCCGGCGATTTGTCGGATGGCTGCTTCTGAGCGTGGTTCTGCTGGCTATGGTGAATGTGCTGATCCTTTTCGCGGTGGTGTCCGGCCAGAAGGCGAACGCCGGTCCGTGGGCCGCGGCGAAAACGGTCGCGGAGGCGCTGACCGAAACCGAAAACGGATGCGTCCTTTCCGATGAAGGCGCCGCGGTTCTGGACTCTGCCGGCGCGTGGGCCATCCTGATCGATAACGATACGAAATCCGTGGTATGGAGCAGCGAAAATCTTCCGGATTCGGTTCCGCAAACCTACACTCTGTCGGATATCGCGGGTCTGACCCGAGGTTATATCAACGGGTATCCTGCCTTTCCGGCCGGTACGCAGTCCGGACTGGTGGTGTTGGGATTTCCGAAGACCAGTTACTGGAAGCATATGTGGCCGAGCTGGGATTATCAGCTGATCGCGCACGCACCGCAGATCGCGCTGATCGCGGTGGGTGCAAATCTCCTTGTCATTCTTCTGATCTATGCGGTTGCGAACATAAAGGTGCTCCGTTCCATCAGGCCGATCACAAACGGGATCCGGAAACTGCCTTCGGGCGAACCGGTCTTCGTTCGGGAGACCGGATTGCTGTCCGAGATCGCCCATCATATCAACGCCACCTCAGAAGTGCTGCAAATGCAGAAGCGGCAGCTGCAGAAACGGGAGACGGCCAGGGCCAACTGGATCGCCGGCGTTTCTCACGATATCCGGACGCCGCTCTCCATGGTTGTGGGCTATGCCGGGCAGCTTCAGTCTGCTTCCGGGCTGACGGAAGAAGAACGGCATAAGGTCGATATTATTCTGAAACAGAGCGGGCGGATACGGGATCTTGTCAGCGACCTGAACCTGGCGTCCAAGCTGGAATATAATATGCAGCCGGTCCGGTGCAGGCAGGAGAATGCGGTAGCGCTTGTCCGGCAGGCGGCGGCAGATTTTGTCAACGCCGATCCGGACGGGAAATATCCGATCGAATGGAAGACCAGGGAAGATCTCGGCGTATGCATGGTAAGCGCCGACCGGGATCTGCTTAAACGCGCCGTTTCGAATCTGCTGCAGAACAGCGCGGCGCACAATGAGAATGGGTGTACAATCTGGGTATCGGTAGAGGAAAAGGGGGAAAGCTGTGTCATTTGCGTCGAGGACAACGGGATCGGCGCGTCGGACGAACAGATCCGGGCGCTGAATACCGCGCCCCATTACATGGTCTGTGATGAGGCGGTCGCCGGGCAGCGGCACGGCCTGGGACTTCTGCTCGTGAAGCAGATCGCGGATTCCCATCATGGAGAGGTGCTCATCGGCCACAGCCGCTGCGGAGGCTTTGCGGTTACGATCACGCTGCCTGTGATATGAAGCGCTGTATCCTAATACCGAAGAGCACCTTGAATGTTGTGTTTCCGCTTCTCGTTCAGTTTCTCGTACATGGCCCGCTCCTCCGGAGAGAAGCCTTCGTACTCGATCTGTTCCAGATCGCACAGAACGAACAGAAGCTCCGACATGACGTTTTCCGCTTCCTGCGTCACGATATATTCCTTCTCGCCGGCCTTCTGTTTTTCTTCTTTCTGTTTCGTTTCCTTCTGCCGCTCTTCCTTCTGTGGTTCCTTTGCTTGGGCGCGGGTCTTCTCCACGACCGCGATCATTTCCTTGCCAAGCAGCTTCTGGATCGACGCGGACAGCTCCCTTTTGGTGATATTCAGAATGTCCGCGATCTCTTTCAGAGTGCATTTCTCATGGGGCTGTCCGAGGAAATACAGCAGTTTCACATCGACGGTGGCCAGATCGTTCCGCAGCGCCACGATATCGAGCAGCCGTTCCTGCAGCTTCCGCTCCCGGTAGGCGTCGAAGAGGACGCCTTCCCCTTCCAGAGCGCCTGCGCCTACCCGCGTCCGTTCATTGCCCAGACGGTAGGTTCCGGGGATGTTCAAGGGGGAGACGCTGCCGTCGCTGGCGGCGTCGAACAGGAAACGGTATACCTGCCCTTTGCGCTTTTCGTAATCCATGTCGTCGAAAACGTCTTTGTAGAAATCGTTATAGCAGGCGAAAACGGTACGCTTCATCTGAATCGTCTTCTTCACGCTGATCCCCTGAGAGACCAGGGAACCCTTGGTCTTCACATAGTAATACACGGGAACCCGCAGGGCGTAGACGGTCCTGGCGTGCCGGACGTATTCCAGATTGAACATGAAGTCTTCGCACCAGCTGACGGAGTTGTCCATGCGTAAATGGTGCTTGTCAATGATGGAGCGTTTGTAAAGTTTGTTCCACAGGACGCCGTAGTAGAAATCTGCCGGCTTCTGCATCATCTTGATGGCGAAGTCTGCGCGCTCCATGATGCCTTCTTCTTCGATGCTTCCCTTCTGGGAGACGCGTTCGCCGATCACCCGGTAGAAATCGGCGATGACCATATCGCAGTTGTGGTCTGTGGCGGCCTGCACCAGAAATTTGGTCGCCTCCGGTGTGAGCCAGTCGTCGCTGTCGGCGAACTGCAGATATTTGCCCTTAGCCCGCGTGATCCCCCGGTTGCGGGTGTCGGAAACTCCTGAATTCGCTTTGTGCAGGACATGGACGCGCGGATCCTTTCTGGCGTATGCGTCGCAGATCGCTCCCGAAGCGTCCGTGCTTCCGTCGTCCAAAAGGAGCAGTTCAAAATCCCTGTATTCCTGATTCAGGATGCTGTTTACGCATCTGTCGATCGTTTTCTCGGCGTTGTAAACCGGGACAATAATGCTTACCAGCGGCATTGCTTTGTGATCTCCTTTTTGTGGCTTTGTGATAATGATAGCATAAAAGGGTGGAATTTACAATGTTTTGCGGAGAGGGGTGCTGATGCTGCTTTGCGGTGTTAATGATGCATATCGCCGCGAGGGGGACGCGAGGGGTACGCGGTCGGAAGTCCCACCGTATGCGCTCATGGTTCCGGAGGGAAGAGTCTCTAAGACAAAAAAGTGCCGGTTTGGGGGCACTGTCAGATTCGCGGGAATTTCTGAAGAAATTCCCGCTCAGACTGACACTGCGTCCATGACTTGTGGTCATGGACGCAGACCCCCAAACCGGCCCTTTTTTGCCTAAGATACTCTAACCCTCCTCCTCGAAATCGCGCATACGGTGGGACTTCCGACCGCTGTGCTTCGCAGGCGC
>CANQME010000038.1 GCA_947624815.1 uncultured Lachnospiraceae bacterium | reverse complement strand
GTTCCCGTTCCATTACTGGATCCCGGATACCTACGGCTACGCGACGCCGACGGCCAGCGCGGTGCTGTCCGGACTGGTGTCGAAGGGATACATTTTCCTGCTGATCAAGTTCTTCTACCGTGTGATCGGGACGGAGAACGCGGTTCACAGCCATATCATCAACGCCCTGTTTCTGTTCGGTGTTGCGGGCATGATGTTCGGCTCCTTGCGGGCCATCATGCAGACGGACACCCGGAAAATGATCGCCTACTCGTCGGTGGCGCAGATCGGCTACATCTATATGGGCATCGGCCTGGGAACCCAGGCGGGAATGATCGCGGCCATCTTTCATATCTTTTCCCACGGCGCCACGAAGGCGCTGCTGTTCATCAGCTCCGTGGGACTTTACAAGGTGTCCGGCGACCGGACCGATTTCCTGGCGCTTCGCGGAAGCGCCTACCGGAACCGGCTGGCGGGCGCGGGCTTTCTGGTCGGCGCTCTGTCCATGGTGGGCTTCCCGATGCTGGCGGGATTCATTTCCAAGCTGCTGTTTGCCACGTCGGCCTTTGACAGTCCCCATAAGATGCTGATCACGCTGATCGCGCTGGCGGTCAGTACGGTGCTGAACGCCATCTATTTCCTGCGACTGATGATCGGCCTGTACCGGCCGACGAAGAGCGGAACCTTCGTGGAGCCGGCTCCGGCGGAACGGACCGGCGGAGCGGGGGGCGGAGCCGCGGCGGGCGCGGGAAGCAGGGCCGCGGCGGACGCAGGATACGCCGGAAAGGGCGGAGGCTCGTCTGCGATCGCGGCAAATCCGTGGACCATGCGGATCGCCATCGTGTGCTTCATAATACTGAATCTGATCTTGGGACTGTTCTCGCAGCCGATCGTCCGCGCGATCACGGACGGGCTGGCGATGTTCGGATAATAGGAGGTAGGGACAATGAGAGTATTGCTTCCGGTTCTCTGGCCGGTCGCGGCGGGTGTCGCGGTTCTGGCATATACAGGAATATCGAATTCGAAGCAAAGGACATCGGAGGGAAGCCATGCATCCGGACAGAGCGCGGCGCTTGACCGGATCTACCTGGCGGTGCTGGCGATAGAGGCGGTCTTTGTGATCGCGGCCGTGGCCGGCGGCGGGAGCGTGCGGCTGTTTTCCCTGACCGATACCCTGACGCTGGGGCTTTCCGTAGACGGCGCAGGAAGTCTGTTCGCGGTTCTGACGGCGCTCATGTGGCTTCTGACCGGTATCCATTCGGTGGCCTATATGAAGCACGAGGAGCATCCGGCGCGGTTCTACGGGTTCTATCTGATCGTCGTGGGCGTGCTGGTGGGGCTTGATTTCTCGGCGGATCTGGTGACCTTTTATGTGTTCTATGAGATGATGACGCTGACCTCGCTGCCGCTGGTGCTCCATGAAATGACGAAGGAGGCGGTCCAGGCAGGTCTGAAATACCTGTTCTATTCGGTGGGCGGCGCGTTTCTGGCTTTGTTCGGAATCTTCTACCTGGCCAGCGTGTGCGGCGACCTGTCCTTCACGGCGGGAGGCCGGTTTACTGCGGAGATGGCGGCGGGAGCGCCCCTTCTTCTGACGGCGGTCTTCTGCATGATCGTCGGGTTCGGCACCAAGGCGGGCATGTTCCCGCTTCACGGGTGGCTGCCCATCGCCCATCCGGTGGCTCCGGCCCCGGCCAGCGCGGTGCTGTCGGCCGTGATCACCAAGGCCGGTGTGATGGCCCTGGTGCGCATCGTCTATTTCCTCGTAGGACCCGGGGTGCTTCGGGGAACCTGGGTTCAGGCCGCGTGGATGACATTGACGCTTCTGACCGTGTTCATGGGCTCCATGCTGGCGTACTGTGAAAAGGTGTTTAAGAAGCGCCTGGCCTACTCGACGGTGAGCCAGGTGTCCTATGTGCTGTTCGGCTTAAGCCTGATGGACCCGGTGGGATTCACCGGCGCCCTGACCCATGTGGTATTCCATTCGGTCATCAAGACCTGCCTGTTTTTGTTTGCAGGCGCGGTGATCGTGGGGACCGGATGGAAGCGGGTGGATCAGCTGCGGGGTCTGGGACGCGTGATGCCGGTGGCGCTGGGCTGCTATACGATGGCGTCTCTCGCGCTGATCGGGATCCCGCCCTTCAGCGGCTTTGTGAGCAAATGGTACCTGGCGACGGGCTCTCTGGCGTCCGGAACCGGCGTGCTTGGATTTCTCGGGCCGGTGGTGCTTCTGATCAGCGCCCTTCTGACCGCGGGCTATCTGCTGCCGATCATGATCCAGGGATATTTCCCGGGACAGGATTTCGACGGCAGGGAGATTCAGGAGAGAGGGCTTGAGAAAAAGGAGCCCCCGCTCTATATGCTGCTGCCCATCGTGCTTCTGGCGGCCGCGGCCCTGCTTCTGGGCTGCTTCCCGGGGCCTTTGACGGCGTTTGTGGAGAAGATCGCGGCGGCGGTCTTCTGATCGGGATCGATACCGTGAGAACGGAGGAACGGATATGTATGATCGTCTATTGGCGGTGCCTGTCTTTCTGCCCATCGCGGGCGGGGCGGCGCTGCTTGCGATGAGCGGTTGGATCCGCAGGGATAAGCAGGAAAGGATCATGCAGTGGCTGGTGGAGGCGCTTGTACTTGTGAACAGCCTTCTGATGGCCTGGCTGATCGCGGGCTGCGGAGGTGTGAGCGGCGGCCGGGTGCTGTTTCGGCTCTACGGCCAGCTGACGGTGATGTTCCGGCTGGACCGGATGGGAAGCTTTTTCGCGGGGCTGGTGGCCTTTCTGTGGCCGCTGGCGACGCTGTATGCATTTGAATATATGGAGCATGAGGAGAGAAGGCCGGCGTTTTTCGCCTTCTACACGATCTCCTACGGCGTGACGCTGGGCGTGGCGCTGGCCGGCAACCTGGTGACCATGTACCTGTTCTATGAAATGCTGACGTTCGCCACGTTTCCGTTGGTCATGCATCCCATGACGACGGAGGCGGCGAGAGCGACCAGGCAGTACCTGTATTACTCCATCGGCGGCGCAGCCTTCGCGTTCATCGGACTGGTGACGGTTCTGTCCTTCTCGGCGGTCGGAACCACGGAATTCGTGGCGGGAGGGATGATCGATCCGGCGGCTGCGGCGGAGCATAAAAACCTGCTGCTGTTCGTGTATGTGCTGGCGTTCTTCGGCTTCGGAGTGAAGGCGGCGGTCTTTCCGCTGCATGACTGGCTCCCCAAGGCGGCGGTGGCGCCGACGCCGGTAACGGCCCTGCTTCACGCGGTGGCGGTAGTCAAGTCGGGCGCCTTCGCGGTGCTTCGGTTCACGTATTTCAGCTTCGGAACGGAGCTTCTCCGCGGAACCTGGGCCCAGTGGGTCGCGATGGCGGCCGCCCTGGTGACCATTACCTACGCGTCCACCATGGCGGTGAAGGAGGTGCATTTCAAGCGGCGCCTTGCCTATTCCACTATCAGTAACCTGTCCTATATCCTGTTCGGCGCGACGATGATGAGCCCGCTGGGACTGGCGGCGGCGCTGATCCATCTGCTGGCTCACGCGTTCATGAAGATCAGCGCTTTCTTCTGCGCTGGCGCGGTGATGCACCGTACGGGCAAGACCTATATCTACGAGCTGGACGGCATGGGATACCGGATGCCGGTGACCTTCGCATGCTTTACCATCTCGTCGCTGTCTTTGATGGGGATTCCGCTGTTTGCCGGCTTTATCAGCAAATGGAACCTCTGCGAGGCGGCACTGCGTCTGGGCGGCGAGATGAGCGGCGGCGCGGGAGGTCCCGTCGGGCGGGTCCTGCCGTATATCGGTGTGGCGGTGATTCTTTATTCGGCGCTGATGACCGGGATCTATATGCTGACCGTGGTGGTGCGGGCGTATTTCCCGGGAATTATCGGGAAGGTGAAGGGATCCGCGGCCGGAGAACCGGAAGAGGAGGAAGCCTCGGCCGGGAAGCCGGCAGCCAGGGAAGCCTCGGCCGGGAAGCCAACAGCCAGGGAATCCGTAGCCGGGAAGTCCGCTTCAGCGGAATCCTCCGTCAATCAGGACCCAAGCTGGCGGATGCTTCTGCCTCTCGTGATCTTCGCCGTCGTGATCGTGGCGGTGGGAATCCACGCGGGGCCTGTGCTCCGGTATCTGGCGCTGATAGGAGGTGAAGCGGGATGAATCGGGTGTGGATGGATCTGGTGACTCCCGGCTTCTGCGGCATGGGAATGCACCTTCAGCTGGACGGGTTCCGTCTGGTGTACTGCGCGGTGGCGGTGCTGATGTGGACGGTCAGCGGGATCTTCTCCCGGGAATATATGGCGCATTACGCCAACCGGAGGAGGTATTATATCTTCTTCTGGGCTACGTTCGCGGCGACGGTGGGCGTATTTCTGTCGGCGAACCTGTTTACGACCTTTATTTTCTTTGAAATCATGTCGTTCACATCCTATGTATGGGTGGCGTTCGACGAGAGAAGCGCAAGCCTTAAGGCGGCGGAGACCTACCTGGCGGTGGCTGTCATCGGCGGCATGGTGATGCTGATGGGGCTTTTCCTGCTGTACGACCTGTTCGGCACGCTGGAGATCGACGCTGTCTCCGTTCTGGCGGACGCTGTGATGAACGGAAGCCGGCAGGCGGGCAATCTGCCGGAGTCCGTATGGACCGGCAAAACGTCCGGAGGTTTCTTTGCGACGGCGAAGGCGCAGCTTTACACGGCGGGAGCCCTGATGCTCTTTGGCTTCGGCGCGAAGGCAGGCTGCTTCCCGCTGCATATCTGGCTGCCCAAGGCCCATCCGGAGGCGCCGGCCCCGGCCAGCGCGCTGCTTTCCGGCATCCTGACGAAGACTGGTGTGTTTGGGATCATCGTGGTATCCTGCGGGCTTTTCGGGTCGGATCACAGCTGGGGGCTTCTGATCGCGGCTCTGGGACTGGTCACCATGTTTGTTGGCGCGCTTCTGGCGGTATTTTCCATTAATCTGAAACGCACCCTGGCCTGCTCGTCCATTTCCCAGATCGGGTTCATCCTGACGGGGATCGGTATGGCCTGTCTGCTGAGGAGCATCGGAGAGGGCAATTCGCTGGCGGTGCGGGGAGCGTTTCTCCATATGGTGAACCACTCGCTGTTTAAGCTGGTATTGTTTTTGTGCGCCGGCGCCGTGTATATGAACCTGCATCAGCTGGATCTGAACGAGATCCGCGGCTTCGGCCGCCATAAGCCGGCGCTGATGTTCGCGTTCCTGATGGGGGCGCTCGGCATCGGCGGAATTCCGCTGTGGAACGGCTATGTGAGCAAGACGCTGATCCACGAGAGCATCGTGGAATATATGGAGGCTGTGGGCGGACCCTGGATCTGGCATCTGGCGGAATGGGTGTTTCTGTTTACCGGCGGCATGACGGTGGCGTATATGCTGAAGCTGTTTTTGGCGGTGTTCGTGGAGAAGAATACGGATCCGGAGAAGCAGAGACGGTATGATGAAATGTGCAGCGGATCCGTGCGGAAACGGATGAACGGCGGAAGCGGCGAGACGGCGGCGCGTAAGGGATCGGAAGCGGCCCATTCCTATATGAGGCCGGAGACGACGGCGGCGCTTGTCGCCGCGGCGGCCATTCTTCCGGTTCTCGGTCTGACGGCGCATCAGACCATGGACCGGATCGCGGATCTGGGGCAGGAATTTTTCCATGTGCAGGGCCACACCCACCAGGTCGCCTACCTGTCCCTGGGGAACCTGAAGGGCGGCGCCATCAGCATCTGCATCGGCGTGATCCTGTATCTCGCGGTGATCCGGGGTCTTCTGACGGAGAAGGACGGCGCGGGGAACCGCCGCTACGTGGACCGGTGGCCCGCATGGCTTGATCTGGAGAACCTGGTCTATAGGCCGGTCCTGCAGGTCGCGCTGCCGGCGGTGGGAGGAGCCGTGTTCGGCTTCCTGGACCGGTACCTGGTTCCGGCGTCGACGGCCGCTTTTCTTGCTGTGTCCACCTTCGTGGGCAGGGTGCTGGACAGCGCTGTGGACGGAGTGGTCCGGTTCGCGCGGCTGACGACCCATAAGCAGGTCCCCGCAGAGCGGGAGCCCCATGACTCGAACCTGATTGCCCATGTCGTCGGCGGAGCGGCCGACGCTGTGGCGGCGTTCTTAAACGGTCTGCCCTGGAACAGGCAGAAGGCAGCGGCGCAGAAGTCCGCGGCAGCGCGGCAGGGCGCGGGATTGGAGCCGGACGGCCAGCTGCAGAGACCGGCCCGCGAATCCGTGACAGACCGGCTGGTGCGCCGGGAGGAACGGTTCCGTGACAACATGCGCGTGATCCAGGAGAGCTTCTCCTATGGTCTGATGCTGGTCTGCGTAGGTCTGTGCGTGACGCTTATATACCTGGTATGGGGATTTCTGGGGCGGTAAGGGCCGTCTGGTAACGGAATACAGAAATACGGAAAGAAAATGCTTAAAAAGTCTGCATCAATATGCTATACTGTCCGTATGGACAAAGCTGATCCGGCTGGAGGCTGCGATACGCTTCCGGCCGGTTCTTTGTCTGCCGGCGCCGGTTTTATGCGCCGGAAGGCAAAAGGGAAGAGCATGGGCCGCGGATCGGATGAGAGCGGACGGATTCGGAAAGGGGGATTTTACAGGATGTACGACCAGATCCTGAAGGAAGAGAACTACAGGCAGACGATGGACGGGACGGTCGTGCCGTATCTGGAGGCCAGGAAAAGGGTGGTCTACTTAACGCGCGACGGGGGAAGAAAGCTTTACTGTGCCTGCTACACGGCGGATGAGCCGGTGGGAGTGATGGTGATGTCCCACGGCTTCACGGAATCGGAGGAGAAGTACAAGGAGACGATCTACTATTTCCTTCGGAACCACTATCATGTGTATATGCACGACTATTGTGGCCACGGTCACAGCTACCGTCTCGTGGACGATTACAGCCTGGTCCATGTGGACAGCTACAGCCGGTATATCCGGGATCTTCTGGCGGTGGCGCATCTGGCGCAGACGGAACATCCGGAGTTTAAGCTTTATCTCTACGCCCATTCCATGGGAGGCGGCGTAGGAGCCGCCGCGCTGGCGGCGAAGCCGGAGCTGTTTACGAAAGCAATCCTTTCCTCGCCGATGATCCGGCCGATCACCGCGGGCGTCCCGTGGACGGCGGCAAAGAGTCTGGCGTGGCTCCTCTGCCGTCTGGGACGCGGCGCGTCGTATGCGCCGGGCTGCGGTCCCTTCGATGGGAAGGAGACCTTTGAGAAAAGCCCTTCCATGAACCGGGAGCGGTATGATTACTACCAGCGGAAGAGGGAGTCGGAGAAGATCTACCAGATGACCTCGCCGAGCTGCGGCTGGCTCTACGGCGCGGCCCAGCTGAACCGCTATCTGCGGGAGGAAGCGGTGAAGAAGATCCGAACGCCGGTCCTTCTGTTCCAGTCGGAGAACGATACCTTCGTCGTGGGATCGGAGCAGGAGTACTTCGTGAACCGGATCAACCGGGAAGGGCATACCACCGCCCGGCTTGTGAAGGTGCCGGATACGAAGCACGAGATCTTCAATTCGTCGACAAAGGTACTTGAGGGGTACTGGAGAGAAATTCTGAAATTCCTGGCATAGGCCGCGGACAGGAGTCCTGCGGCCGAAACCGGGGGAGGTTGATGTATGGATATCGTATTATTGCTGTTTCGCCAGAACCTGGTGATGCTCATTTATCTTCTGATCGGATACCTGATGTATAAGAAGGGACTTCTGACGGTGCAGGGCAGCGGGGAGCTGGGGAAGCTTCTTCTGTATGTGATCACGCCGGTGGTGATCCTGAACTCGTATTCCAGGGATTTTACGCCGCAGATGTTTACGGAGATTCTGTGGTCCTTCGCCGCGGCGGTACTGTCCCTTCTGCTCTCCATGGCGGTGAGTACGCTGGTGTTTAAGAAGCGGTCCGCCATCTGCCAGTTCGGCTCGTCGTTCTCCAACGCGGGGTTCATCGGGATCCCGCTGGTGCAGATGACGCTGGGAGAGGAGGCGGTCTTCTATGTGGTGTCCTACGTGGCGCTTCTGAATATCCTGCAGTGGACCTTCGGCGTCTATTCGATCACCAGGGATCCGGCGACGGTCAGTATCAAAAGGATCGTTACGAATCCGGTGGTTCTGGGCCTGGCAGGGGGACTCCTTCTGTTCTTCCTGCCGATCCCGGTGCCGCAGCTTTTGCGGGGTGTCATGGGCACGTTGGCCTCCATGAACGGACCCATCGCCATGCTGGTGATCGGCTCCTATCTGGCGCAGATGCCGCTTCGGGAGCTGTTTACCAACGGGCTGACCTATCTGTGCTGCCTGATGCGTCTGCTTGTGATCCCGCTCATGACGATCGCTCTGCTTACGCTGGTTCCGGCTGAGTACATGGGAATCCGCCTGGCGGTGCTGATCGTGGCTTCCGCTCCGGTGGGAGCCAATGTGGCGATCTTCGCCCAGCTGTTTCACAAGGACTATACCGGGGCTGTGCGGGACATCTGTCTCAGCACGGTGCTCAGCATTGCCAGTCTGCCGCTGATCGTGGGACTGGCGAATATGGTGTGGTAGGAAAGGCACGGCGGGAAGAGCCGGAGATGCTGCTGCGGCAGAAAGATGCGCGGCGGGAAGAGCCGGAGATGCTGCTGCGGCAGAAAGAGGCGCCGCGGGAAGGTCGGAGAGATGGAACGGATGGTGTATGGAACCGGATACGAATCCCCGGTGGGACGGCTGACGCTGGCGTCCGAAGGGGAGTCGCTGACCGGCCTCTGGATCGAGGGGCAGAAATATGAACTGGGCGGTCTGAAGGAACGGCCTGTGCGCCGGGACGATCTGCCGGTGTTCGTGCGCGCACGTGCCTGGCTGGACCGGTACTTTGCCGGTGAACGGCCGGAGCCGGCGCAGCTGCCGCTGCGCCCGGAGGGCAGTGCGTTCCGGAAGAGGATCTGGCGGTATCTGCTGGAGATCCCCTACGGCGAGGTGACGACCTATAAGGCGCTGGCTGAGCGGGCGGCCTGGGAGCTGAGCCAGGAAGCGGCGTATGCGGCCGCGGGGGCGGATGGCGGCTGTTTCAGCCCTGAGCCGTTTCATGCTGCTGTGAATATGCCGGCTGATCCGGAGAATGTTCGTCCGTCTGGAGGGCAGATAAGCGTCCTGCCTGCCGCGGGACCGAAAGCTGCGCCGCGGCCGCGGACGATGTCCGCGCAGGCGGTCGGCGGCGCGGTGGGACACAATCCGATCTCCATTATCATTCCGTGCCACCGGGTGGTGGGAAGCGACGGAAGCCTGACCGGCTACGCCGGAGGGCTCGACGTGAAGAGGCGGCTCCTGGAGCTGGAAGGCGTCTCCGCCGAAGCGCTCAGGCGCAGAATACGATGATCGATTCCGCCACGGCCCGGGCCGGGATGCTGCGGGTCGTGGAGCCGAACAGCGCCAGGAGCAGCCGCCCGTCCAGCGAGCCTTCATAGAGCTGACCGTTCTGTGTGCGGGTCTCGGTCAGATTGGACAGCTCCAGCTGCAGGATCCCGTCGCTGCTGATCAGGTTCTGATCGAAGGTATCCAGATATGCGTTCTGCGCATAGGCGGGTTTGACGGCGGCGACGGCCCGGTACCGGGGCGGTTCGGCCAGAGGCATGGGCGCGGCGGTATCATAGAAGACGATCAGTACGTCGCCCTGGCGGATGGGAGCCTGGTTTAAGACATAGGCGGTGGGTTCCAATATGACGGTATTCTGCCTGCCGTAGTAGTCCTGAACGGTCAGGGTCAGGGCGCAGGGAGAGTAGGCGGCCTGGTCGGCCGGCTGGACGGCCAGGGCGGTTACGATGCCGGAGATCGATGCAAATCGGCTCATGGGATTCTCCTGAAGGAGTCTTTATGATTATCCTATGCCGCGGCTGTGTAAGACGGAACGGCCGCGGCCGGAAAAGTCTGCATGAATACGGAAAATAAACTTGCGAAGGATCAGGGATATGGAAAAGATAAGAATACCGGCGCACATGAAGGTGCGCGGGGCCAGGGTGCATAATCTGAAAAATATCGACGTGGATATTCCGCTGCACCGGATCGTGGGGATCGCGGGTGTCTCAGGCTCGGGGAAATCGTCGCTTGCGCTGGGAGTCCTGTACGCGGAGGGGTCGAGACGCTATCTGGAATCGCTTTCCACCTACACCCGCCGCCGCATGACGCAGGCGGAGAAGGCGCAGGTCGACGAGGTTCTCTACGTTCCGGCGTCCCTTGCCCTGCGGCAGAGACCCGGGGTTCCCGGGATCCGCAGCACCTTCGGAACGGGAACGGAGCTTTTAAACAGTCTGCGGCTCATGTACTCCCGGCTGGCGTCCCACCGCTGTCCCAACGGGCATTATCTGCCGCCGTCCCTGAACGTGGCCGCCGGACGGGAGCTTGCGTGTCCGGACTGCGGGGAACGGTTCTATGCGCCGGGGGCGGAGGAGCTGTCCTTTAATTCCACCGGGGCCTGCCGCCGCTGCGACGGAACGGGAACAGTCAGGACGGTGGACGAGTCTTCGCTAGTGCCCGACGATTCCCTCACCATCGACGAGGGGGCGGTGACGCCGTGGCAGACGCTTATGTGGTCGCTGATGAAGGATATCGCCAGGGATCATGTGGGCGTGCGCACGGACGTGCCGTTTCGGGATCTGACGGAGAAGGAGAAGGACCTGGTGTTCCACGGCCCTGCGAAGAAATATCATCTGCTTTACCATAATGAGAAAACCAATACCGCCGGAGAGATGGATTTTACCTATTTCAACGCGGTCTATACGGTGGAGAACGCGCTCGCCCATGTGAAGGATGAGAAGGGAATGAAGCGCGTGGAGAAGTTCTTAAAGATCGGACCCTGCCCGGAATGCGGCGGAAGCCGGCTGTCGGAGGCGGCGCGAGCCCCGCATCTTCGGGGGATCTCGTTGGCGGAGGCATGCAGGATGACGCTTTCCGACCTGATCGGATGGGTGGAGGGCGTTCCGGCTTCCCTGCCGGAGGAGATGCGGCCGATGGCGGAGAGCATCTGCGAATCGTTTCTGCACGCCGCGAAAAGACTGATGGATCTGGGGCTTTCCTATCTGACCCTGGACCGGGAGGCGTCCACGCTTTCCACCGGGGAGCGGCAGAGAATGCAGCTGGCGCGGGCCGTGCGGAACCGGACCACCGGCGTTTTATACGTGCTGGACGAGCCGTCCATCGGTCTGCATCCACGGAATATCGAGGGAGTGACCGGGGTAATGGACGATCTGGTGGCGGACGGGAATTCGGTGATCCTGGTGGACCACGATACGGCTGTTTTGTCCCACGCCAACTGGCTGATCGAGATGGGACCGGAGGCCGGCGCCGGAGGCGGGAACGTGATCGCGGAAGGCGAGCTGGCGCAGATTGCGGAGAACCCGGCCTCGAAGATCGGCGGCTTTCTGTCCGGAAGATCGGAGGTCCGGCTGCGGCGGCAGCTTCGTCCGGAGGAGATCTTCGCACTGGGGCGGATCCATCTGTCAACCGGGCCGATCCATACGGTACAGCCGCTGGAGGTGGATTTCCCGAAGGGACGTCTGACCGCCGTTACGGGGGTTTCCGGTTCAGGGAAGACCACGATGGTGCTGGAAAGCCTGATCCCGGCGCTAAGGAGCGCGGCGGAGGGCGGGCGTCTGCCGGAGCATGTGAGAAATGTTTCCGCGGACGGTATCCGGTATGTCAAGCTGATCGACGCCGCACCGATCGGCATCAACGTCCGCTCTACGGTGGCCACCTACGCCGATGTACACGACGAGCTGCGCAAGGTGTATGCGAGAACGGAGGACGCCAGAAGCAGAGGCTATAAGGCGGGCGATTTCTCCTATAACACCGGGGACCTGCGCTGTCCGGTCTGCGACGGCACCGGATCGATCAGCCTGGACGTGCAGTTTCTGCCGGATGTGGACATTCCCTGTCCGGAGTGCCGCGGCTCCCGGTACTCGAAGGAGGCTTACCGGATCCGGCGGACGCCGAAGAAGGGCGGCGCAGGCTGCTCGCTTCCGGAGCTGATGGATATGAGTGTGGACGAGGCGATGGAGGCGTGCCGGGATCTGCCGAATGTCTGCCGGAAGCTGGAGGTTCTGCATGATCTGGGACTGGGATATCTGACTCTGGGCGAGGAGACGCCCGGACTGTCGGGAGGAGAGGCCCAGAGGCTGAAGCTGGCCAGCGAGATGGGACGCGGCCAGGAGGATACGGTATTCGTCTTTGACGAGCCGACGATCGGGCTTCATCCGCTGGACGTCATGACGCTTCTTAAGGTGTTCCGCCATCTGACGGAGCACGGCGCGACGGTGATCGTCATTGAACACGATCTGGATGTGATCCGGAATTCGGATTACTGTATCGATATGGGACCTGGCGGCGGCGTACACGGAGGACGCGTCGTAGCGAGCGGAACGCCGGAGGAGATCCGGGAGAATGCGGAGAGCATCACGGGACGCTATCTGTGAGGCGGCAGGCCACCGCGCCCCGGCAAAAAGCGCCGGCAGCCGGATCAGCGTGCCGGTGAGGAACGTATGACAGGAAACAAAGCCGGGGAGGAAGGATTTTGGAGGAATTTCATCCGTCTCAGAAAGAGGCGATCAAGCATAAGGACGGGCCGATGATGGTTCTCGCGGGGCCCGGCTCCGGCAAGACCACGGTCATCACCCACCGGGTGAAGCATCTGGTGGAGGAATACGGGGTGGATCCGTCGTCGGTTCTGGTGATCACATTCACCCGGGCGGCGGCCAGAGAGATGAAGGAGCGGTTCGCGAAGCTGATGGAGTCGGGGGAGGAGCCCGGGCGGCGCGCGCAGGAGACGGCCTTTGCCGCTTCCCGCGTCAGCTTCGGCACCTTTCATTCCATTTTCTTTACGATACTTAAATACGCCTACCGCTACCAGGCGTCCAACATCGTCCGGGAGGAGCAGCGGATCCGCTTTGTCCGGGAGATGGTCGGGAAGCTCAGGCTGGAGATCGAGGACGAGCACGAGTTCATTTCCGCGGTTCTTGGGGAGATCAGCTTTGTCAAGAGCGAGATGGTGGATCTGAATCATTATTATTCCCAGAACTGCTCCGAGGAGATGTTTAAGGAGATCTACGCCGGATACGAGGAGCAGATGAGGCGGGCGAACCTGCTGGATTTCGACGATATGCTGGTCATGTGCCATGAGCTTTTCACGAAGCGGCCGGACATTCTGGCGATCTGGCAGCGGAAGTTCCGCTATATCCTGGTGGATGAGTTTCAGGACATCAATAAGGTCCAGTATGAGATCGTACGGATGCTGGCGAAGCCGGAGGACAACCTGTTCATTGTCGGGGACGACGATCAGTCGGTGTACCGGTTCCGGGGCTCCAAACCGGAGATCATGCTTGGATTTCCGAAGGATTATCCGGAGGCGAGGACCGTGCTTTTAGGCGTCAATTACCGTTCCACGATCGAGATCGTGGACGCCGCCTCCCGTCTGATCCGCCATAACCGGAAGCGTTACGACAAGAAGCTGGAAGCGGCCCGGGGGCACGGCCGTCCGGTGGCCGCCTGCGCAAGCGCCGACGCCCAGGCGGAAACGCTCAGGATCGTGGATGAGATCAAGGGCTACGTGCAGGCCGGATACCGTCTGGAGGACATCGCGATCCTCTACCGGACCAATCTGAATCCCCGTCTGATGATCGAGAAGCTGATGGAGTACAACATTCCGTTTACGATGAAGGACAGCCTTCCGAATCTCTACGACCACTGGATCTCGAAAAATGTGCTGGCCTACATACGGGCAGCCCGCGGCGATCTGAGCCGCGGTAATATCCTGCAGATCATAAACCGCCCCAACCGCTATATCAGCCGGGACGCCCTGGAGGACGCTTCGGTGTCCTGGGACCGGGTGGAGGCGTTCTACCAGGACAAGGGCTGGATGGTGGGACGGATCGAGCAGCTGCGCTACGACCTGATGATGCTTAAGACCATGGCGCCTGCGGCAGCGGTCACCTATATCCGCAAGGCGGTTGGCTACGACGGTTATCTGAAGGAATACGCCCTTTACAGGTGGCTGAAGCCGGAGGAGCTGATGGAGACCCTGGATCAGCTGCAGGAGAGCGCCGCCAACTATAAAACGATGGAAGCGTGGTTCGACCATATGGAGGACTACAGACAGCGGCTTCTGGAACAGGCGCAGGCCCGGCAGGCCGCCCGCGAGGGGGTGTCTCTGATGACCATGCACGGCGCGAAGGGACTGGAATTTCCGGTGGTCTATATTCTGGACGCCAACGAGGGCATCACGCCGCACCGCAAGGCGGTGCTGGACGCGGATCTGGAGGAGGAGCGGCGGATGTTCTATGTGGCCATGACCAGGGCGAAGGACCGGCTCCACGTCTGCTGGGCGAAGGAGCGGTACGGCAAGAAGCAGGAGGTATCCCGCTTCGTGGAGGAGTATCTGGTGAGGGAACGGCCGGAAGAAACGGAAAAACCTTAAAAAGTCCTTGCGTTTCAACCGGAGGTCTGTTAGAGTGGATATGCAGGCGAGCTACAGACAGATTCCTGCGGATGCAGGGAACCGGGGAACCGACAGGATACTGGCCGCAGAGGCGGCAGAGAGGAACGATTATGGCAATGGAAAACGAAGAAAGAGAAGAGATGACGGTGACTCTTACGCTTGACGACAATACGGAGCTGGAGTGCGTGGTACTGACTATTTTTGATGCAGGCGGCAGGGATTATATCGCGCTTTTGCCGACGGAGGGCGAGGACGCGGATACCGGCGAGGTATATCTGTACCGCTATAACGAGACAGACGGTCAGCCGGAGCTGGACAATATCGAGGACGACGACGAGTATGAGATCGTCGCGGACGCCTTCGACGAGCTGCTGGATGACGAGGAATTCGACGAGCTGATCGGAGAAGACGAGCTGGAGGAGTAACCGCGGAGGAAGGGGCCGGGGCCGGCGCTTCGAAGGGAGAGTGCAAAAAGAGCGGTCTTCGGATCATAAAAGCGGGCTTTTGCAGGAAGCAGAGCATGTTTTTCCGCGTACCGGACCGGCCGGTTTCAGGCGGCCAGAAGGGGAAGACGGGGCGCGGGAGACAGAATAACAGAAAAATGGGGGCTGGTATGACGACCTTGGTCATATCAGCCCGTTGTCTGGGAGCAGGGTGGTCCGCACAGGCGTGGAACCGTCCGGAAGACCTGGCGGTTCGCACAGGCGCGGACTCGTCCGGAAGCCCCAGTGGTTCGCACAGGCGCTGAGGCGTCCGGAAGCCTCAGCGGCCCGGCTCGGCCGGCGCCGACATGGCCAGACGGCTGTTGGAATATTCGCCGGTGAAGGTCACGTCGCGGCCGAACCATTCGGGCGGCGTGAAGGCGAGGGCGGCTTCCTCGGTGGGGAATTCCACCTCCGCCAGGATCAGGCCATTGTACGCGCCCTCGAAGACGTCCATCTCGATCATGAGATCCGCCGCGCCGCCGGCCGCTTCAATCAGCGGTTTCAGATAGCGCTTTTTCGTCAGTACGGTCCCGTCCGCTTTTTCCAGCAGATGCAGGTAAGCTTCCTTCGTCAGCGGAAGGTTGTATTCCTCGCGGGACAGAAGCCCGGCGGATTTGTAAGTCATGTAATATGTATCGTCTTCCCGGCGGATGCGCACCGTTGGCGCGGTGCAGAGGTAAGCCTGTTCGATCTGACGGAACGGCCATCTGCGGTAGCCATCGGGCGGCGTGTCGATCAGATATTTGCGTTCAATCTCCATAGTAGACCTCCTTGTTCTGACAGATAGATACAGTATATCACAGATCATTCTGATTGAAAAGAAATCGAAAGAAGGAATCCGAAAGATGAATCACGAAAGAGAAATGGAAGGAAAGACGGTCCGCGTCGTTTTGGACGATCTGCCTTACGGAGAGCCGTCTAAGCAGGAGATCAGCGGCCCCATCGGCCGGATCCATATTCCGGAGGGAGTCAGAAAGGACCGGATCTACCGGGATATCGTCCTGATCGCCTGGCCCAGCCTGGTGGAGCTGGTGCTGACGCAGCTGACCAGTATTGCCGATCAGATCATGGTCGGAAGGCTTCCCGGCCAGGAGGGGATCAACGCCCTGGCGGCCGTGGGTCTGGCGGCCCAGCCCAAGTTTCTTCTGATGACCATGATCCAGGCACTGAACGTCGGCGCCACGGCCATGATCGCCCGGTTCCGGGGACAGCAGGACCGGAACCGTTCCAACTTAGTCTTTAAGCACGCCATGATCCTGAATCTGTTCATGTCGCTTCTGTTCATGGTTCTGGGTCTTGTCTTCTGCGAGCAGCTGATCTGCTTCATGGGAGGCACCGGCATCAGCGAGGAGACCCTGAAGCTGGGCGACGATTACCTGCGGATCCAGCTGTACGGATTTATCCCGCTGTGTCTTGCCATCACGGTGACGGCGGCCCTGCGGGGCATCGGCGACACCCGGACGCCGATGATCTACAACACCATCGCCAACGTGATCAACCTGATCTTCAACTATATCATGATCTACGGCCATTTCGGCGTTCCGAAAATGGGCGTGGCCGGCGCGTCGTGGGCCACGATCATCGGGCAGACGGTGGCTTTCGGCATCGCAATGTGGGTGTCCTTCGGGAAGAAGCACTATGTCTATCTGGATCTGAAGGAAAAGTTCCGCTTCGACACGGATCTGATGGGCCGCGTGGTCGGCATCGGTATCCCGTCCATGATGGAGCAGCTGTTCATGCGGGCCGGCATCATCATTTACACCCGTCAGGTCACCGGTCTGGGCGACCTGATCTACGCCACCCACCAGGTGTGCATGAGCATCCAGTCCATGAGCTTCATGATGGGGCAGGCATTCGCCAACGCGGCGACGACGCTGATGGGGCAGTCCATCGGCAAGCGGCGTTACGACATGTCGGCGGTCTATATGCGGCTGACCAGAAATTTGGGGATCGCGGCTTCCTTTGTGCTGATGGCCCTGATGGTATGCTTCAATGAGCAGATCATCGGCATGTTCAAGGATTCGGAGGAGGTCATCGCCCTGGGCGCGCCGATCCTGATCCTTCTGGCGGCCAGCCAGCCCTTCCAGGCAGACCAGTTCATCGTATCCGGCGGTCTCCGCGGAGCGGGGGATACCCGCTATACTGCCATTGTGACGGCGGTGACGGTGCTGGGCGTGCGTTCCCTGGTCTGCATCGCGCTGATCAGCTTCTTCCATCTGGGCCTGTGGGGCGCCTGGATCGCCCTGGTCGCGGATCAGTGCATGCGCACGGTGCTGATGGGCATGAGGTACCATTCGGGGAAATGGAAACAGATCAGCGTGAAGAATACGATCCACGCCAAGGCATAGCGCGGGACGTACGACGCGGCGCATTGGCGGATCCCTGCGAATTTCGCCGAAAACATCGAAAACACCGAAGAAATTTCCTTGTATTTACGGAAGACCTATGCTATAATGCTAATTTGAAGTGACGCGCCCATCTGGTAACGGCGATTCACATATATGATTCACGTATAGTTTAAGGAGGAACCTAAAAGCATGAGTTTACAGGTAGAAAATCTGGAAAAGAACATGGCGAAGCTGACCATCGAGGTGCCGGCGGAGCAGTTTGACGCGGCGATCAAGACAGCATTTAACAGGAATAAGAACCGTTTTAATATTCCGGGTTTCCGCAGAGGCAAGGCGCCCCTGCAGATGGTGGAGAAGATGTACGGCGTGGAGGTCCTTTATGAGGACGCCGCCAATATCGTGATGGACGAAAGCTATGCCGGCGCTGTAGAGGAGAGCGGACTGGATATCGTGTCCAGACCGGAGGTCGACGTCATCCAGATCGAGAAGGGCAAGCCGTTCATCTATACGGCGACTGTAGCCGTGAAGCCGGAGGTGACTCTCGGCGAGTATAAGGGCGTGGAAGTGGAGAAGGCCGACGCGGAAGTGACCGACGCCGATGTGGAAGCGGAGCTTAAGCGCGTGCAGGATCAGAATTCACGTCTGGTGACGGTTGAGGACCGTCCGGTGGCCGACGGCGATCAGACCGTGATCGATTTCGAGGGCTTTGTGGACGGGAACGCATTCGAAGGCGGCAAGGGCGAGGATTACCCGCTGACCATCGGTTCCCATTCCTTTATCGATAACTTCGAGGAGCAGCTGATCGGCAGGAATATCGGCGACGAGTGCGAGGTCAACGTGACCTTCCCGGAGAATTACCAGGCGAAGGAACTGGCCGGCAAGCCCGCCGTGTTCAAGGTGAAGATCAAGGAGATCAAGGTGAAGGAGCTTCCGGAGCTGGACGACGAGTTCGCCGGCGAGGTATCCGAGTTCGAGACCCTGGAGGACTATAAGAAGGACGTGAAGGCGAAGCTCGCGGAGACGAAGGGCCGTCAGGCCGCCACGGAGAACGAGAACCGTGTCGTCGCCAAGGTGGTGGAGAACGCGTCCATGGAGATCCCGGAGGCCATGATCGCTACCGAGACCCGCAATATGGTCAACGACTACGCGTACCGGATGCAGAGCCAGGGACTGGCCTTCGACCAGTACTTAAAGTATACCGGCATGACCGTGGAACAGTTCCAGGAGCAGTTAAAGCCCCAGGCGGAGCAGCGGATCCGCACCAGACTGGTCATGGAGGCCGTCGTGAAGGCGGAGAATATCGAG
This sequence comes from uncultured Lachnospiraceae bacterium, assembly GCA_947624815.1. Taxonomy (GTDB): domain Bacteria; phylum Bacillota; class Clostridia; order Lachnospirales; family Lachnospiraceae; genus UBA3402. Next base: position 9,194 of record CANQME010000038.1, on the reverse strand, counting down.
GCGGACGAGGAGGCTGTGGAGCGCGAGATCAACGCGATGGCCGCCAACTATAAGATGGACGCCGGGCAGGTGAGGACGCAGCTGGGCGAGACGGGCCTTAAGCATCTGAAAGAGGACCTGGCCGTGCAGGAAGCGATCGATTTCGTAGTGGCGGAGGCAAAGCTGGTCTAGCCGCGAGGCAGGCAGCGCCCGGACAGCGGACGGGAAGACGCCGCGGGCGGGAAGCCGCGGCCGTCGGGCCCGGCACTGCAGGGCCGAATATCAGTATATAGAACGAACGGAGGTATATGGTTATGAGCTTAGTCCCCTATGTAGTTAAGGCAACCAGCCGCGGCGAGCGTTCCTACGACATTTACTCCCGCCTGCTGGAGGACCGCATCATTTTCCTCGGAGAAGAGGTGAATGAGGTGACGGCCAGCCTTGTGGTGGCGCAGCTTCTGTTTCTGGAGTCGGAGGATCCGACCAAGGACATCAACCTTTATATCAACAGCCCCGGCGGCGTGATCACCGCGGGACTTGCGATCTACGATACGATGAATTACATCAAGTGCGATGTTTCCACCGTCTGCATCGGCATGGCGGCCAGCATGGGCGCGTTCCTTCTGGCCGGCGGAGCCAGGGGCAAGCGCTACGCGCTTCCCAATGCGGAGGTCATGATCCATCAGCCGTCCGGCGGCGCCCAGGGGCAGGCCACAGATATCGGGATCGTGGCGGAGCAGATCATGAAGACCAAGAAGAAGATGAACGAGCTTCTGGCGGCCAATACCGGTCAGCCCATCGAGGTGATCGAGCGGGATACGGAGCGCGATAATTACATGACGGCCGAGGAGGCCAAAGCGTACGGGCTGATCGACGCGGTGATCGCGAAGCACTGAGACCGGAGAGTTTCCGCGCGCCGGCGCGGAACGGACGGTCCGGCCGGACGTATGGACGGCCGCGGCGGAGATGGCGCGGCCGGATATGTGCAGGAAAGTGAGGTGATAGTATGCCAGGAAGAATGGACGACAAGATCCGCTGCTCATTCTGCGGGAAGACGCAGGATCAGGTGCGCAAGCTGATCGCAGGTACGAACAATGTGTTTATCTGCGACGAGTGCATCGATCTGTGCGCCGAGATCCTTGACGAGGAGATGGAGGATCAGGAGCAGAACGGACCCGGTCTGAACGACATTAACTTACTGAAGCCAAAGGAGATCAAGGCGTTTCTGGACGAGTATGTGATCGGCCAGGACGACGCCAAGAAGGTTCTTTCCGTAGCGGTATACAATCATTACAAGAGAGTTACTTCCATGAAGAACACGGAAGTAAACGTACAGAAAAGCAATATCCTGATGCTGGGACCCACCGGCAGCGGCAAGACCTATCTGGCCCAGACGCTGGCGAAGATCCTGAACGTACCGTTCGCCATCGCCGACGCGACGGCGCTTACCGAGGCCGGCTACGTGGGCGAGGATGTGGAGAACATCCTTCTGAAGCTGATCCAGGCGGCGGATTATGATATCCACCGCGCGGAGTACGGTATCATCTACGTGGATGAGATCGATAAGATCGGCAAGAAGTCGGAGAACGTATCCATCACCAGAGACGTATCCGGCGAGGGCGTGCAGCAGGCGCTCCTGAAGATCCTGGAGGGAACCGTGGCCAATGTACCGCCCCAGGGAGGCCGGAAGCATCCCCATCAGGAGGTGCTGCAGATCGACACGACCAACATTCTGTTCATCTGCGGCGGCGCGTTCGACGGGCTGGAGAAGATCGTCGAGAACCGTCTGAATACCGGCTCCATCGGATTCAATTCCGAGATCGTGGACCGGAATCATTCGGATATCGACAAGCTCCTCAAGCAGGTGCAGGCGGCGGACCTTATCAAGTTCGGCCTGATCCCCGAGTTTATCGGACGTATGCCGATCACGGTCGCACTGGAGCTTCTGACCGAGGAGGCGCTTCTGCGGATCCTGAAGGAGCCGAAGGACGCGCTGGTGAAGCAGTACCAGAAGCTGTTTGAACTGGACGACGTAAAGCTGGAATTCACGGATGAAGCTCTTCTGGAGGTAGCCCGGCTGGCCATGGAGCACAAGACGGGGGCCAGGGGCCTGCGCTCCATCATGGAGAAGGCGATGATGGATCTGATGTACGAGATCCCGTCGGACGGGACCGTGGGGATCTGTACGATCACGAAGAACGTGATCGACGGAACCGGCGAAGCGGATATCGTGCGCAGGGATACAGAGGTTCCGAAGATGTCGTTTGCCAGGAAGTTTAAGAAAGACAAACCGGGCGAGATCGCGTAGGATCGGATGCCGGATAAAGGGTGGGTGGCTGCGTTCCCCACCCTTTCCTAATCACCGGAGACGGCGGAGGCCGCCTGCGGGTGAGGATACGTTATACGGGGATGAAGGGACGCTGTACAGGGAGGACCGCCGGAAGGCGGCTGTCCCGATTGGAGGAAGGAAATGGAAGATACGATTATGACGATGCCCGTCATTGCGCTGCGGGGCCTGACGGTCCTGCCTACGATGATGGTTCATTTTGATATCAGCCGCAGAAAGTCGGTCACGGCCGTGGAGAAGGCCATGGTCAGCGACCAGAAGGTATTTCTGCTTACCCAGCGCTCGCCGGATGTGGCAGAGCCGGAGCAGGCGGACCTGTTCCATATCGGGACGGTCGCCGAGGTGAAGCAGCTGGTGAAGATGCCGGGGAATATCGTGCGCGTCATGGTGGAGGGGATCCGGATGGCGGAGCTTCTCTGTCTGGACGAGACGGATCCCATGCTAGTGGGGGAGATCGCCCATCTGCCCTATGTGAAGGGGGCGGAGACGGATTACGCCTCCCGGGAGGCCATGGCGCGTATTTTGAAGGACAAGCTTAAGGAATACGGGCAGGAGAACCCGAAATTCGGCCATGACGTGATCCCGAATCTGCAGGCGATCCAGGATCTGGACGATCTGATGCTTCAGATCGCCGTACAGGTGCCGTGGGACTACACGGTCCGTCAGGAATATCTGGAAGCGATCTTCTCCGGAAGCCGCTACGAGGTGCTGGCGCGCCACCTGATGAACGAGGTGGAAGTGGCACGGATCAAGCAGGAGTTTTCGGAGAAGGTGAAGAACTCTATCAATAAGAACCAGAAGGATTATATCCTTCGGGAGCAGATGCGCCTGATCCGGGAGGAGCTGGGGGAGGACAATCCGTCCACGGAGGCGGACGAGTACCGGCGGCAGCTGGAGCAGCTGAAGGCGGACAAGGAGACGAAGGATAAGCTGTCCAAGGAGATCGCCCGGTTCGAGAGCATGCCCGCGTCCAGTCAGGAGGCCAATGTGCTTCGGATGTATATCGAGACGCTGCTGGAGCTGCCCTGGAAGAAGACGTCCCGGGACAACAACGATATCGTCCATGCCCAGGAAATCCTGAACGAAGACCACTACGGTCTTGAAAAGGTGAAGGAGAGGGTTCTGGAATATCTGGCCGTGCGCACTCTGACGAAGAAGGGCAACGGCCCCATCCTCTGTCTGGTGGGCCCGCCCGGAACCGGCAAGACGTCCATTGCCCGTTCCGTCGCCAGGGCATTGAATAAAAAATACATCCGCATCAGTTTGGGCGGCGTACGGGACGAGGCGGAGATCCGGGGCCACAGAAAGACCTACGTGGGAGCCATGCCGGGCCGTCTGGTGGAGGGCCTGCGGCAGGCGGGGGTCAGCAATCCTCTGATGCTTCTGGATGAGATCGACAAGGTGGGAAGCGATTATAAGGGGGACACGTCGTCCGCCCTTTTGGAGGTGCTGGACGGCGAGCAGAACGTGCGGTTCCGCGATCACTATGTGGAGACGCCCATCGATCTGTCCCAGGTTCTGTTCATCGCCACCGCCAACACGACCCAGACGATCCCCAGGCCGCTTCTGGACCGGATGGAGGTCATTGAGGTCAACAGCTATACGGAGAATGAGAAATTCCATATCGGCCGGGATTATCTGGTAGACAAGCAGCTGGAGCGGAACGGTCTGACCGCGGATCAGCTGACGATCAGCGACGGCGCACTGAAGAGGATCATCCACAACTATACCCGCGAGGCGGGCGTCCGGAACCTGGAAAGGCGTATCGGCGATATCTGCCGGAAGGCGGCGAGGGAATACCTGGAGAGCCGGGGACAGGACGGCGCAGCCGCGGGACGAAAGCATCCCGCTGCCCATCCGATCCGGGTCACCGAGTCCAATCTGGAGAAATATCTCGGCAAGGAAAGGGTCTCCTTCGAGGACGCCAACGAGGAGGATCAGGTAGGGATCGTCCGGGGGCTGGCATGGACCAGCGTTGGCGGCGATACGCTGCAGATCGAGGTCAATACGATGCCGGGCAAGGGCGAGCTGAAGATGACGGGCCAGATGGGCGACGTGATGAAGGAATCCGCCCAGATCGCCATGACGTATGTCCGTTCGGTCTGCCCGCGCTACGGAGTGGACGACGAATATTTTGAGAAGCATAATTTACATATCCATATCCCGGAGGGAGCCGTACCCAAGGATGGTCCATCCGCCGGGATCACGATGGCCACGGCCATGCTGTCAGCCGTCACGGGCCATCCGGTGGACTGCAAGCTGGCCATGACCGGGGAGATCACGCTCCGCGGGCGCGTCCTTCCCATCGGGGGCTTAAAGGAGAAGATCCTGGCGGCCAAGATGGCCCACATCCGCCGCGTCCTGGTACCGAATAAGAACCGGCCGGACATCGCGGAGCTGTCGAAGGAGATCACAAGGGGTCTTGCGATCATCTATGTGAAGAATATGGAAGAGGTCATCGCGGAGGCGTTCGTCCGCGACGGCAAGGAAGATGCGGGGACGGACGCGCAGGAGGAGCAGTGACCGAAACAGCGGCCGAAACCGTGACTGAAGCAGCGGGCGGGCCGTGACAGAAACGGCGGGCGAAACCGTGACCGAAGCAGCGGGCGTGCCGTGACAGAAACGGCGGCAAAACCGTGACAGAAACGGCGGCCGAAACCGTGACTGAAGCAGCGGGCGGGCCGTGACAGAAACAGCGGGCAGGTCCGCTGCCAAGCAGGAAGAAAGGAATTTGACGACTATGATCATTAAGAAAGCGGAGCTGGAGACCGTCTGCGGCGTTACCAGCCGGTTCCCGGTCCACGACCAGCCCGAATTTGCCTTCGCCGGCAAGTCCAACGTGGGCAAGTCCTCCCTGATCAACGCGCTGGTGAACCGGAAGGCGCTGGCGCGCACGTCTTCCCAGCCGGGCAAGACCCAGACCGTGAATTTTTATCATGTAAACGACGCGTTTTACTACGTGGATCTTCCGGGCTACGGCTATACGAAGATCGCGGTGGCCGTCAAGCAGTCCTGGGGGAAGATGATCGAGGATTATCTTCACCGTTCCGGGTCGCTTCTGTGCGTCTTTCTGCTGGTGGATATCCGCCACGAACCGTCGGAGAATGATAAGACCATGTACGACTGGATCGTGCGCAACGGGTTTCGGCCGGTGGTCGTCGCCACCAAGCTGGACAAGATCAACCGGAGCCAGACGGCGAAGCAGGTAAAGCTGATCCGGGATGGTCTGGGAATGGAAAAGGACGACGTGCTTCTGACGTTTTCCGCGCTGAGCAAACAGGGGCGGGAGGAGATATGGTCCTATGTGGAGTCCCTTCTGCCGCAGGAGGAAATTTCATGAAACCAATTATCAGTTTTGATCTGGATATGACACTTTTAAATCACGCGACGATGACGATTCCGGACAGCGCGCTTGCTGCTCTGGACCGGCTGCGCGAGAATTACTGCATCGTGCTGGGGACGGCGCGGGACATGGATACGCCGAACAGCAGCATTTACCGCGATATCATCCGCCCGGACGCCATCGTCCATAACGACGGAACGAAGATCACGGTAGGCGATCAGCTGATCTACGAGACGTTTATGCCGAAGGATCTGATCCGCCGCATTCTGGAATTCGGGGAGAAGGAAGGTCTTGCCGTCGGATGGCTGACCGGCACGGAGGATTATTTCACGCATCCCGATCAGGTGGAAGCGATCGATATCCTGCGCTGGGGCGAGAGCCGGAGAAACTTTCAGGATCCGTGGGAGGCGCTGGATTACCCGGTGCGGACCATGATCTACGTGGGTTATCCGGAAGGCGCGGCGAAGCTTGCGGAGGCGTTTCCGGAGCTGGACTGTCCGCTGATCGCATCGCGGCTGGGCGCAGACCTGACGGAGAAGGAGAAATCCAAGGCGGTCGGCCTGAAGCGTCTCTGCGATTACCTCGGCGTGGATATCGGCAAATGCTACGCCTTCGGGGACAGCATGAACGACTATGCGATCCTTCAGGAGGTCGGCTGCGGCGTCGCCATGGGGAACGCCCCGGATGAGCTGAAGGCGGTTGCGGACTATGTGACGGCCGACATCGCTGACGACGGCGTGTATAAGGCGTGCGTGGCGCTGGGACTGATCGCGGCGGATGAACAGAAGAGCCCGGCACGGATCGAAACATACGCCGGGAATGAAAAGAAAAGGAGAGCGACAAGTATGAACGAGAACCTTCAAAACCTTCGCAGCCTGATGGCGCAGCGGGGCATCGACGCCTATATGGTGCCGACGGCGGATTTCCATCTTTCGGAGTATGTGGACGGCTATTTCAAATGCCGCCGTTTCCTGACCGGTTTTACCGGTTCTGCGGGAACCGCCGTGGTGACGGCGAAGGAGGCGTGCCTCTGGACGGACGGAAGGTATTTCGTCCAGGCGGCGAAGGAACTGGAGGGAAGCGGCTTCACCCTGATGAAGATGGGCGAAGAGGGCGTTCCGGAGATCGAGGACTACCTGGCGGACGTTCTGCCGGAGGGCGGCGTCCTGGGCTTCGACGGCCGTGTGGTCAGCAGCCAGACGGGGAAGAGGTTGAAGGAGAAGCTGGAAGAGAAGAAGGCGACGATCTACTATGGTCAGGATCTGATGGGCGAGATCTGGGCGGACCGTCCCGCGCTGTCCGCCGAGCCGGTATGGATCCTGGGTGAGAAATATACGGGGAAATCCGCTTCCGAAAAGATCACGCAGCTGCGGCAGAAGATGAAGGAGATGAAGGCGACGGTCCATATCCTGACCAGTATGGACGACATCGTCTGGCTCCTGAACATCCGCGGCAACGATGTGCCGTGCAATCCGGTGGTGCTGTCCTATGCGGTCGTAACCATGGACGAACTGGATCTGTTTATCAACGAAGCGACGTTAAACGGCGAGGTCCGGGACTACCTGCAGGGGATCGGCGTGACCGTAAGGCCGTATAACGATATCTATGAGTTCGTAAAATCGTTCCGAAACGAGAGCGTCCTGATGCAGCTGTCCAGGACCAATTACGCGCTTGTCAGCAATCTGGACGGCAGCAACCGGATCATTGACCGGACCAATCCGACCACCCTTGCCAAAGCCGTGAAGAATCCGGTCGAGGTGGAGAACATGAAGTGCGCCCATATTAAGGACGGGGTCGCGGTGACGAAGTTCATTTACTGGATGAAGAAGAACGTGGGGAAGATCCCGATGACTGAGATCAGCGTATCCGATTATCTGGAGGAGCTGCGCAGGCAGCAGGACGGCAATCTGGGCCTGAGCTTCGATACGATCTCCGCTTATGGTCCGAACGCGGCCATGTGCCATTATTCGGCCACGCCGGAATCGGACGCGGTCATTCAGCCGCGGGGACTTTATCTGGTGGATTCCGGCGGGCAGTACTACGAGGGAACCACAGATATCACGAGAACCATTGCCGTGGGTCCCATCACCGGTGAGGAGCGGGAGCATTTCACCCTGGTCGCCATGAGCATGCTGCGCCTGGGCCATGTGAAATTCCTCTACGGCAGCAGCGGCATGACGCTGGACTACGTGGCCCGCGAGCCGTTCTGGAGCCGGGGTCTGAATTTCAACCACGGTACCGGCCATGGCGTCGGCTATCTGCTGAACGTCCACGAGGGGCCGGTAGGGTTCCGCTGGAAAGCGGTCCCGGAACGGACGGAATGGGCCGCCTTCGAGGAAGGAATGGTCTGCTCCGATGAGCCGGGCGTCTACATCGAGGGCAGCCACGGCGTCCGCACGGAGAATCTTCTGGTATGCCGGAAGGCGGAGAAGAACGAGTACGGCCAGTTTATGGAGTTTGAGTACCTGACCTATGTGCCCATCGATCTGGACGCTCTGGATGTATCGCTGATGGAGAAGCGGGATATCGAATATTTGAATGAATACCATAAGCAGGTCTATGAGAAGATCTCGCCGTATCTGGACGACGAGGAGAGAGCCTGGCTTAAGGAAGCGACGAGAGAAATCTGAATCATATTGCCGGCGGGGCGGCCCGGTTGTGCCAGCGGCCGTCCCGCCGGTCGGATATGACTGCGGTTGCCGCGCCTGCCAGTCATGATCGTGGTCGCCATGTCGGTCGGATATGACCGCGGCCGCCGCGCCTGCCAGTCATGACCGCGGCCGCCGCGCCTGCCAGTCATGACCGTGGCCGCCATGCCTGCCGGTTATGCCTGCGGCCGTTTTGCCGCCAGTTATGACCGTGATTTTATAGCGTTACCACCGTGTACGGATGGCGGATATAGGGCAGGAATTTCTCCAGAATATCCTTTGTCCGGATGCGGAGGCTGGAGGTGTTGACGCAGGGATGGCAGCCGATGTACTCGTGGCCGTTTATGACGTCCTCGTCGATCAGCAGACGGACATGGAGATCCTTGTCGTTCATTAGTCCCAGAATGCTTACGGACCCGGGCGTGATGTCCAGGTATTCCTCCATGTAATCGGAGGAGGCAAAGGACAGCCGCGCGCTGCCGATCTCTTTGGAGAGAACGGCGGTGCGGAATTTCTTCGTTCCCAGCATCATCAGCAGATAGAAAGCGGTATTCTGCGCGTTGCAGAGAAAGAGATTCTTGCAGATCTCGATGCCCAGCTTCTGATCGATGCCGTGGCAGTCTTCGATGGTGTAGGCGGCCGTGTGATCCAGCCGGACATAGGAGATGCCCAGCTGATCCAGCAGGTCGTAGGTGCGGATCTCCCGGGGAAGACGTCCGGAGACGTTCGCGGGACGGCCGGTGTAGAGAGTCGGGTCTATGTAGAATTCTTTCATGGTATTCTCCTTGCATGAAATATGGATAGGCAATTGTTAAATTGCCAAACCCATTGATTTTACTGGGTTTTCTTGCTTCTTTTATATAAATTTTCTCTCCGT
>CANQME010000037.1 GCA_947624815.1 uncultured Lachnospiraceae bacterium | reverse complement strand
CAAAAGAGCGCCCTTAGCTCAGTTGGTAGAGCAGTAGACTCTTAATCTATTTGTCCAGGGTTCGAGTCCCTGAGGGCGCACGAAAGTACTGGTTTTGCGGAATTGCCGCGGGGCCGGTGCTTTTTTTCGTGGGAATGGGGTTATTTTTTCTTGCAAGATGGGTCGATTCGCGTTATACTTTCCCTATATATATCACTTAGGAGAGGATAGCCATGGCATTATTTAAGAAGAAGGAGAAACCGCAGGAGCCGGAGCCGGCGGCCAGAACTGCCGCGGCGGGGCTGAAAGACCAGGAGAATCAGAAGCAGAGCGACAGCGCAGTCTGCTACAGCCGCCTGGAAGCCCAGTTCCTGATGGGATGTCAGGGAGTTGTGCTGAAGCTCTATATCGATAACTTCAAGCGGATGAACGACCTGTTTGGACATGACCGCTGCGAGAGGCTGCTGGAGCAGATCCTTACATATCTGGAACAGAAGGGCGGCTGCGCGGTTTACCGTTATGTTGGCGTGGAATTTATCGTGATCATGCGGAACAGGACCATGGGCGAGGCGTCCAGACTGGCGGATCAGCTGATCGAGCGCTTCGATGAAGGCTGGGATGTGGACGGCGTCGAGTGCCTCTGCAGCGTGCAGATCGGCCTCTGCTCGTACCCTGGGTACGCCGAGAACGCCGGCGATATGATGAAGTGTCTGGATCTGGCGGTGGCCCGTGCGGCGGAGCTGGGCAGCAACCAGTATATCGCTTATGACATGGATTTACATAAGAGATTTCTTCGCAGACAGGCGATCGCCCGCTATATGGGAACCGCCCTTGCGAATAATGAGGTCGAGGTCCGCTACCGTCCGACCTATGATACGGAGACCGGCAAGTTCACCAGGGCGGAATTCTATATGCGCATCTTCATCCAGGACATCGGCATGGTCGGAAGCGTTGAGTTTCTGCCGGTAGCCGAGGATACCGGGCAGATCCGCCAGGTGGAATACTATGCCCTTGACAAGGCGGCTTCCATGGTTGCGAAGCTTCTGGCGGACGGGAAGGAATTTGATTCCATTGCCATTCCGATCTCCCCGACGCTGCTGATGCAGGGTGATTTCGTCCAGGAAGTGGGACAGGTCATCGAGAGATATAAGCTGCCGCAGGGCAAGCTGGCCATCGAGGTCGACGAGTATATGGTCGGCATGGATTACGCCAATATGGCGGGACGCCTGCAGGCCCTGTCATGGCTGGGCGTGGAGCTGATCCTGAATAACTTCGGTTCCGGAAGCTCGGGACTTATGAAGATCTTTGAACTGCCGGTGAACACCCTGAAGTTCAACCGGATGTTCGTATGGGAGATCGAGAACACGTCCAAGTGCGAACCGGTGGTCGAGGGACTTGTCCGGATCGCGCTGAATATGAATAAGAAGCTGATCGCCGAGGGCGTCGAGACCGCCAAGCAGAAGAAGTTCCTGGAACGGTGCGGCTGTACGCTGCAGCAGGGCTTCTATTATGCGCCGACTATGCCCGAGAAGCAGCTGCCGTCCCTGATCGGCACCAGCCTTGAGAGCGCGCGCAGCATGGTCGAGCAGGAGAAGAAAGAGCTTAAGCGCTAGGCGCGCGGCAGCAGGAGCCTGCGCGGAGGCGGCAGGCGATCCAAAACAGACAGAAAGCATATCGGACCGGAATTATTGCGATATTCTGATAATTCCGGTTCGTCTCTTGCCCAGAGAGATTAGAGGGGATTGGGCTGTGCGCATCCCCGGGGGGACCATATAGTGAAGGGATTTGATTTACCATGAGATTCAGAACGTACGCATATATTGCCCTGGCGTTTACGCTTGCGGCAGGGCTTTCGGCCTGCGGCAGTCAGACGTCCGCCCCGGCGCCGTCAGAGGCGGAGGAGACGACGTCCGTTGTGATCGCCGAGACGATTCCGGAGACGTCTCCGGTGATCGAAGGCTTAAGCCCTCTGACCATGGACGGCCCGGATTACGATACGCTTAAGAACCTTCCTGTGCCGGAGACCGAGGCGCCTCCGGAGTATATCCGCATCGGCGAATCCTATGAGCTGGTGGCGGAGCTCCAGGAACGGCTGATGGAGCTGGGCTTTATGGATAATGATGAGCCGACAGACTATTACGGCGAGGTCACGCACGCTGCGGTGCAGATCTTCCAGAGACAGAACGGGCTGCCAACGGACGGCGTGGTGGGACCGGCTACCCTGGAGGCCATCATGAACCCGGAGGCGAAGTATTACGCCGCCTCCAAGGGGGAGCAGGGAAGCGATATCGAGCGGATCCAGGGACGTCTCTATGAGCTGGGATATCTGGCCAGCGAGGCCCAGGTAACCGGCAATTTCGGCGATAAGACAGAGGAAGCGGTGAAGAAGCTTCAGGAGATCAACGGCATCACCCAGGACGGCAAGGTAGGACGTCAGACGATGAACCTGCTTTACAGCGATATTGTTCAGCCGAACATGCTGGTCTACGGCGAACACAGCGATGTGGTTCAGACCGCGCAGGAGCGGCTGAAGGCGCTCGGATACATGACGACTGAGCCGGACGGCAAGTACGGCGACGATACGGTGATCGCCGTCAAGCAGTTCCAGTCGAGGAACGACCTGGTGGTAGACGGGTATCTTGGGCCGTCGACGCGAACGGCGCTGAACAGCTCAGACGCGGTTCCGAACGGGATCTCTCTGGGAGACCAGAACGAGAATGTGACCCAGATCCAGAAGCTTTTAAGCCGGTACGGCTATCTGTCTTCCGCCAATGTCACCGGATATTTCGGGGAAGTGACCGAGAAAGCGGTCAAGAATTTCCAGAGTGCCAACGGCCTCGCAAGCGACGGCTCCGTAGGCGTCCTGACGATGGCCAAGCTGACCGGCTCCAATGTGCGGCGGTATTCGTCTTCCGGTTCCGGAAGCGGATCTTCTTCCGGCACTGCGAATACCGGTACGGCTTCCGGCAGCGCCGCGAAGCTGATCTCTGTGGCCAAGTCCAAGCTGGGCTGCCGTTATGTCTGGGGCGCCAAGGGGCCGAACCAGTTCGACTGCTCCGGCTTCGTCTACTGGTGCCTGAACCAGGTCGGCGTCAGGCAGAGCTACCTGACCTCTTCCGGCTGGCGCTCTGTGGGCAAGTATACGAAGATCACCAGCTTCAGCAATCTTCGCGCCGGCGATATCATCGTCGTCACCGGCCATGTCGGCATTGTCGCCGAGAACGGCACCGTAGTGGATGCCTCGTCCGGCAACGGCAAGGTCGTCCACCGTACGATGGGAAGCTGGTTTCGGAACAATTTTATATGCGGGTGGAGGATTTTTGGCTAGGAAATCCGACCTGTACCTTGAACAGATCCCCGTCGATATAGATCTCAAAGCTGCCGCCCTGAAGCTGGGTCAGGCTCTTGGCAATCGAGAGCCCCAGGCCGCTGCCTTCGGTGGTTCTGGCGACATCTCCGCGGACGAACCGCTCAGTCAGTTCGTCCGCGTTAATATTTAACGGACTGGCGGACACATTCTTGATCGTGAAATACGCATTGCCGTCCCTTTCTTCCACGCTGACATAGATCCGGCTGTTTTCCATTGCATATTTAAACGCGTTGTTGTAAAGGTTTTCCAGCACCCGCCATAACCGCCTTCCGTCCGCGGCGATCAGGATATCCTCATCCGGCAGCGTGGATACCATGTCGAGATGGCGGATGGCGAAGCGCTCTTCGAATTCACCGCCGGCCTGCTGCACGAGCTCCACCAGATTGATCTCGGAGATCTCAAGCTTGATATTACCCGAGCTTGCCTTGGACGCCTCCACCAGATCCTCGGTCAGGGTTTTGAGGCGCTGGGACTTCTGGTCAAGGACATCCAGATAGCCCTGGATCTTCGGATCGCTGATGTTCTCCCGCTTCAGCAGATCCACGTAATTGATGATGGACGTAAGGGGAGTCTTGATGTCATGGGAAACGTTGGTGATCAGGTCGGCCTTCAGCCGTTCGCTCTTTACCTGTTCGGAAAGGGCGGCCTCCAGACCGTCGCTTAAGGAATTCAGCGCCTGGCTCACCTTCTCGGCCTGCTCGGAGAAGCCTTCGGTATCGATCTTATAGCCGGCGTCGCCGGCGGACATCTTAAGGATTCCGCCAGCAATCTTCTGGGCCTCCACGCGGCTCCGATAGAGCAGCAGGAAGATCCATACCTGAAATACCGCCAGCACGACGAGAGGGATCAGGTACAGATAAGGGATCCCCAGAGATTCCTTCTGGATATAGAGGAAATAGAACCCTGCCAGGAGACTGGCGTCTGTCAGCAGATACCCGATGAATGCTCCCGTGAAGCGCAGGGGGACGGGAAGCCCCGCAAGCGCCGGCAGGATCCGGTGGAGTCCCCGGCAGATCAGGCTGCCGGTCCACAGGGTATGCGATTTATAATTGCGAAGGATACTGAGCCCCGTAAACAGGAGGATCAGATAGATCAGGATATAACGGATCATTTTCCGGGTATAGTCCTGGTAGGATGGACTGACGAACAGCCGAATGACCCGGGGAATGACGCTGTCCAGGGCCATATGCTCCAGCCACAGCGCGGCCATGCAGAGTACGAAGAGGCATTCCACAGGCAGCTGGTCGTAATAGTGCCGCACGATCCTGGCGCGGTTCCCGTCCACGTGGCCGGTCAGAAGAGCCATGCGGACCAGTGTGAGCAGAAGCCCTGCCGCGCCCAGAAGGAACATGATCGCTCCGCCGATGTATTCGGTCCGGAACCGCATATAGTCGGCCTGCGCCTCGGCGTACGGGTCGGGGTTGGGGAAGCTGATATCCACGGCCAGCAGGATATAGTAATCCTGATTGCCGTAACGGTTGTTGGTCGACAGAAGCGAGATCACATTCTCCGGGATATACCGCAGATTGTTGTCCACAAAGAGGGATTCGCCGGACATATAGAGATAACGGCCCAGCTCGCGCAGCTCGTCGTTGGTGCGGTGGCCGGCGTTGGTATAGAGAAGCTCATTCCCCATATCGTCCACGTAGGAGACGCGGAAGTAGAGGTTCGAGGGCTTGTCGATATAGTTATAGCGGACCTGATAATACTCGCCCAGCACGTTCATGACCTGGACGGAAAGCTCCTCGACGGAGGAAAAACCGTCTCCCGGGCCCTCGTAGGTCTCCTCCGGGCTGTACGTTTTCCATTCCACAAAGGGCGTCGACGGTCCGAGGGAATCCCACTCATGGACGTCGGGGCCGCCGGTGACCTCGAAATCATCGTTCAGGTAATAGCCCAGACGGCGCGCGTAGCTGACGGCCTCCCCCAGGGTATAGATCTTGGTGTTGCCGGAATTATAGGTGACGCAGAACATTTCCGCGTCAAGATTCACTTCCCCTTCCAGTTCCAGCAGGTCCTTGTAGCGGACATACCGGAAGACATTGTCCACGTCCTCTTCCAGCTGGCGGGAGAAGGAATAGGTATCTGCATAATCCTCTTCCTGGAGCCAGTGCAGGCCCCGCCCGTAGTTCGGATTGAAGATAATGAACGTAATGCCGGCGAAGCTTAGGCACAGAAACAGAAGGTGAAGGAAGATCACCGTCTGTTTCCGGATGGCAATGGGAATGGGTCCGTGTTTCATATGTATCTCCTACTGTTTCTCGATCTTATAGCCTACGCCCCAGACGACCTTCAGGTAACGGGGCTCCCGCGGGTTGATCTCGATCTTCTCGCGGATATGACGGATGTGTACGGCCACCGTGTTGTCGGCGCCGATGGCCTCCTCGTTCCAGATCTGCTCATAGATCTCGTCGATGGAAAAGACCTTGCCGGCGTTCTTCACCAGAAGAAGGAGGATATTGTACTCGATGGGCGTTAAGCGGATCAGCTCGCCGTCCACCAAAACCTCCTTGTTGTCGTCGTTGATCTGGAGGCCGCCGCATTTGTAGACATTCTCGGCGGTCTGGGTGGTCAGGTTGCCCAGCTGGGTGTAGCGGCGCAGATGGGATTTGACCCGGGCCACCAGCTCCAGCGGATTGAAGGGCTTGGAAATATAATCGTCCGCGCCGATATTGAGCCCCAGGATCTTGTCGTTGTCCTCGGACTTGGCGGAGAGGATGATGATCGGAATGCTGCTCGTCTCCCGGACCTTAAGGGTCGTGCGGATGCCGTCGAGACCGGGCATCATGACGTCTACCACCATCAGATCCACCTGGTTGTTCTCTAAAAGCTCCAGGGCCTCGTAGCCGTCGTGCGCCTTGATGACCTGGAAGCCTTCGCCGGTCAGATAGATATCAATGGCTTCGACGATCTGTTTATCGTCGTCACAGACCAGAACTGTCTGCATGGGAGCACCTCGCTTTCATACTGGATCCCGTGCCGGAGTCTTCGGCTGCTGCTGCGCGCTGCTCCGGCGCGGAACGGATATCGTTCTTCCTTTATCAGAACCGGAAGATCGCGGTTCCGTAGGGCGGAAGCGGATAGGAGAAGGAATAGGGCTGGCCGTCACATTCGCCCTTCTTCGCCCTGAAAACCTGCTTCTCCTCGTTTCTCTGGTACGCGCCGTGGGTCTGATCCAGGATCAGCGTGTAATTGCCGCGCTTCGGTACGCCCACACGGTAGTCGGAGCGCTCCATCGGCGTGAAGTTGCAGACGAACAGCAGGCTCTTCTTCTTTGTCTCGTCGTAGCGGATGAAGCTGAAGATGCTGCGGTCGGCGTCGTTGGCGTTGACCCAGGCAAAGCCGTCCCAGTTGTAGTCCTGGGTGTACAGGGCCGGATACTGACGGTAAATATGCAGCAGGTCGCTGAAATATTTCTGCACGTCCTTATGAAGCGGCTCTTCTGCAAGGTGCCAGTCCAGAGACACCTTCTCGTCCCATTCGTGCCACTGGGCGAAATCCTGGCCCATGAACAGAAGCTTCTTGCCGGGATGCCCGATCATGAAGGTGTAGCCGACCTTCAGATTGGCGAATTTGTCCTCGTAGATGCCGGGCATCTTATTGATCATGGAACACTTCAGATGAACTACCTCGTCGTGGGACAGCACCAGGATGAAATTCTCGCTGGTGGAGTAGGTCATGGCGAAGGTCATCTTGTTGTGGTTGAACTTCCGGAAATAGGGATCCAGCTTCATGTACTCCAGAAAATCATGCATCCAGCCCATGTTCCATTTAAACTTGAAGCCCAGCCCGTCCTCCTCGGGACGCTTGGTGATATTCGGCCAGGCGGTCGATTCCTCGGCGATGATCATGGTGCCGTCCTTACGGCCGGAGATCACGCTGTTGATGTGCTTGAAGAATTCGATGGCCTCTAGGTTCTGGTTGCCGCCGTAGATATTGGGCACCCAGTTGCCGGCGGAGCGGCCGTAGTCCAGATACAGCATGGAAGCCACGGCGTCCACGCGCAGGCCGTCGATGTGGTACCGGTCGATCCAGTAGAGGGCGTTGCCGATCAGGAAGTTCTTCACCTCGTTCTTCGAGTAGTCGAAGACCTTGGTTCCCCAGTCGGGATGCTCGCCCTTCCGGCTGTCGGCGTACTCAAACAGCGGCTCGCCGTCGAAGTCGGCCAGTCCGTGGGCGTCCCTCGGGAAATGAGCCGGCACCCAGTCCAGGATGACGCCGATGCCTTCCCGGTGCAGGTAATTGACGAAATACATGAAGTCCTTTGCCTGGCCGTAGCGGGAGGTGGGGGCGTAGTAGCCGGTCACCTGATAGCCCCAGGAACCGTCGAAGGGATGCTCGGCGATGCCCATCAGCTCTACATGGGTGTAACCCATCTGTTTGACGTATTCCGCCAGCTCGTGGGCCGCTTCTATGTAGGTGTAGCAGCCGTCCTTCTCCGGACGCTGCTTCTTGCGCCAGGAGCCGATGTGGACCTCGTAGATGGACAGGGGGGATTTGAGAATGTCCGTATTCCTGCGGGCCTCCATCCATTTCTCATCCTTCCACTGAAAACCCTCGATATCGGCGGTGACGGACGCCGTGCCGGGACGGTATTCGGCCTCGAATGCGAACGGGTCCGCCTTAAACAGGATGGCGCCTGTTTTGGTCGTGATCGCGAACTTGTAAAGCTGGCCCAGTCCCATGCCGGGCATGAAGACCTCGTAGATGCCGGAGCTGCCCAGGACCGTCATCGGTGTGGCCTCCGGATTCCAGCCGTTGAAGTCGCCTACCAGGGATACGCTTGCGGCGTGGGGGGCCCAGACCGCGAAATACATGCCGTCCTGGCCGTTATAGTTCTTCGGATGGGCGCCCAGCTTCTCGTAGATATTGTAGTGGGTACCCTGGCCGAACAGATAGCGGTCCATCTCGGTAATGAAGTTCGTGCCGATGGGAACGACCTTGCGGGGACGGCCCCGCTTGCCGGTATGGACATATTCGGCAGCCGGCGCGGCTGTGGATACGGTTGTGTTGTCAGGATTCTTCTTCGGTCTTGCCATCTTCTTATACCCCCTTGATCTTCAGGACGGCGCCCCTGCCGCCTGCGACTGTGATGTGGATGTGCCCGTCGGAGACGGGTACGGTCGTTCCGTTCGTCAGGTCAACGGCCTCCCGGCCGTTTATCGGTACCGGCACGTACATATCCGCCGGATTCTCGTCGTTATTCACCGCGGTCACGATCACGTGGTCGCTGCCGAAGCGGGCGAAGGAGTACTGGCGCGTGGTCAGCGTCAGCTCCTGATAACGGCCGCCGTGGAGGGCATCGTTGTCCAGATGGATCTTCCCCAGCTTCGCGATATAGTCGGTCAGGTCGCAGTGGAGCTGCGCTTCGTCGGCGATGGCGATGCAGGGCCGCAGCGCCTCGTCGCTCTCCCGGGTCCGCCGTCCCTCAATGCCCCACTCGCTTCCGTAGTAGACGGAAGGAATGCCGGGCAGCGTGTAGAGCAGGGTGTAGACCGAATACAGCTGGGCTTTGTCCCGGAGCTTGCTGGCGAGCCGGTCTTCATCGTGGTTGTCCACAAAGGTGTAGAGCCGGTCCGCAACCTGAGAAAGACGCCGTATGGTATGGGCGATCTCGAAATAGTTGTGGTCGTTGTGACCGGAGTACAGGCCCTTATGTAACTCGTAATTGGTCACCGAGTGAAGCATCTCCGGGTTCACCCATCGGGCGTATTCGCCGTGGATCACTTCGCCCATGAGCCAGAAATCCGGCTTCATCTGGGAGGTGCGCCAGCGCATTTCCTTCATGAGATCGAAGTCCAGTACATTGGCGCAGTCCAGGCGGATGCCGTCGATATCGAATTCGTCCGCCCAGTAACGGATCACCTCGAAAATGTAGTCGCGTACCTGGGGATTCCAGGGGTTCAGACAGGGAAGCTCGTAGTGGCCCTGCCAGGCTTCGTAGCCGAACGGATCGCCGTAAGGGCTGCCCCAGCCGAAATTCACGCCCTTATACCAGTCCCGGTACGGGGACTGGGGACCGTTCGCCAAAAGATCGCGGAAGGCGAAGAATTCACGGCCGGTATGATTAAAGACGCCGTCCACCACGACCCGGATCCCGGACTCGTGGCAGAGAGAAACAAATTTTTTAAAATCGTCATTGTCGCCGAGGCGGCGGTCCACCAGCTTATAATCGCGGGTGTCGTAGCCGTGGCCGGACGATTCGAATAAAGGGCCGATGTATACGGCGCTGCAGTTCAGCGCCCGGATGTGGGGGATCCAGCGGATCAGTTCGTCGAAGCGGTGGACCACCGGCTCCTGCGGCGGATTTTGCTTCGGCGCGCCGGTCAGGCCCAGCGGGTAGATATGGTAGAAAACGGCTTTCTCGTACCAGGTGCTCATAATAATGTAGAAGTCCTCCAGTTTCCGAAATTGTGCGCGGATACGGCACGCGGCGTCAGACCTGCCGCCGCATCCGTACGCTCTCCAGATCTTTGAACTGCCGCAGCAGAAACTGGTACCGCAGCTGCGCCGCATTCAGTTCGAAGATGCAGCAGTCGATCAGCGTCGGATCCACCTCCTGCTCGAAGTGATTGCGGACGGAATCGATGGTATGTCTTGTGCGTTCGATCTGTGCCCTCAGCTCCTGCCGTTTCTGTCCGGTCAGCGCTTCGCGCCTCTTTTTCCATAAAATCATATCGTCATCTCCCGGAAATTGATAATTCTAGTATTTCTGGAAAATGGGAAAAATATGCACATGATTAGTTTACCATTTTCCGACGTTTTGGTCAATGTGTAAGTGGCGATGTTCCTCGCCGAAAATGAGGAAAAATTCCGGCGTAGAAATTTTCCGGAGAATTTTGGCTAATTTGACCATTGAAGTTTCCGGCTGATCAGGTATAATGGGAACCACTCAACTTCAGTCAGTTTTATTCAAAAGCATTCCTGATTTTACCGCCCTGGTCGGGCATTGATTCCGAACGTATATGAGGATTCAAGGGGGTGATGCATATCATTTTTGCACGCAGAGGGCTTCTTCTGGTCATTCTGCTTGCCAGTGCCATCACGGATGTCAGAAGGCACCGGATACCGAACGGATGGATCCTGGCGGGTCTTCTGGCAGGTCTGGCGCTTGCGGTGATGGAAGCGGAACCGGGCCGCGCGGGCCTGGCCGCAGGCGGATATCTGTTCCGGATTATAATCTGCGTCTCGGTGCTGTTTCCGCTTTTTGTGCTTCGGATGGCGGGCGCGGGTGATATTAAGCTGATGGCCGTTATGGCCGGTTTCCTGGGATGGGAAAGCGGGCTTAAGGCAATCGCATACGGGTGTGTCGCGGGGGCGTGTCTGGCCCTGATCAAGCTGCTTTTACAGAAGAATCTGTGGCAGCGTCTGAATTATCTGGTTGCCTATCTCAGGCGGCTGTTCCTGACAAAAGAAATCGTGCCGTATTACCGGGCGGAACGCGACGGGTACGGCGTGGTGCTTCCATTCGCTTTTTGCCTGCTTGCGGGATATGTGGGGTATCTTCTGTGGGGCGTATGACGGGCGTGCCCCGCCGTGCCTGAAAGCGGCGGAATGAGTCTGGCTGCCGGGTTGAGGAAGAGGAGCGTGGATACGGAAAGGGGGAATTATGTGGAGAGGATCATGGCGGTTTACGATGTGGATCAGGAGTATGCCCAGCGTTTTGCCGATGTGGTGAACCAGAAGGAGAAGATGCCGTTTACGGTGGTTCCGTTCGCGTCGCTGGAGCTACTTCGGGAGTATGCCGGCAGGCATCCGATCGAGATCCTGCTGATCAGCGATGCCGTTCCCGGGGAAGAAACCGGGGGAATCAGGGCGAATTCCGTGGTGACGCTGTCCGAGGGCGAGGTGGTGTCGGTGGCGGAGAACGACTATCCGGCCGTTTACAAGTACCAGTCTGCCGACAGCGTGATCCGCGAGGTCATGGAAAAGTACTGCGACCGGCCCGTGGGGGAGATGTTCGTGGTACTGGGGAAGAGGGCCCGGATCCTGGGCGTCTATTCGCCTGTCGGACGGTGCTTTAAGACGTCTATGGCCCTGCTTCTGGGTCAGCAGCTGGCCAGGGAAGGGAAGACCATCTATATCGGGTTTGAAGAATTCTCCGGACTGCAGAAGCTCATTGGCGGGGAGTACAAAAACGATCTGTCGGATGTTCTCTATTTCCTGCGGCAGGGGAGCTTTCATTCGATGCGGCTGCGGAGCCTGGTCTGCACCTGGAAGGATATGGATTATATCGCGCCGGTACGGTACCCGGAGGATATGGAGCAGATGACCGGCGACGAAGCGGGGCGGCTGATCGAGCAGCTGGCGTCGGAGTGCGGTTACGAATATGTGGTAGTGGATGTGGGAAGACCGGGGCGGAATCTGCTGCCGATCCTGGACTGCTGCGATGTGATCTACATGCCGGTACGGGATGACGAGATGTCGGCGGCAAAGCTGGAAGAGTTTGCCGCGTATCTGAGGACCACGAGCTGTAAGCGGGTGGAGGAGCGGATCCAGCGGGTGAGACTGCCGTTTAGCGGGAACCTGAAGCGGGGAGGCGGATACCTTGAGAAGCTTCTGTGGAGCGAGCTGGGCGATTATGTAAGACAGCTTCTGAAGGGGGCGCCGTGGAGATGAGCGTCTGGAGGAACGGAAGCAGCCGCGGAGGCGCGGAGAAGGCGGCGTATGGGAACGAAAACGAATATGTGGCCGGGGGAACAGCGATCTGCGAAGCCGCCGGAAACGGCCGCGGGACGACGGCGGAGCTCCAGAAGCAGCTCAGGGATTCAATCAGAGAGGAGGTAAGCGGCGTCCGGCAGATCAGCGACGGCGAGCTCCGGGAGGTGATCGACCGGAATATTATGGAGCTTGCGGAGCGGGAATACCTGCCGTTAAAGGAGCGGCTGCAGCTGAGAACGGCGCTCTTTAATTCCTTCCGCAGACTGGACGTCCTGCAGCAGGTCATGGATAACCCGGATATCACGGAGGTGATGATCAATGGCAGGGAGCATATTTTCGTGGAGGAAAGAGGACGGATGCACCGGTGGGAGTATGAATTCGAGACGGACGAGCAGCTGGAGGACATGATCCAGCAGGTGGTCAGCCGCGTCAACCGGACGGTAAACGTGGCGTCTCCCATCGCCGACGCCCGGCTGGAGGACGGCTCCCGCGTCCATGTGGTGCTGCCGCCGGTATCCTTAAGCGGGCCGGTCATGACCATCCGCAAGTTTCCGCGGGTCATTACCATGGACATGCTGGTCGAGAGCGGCAGCATCAGCCGGGAAGCGGCGGACTTCCTGAAGAAGCTGGTGCGCTCCGGCTACAATATCTTCATAAGCGGAGGGACGAATTCCGGCAAGACCACGTTTCTGAACGCACTTTCGGCCTATATCCCGGAGGACGAGCGGGTCGTTACGATCGAGGATTCGGCGGAGCTGCAGATCCAGCAGGTGCAGAACCTGGTACGGCTGGAGACCCGTGCTCCCAACGCCCAGGGTGAGGGAGCGATCGGCATCGGGGATCTGATCCGGGCGTCGCTCAGGATGAACCCCAGCAGGATCATCGTGGGCGAGGTAAGGGGAAAGGAGGCCGTGGAGCTACTTAACAGCTATAACACGGGTCATGACGGAGGAATAACAAGTGCCCACGGGAACAGTCCCGGGGACATGCTGGCCCGTCTGGAAACCATGGTGCTTATGGGATCGGAGCTGCCGCTGGCGGCGATCCGGAGCCAGATCGCTTCGGCACTGGATATACTGATCCATCTGGGACGGCTGAAGGACAAGAGCCGGAAGGTCCTGTGGATCGTGGAGGTGGAAGGTTATGAGAACGGAGAGATCAGGCTTCATACGCTCTATCGGTGGGAAGGCGGAGGGCTCCAAAAGTGCGGGGAGCTTAAGAACCGGCGCAAGCTTCAGGCCGCGGGCGAGGAATAGAGGGACCGCCGGACAGGAGAAGGACCGGCGGGTGGGGGCGGGGCAGGCTTCCTGCGGAACCGATTACAGCCGGTACCGGTTGACGCCGCTGCAGCGGCTGGAGGTTCTGGCGGCAGCGGTGGGACTGGCAGGCGCCGCGTCTTATGCCTGCTACCGGAGCTGGCCGGCGTTCATTCTTCTTCTGCTGCCTGCGTCGGTATGCGTGCCTCCCTATATGCGGAACGTCTGGCGTGAGCGGAGACAGCGGCAGCTGGAACTCCAGTTCAGGGATGCGATCCAGGTAATCTCCACGTCTCTGAGCGCCGGCCTTTCGGTGGAGAACGCCATTGTGTCCGCGGGGAAGGAACTGGAGCTGATGTACGGTTCCGACGGCATGATGTGCAGGGAGCTGGCCCATATGGTCCGGCAGATGGGGATGAACCGGCCGGTGGAGGAGCTGATGAATTCCTTTGCCGAACGCACCGGACTGGAAGAGATCGAGAATTTTGCCCGTATTTTCCAGATCGCCAAACGGAGCGGAGGGCAGCTGGTGCCGGTTATCGCGCATACGGTTCAGGTGATGGACGACCGGTTCGCGGTGAAGGAGGAGATCCGGACGCTGACGACGTCGAGGCAGTTTGAGCAGAAGGTGATGAACGCGGTTCCATTTCTGATGATCGTATACATTGACAGTACGTCGCCGGGGTTTTTCGACATCATGTATACGACGCTGCCGGGCCGGATGATCATGACGGCGTGTCTGGCGGTGTATCTGCTGGCGTGCTGGCTTGCAAAGAGGATCCTGGATATTTCGGAGGTATGAGACTTGAGAATGCGGGGCTTTGTGAAAAGATGGAGAACGCAGATCCTGTGCGTCCTGGGCGGCTTTCTGCTTTACGCCGCCGTGTCGGGGATGCCGTCGGACGGGGTGGGCGGCGGCTATCTGGAGCGGGGGGATTATGGGACGGGGACGGCGACGCACGAATTCTATGTAGAGGGACTGGCGGACGAGCCGGTGCTCTGCCGGACCGACATTCCGGCGCGTCAGTATACGGATGCGGAGGCGGAGGAGGTATTCGGAAAGCTCCTGGATTCGCTTCCGGACCGGATCCGCGGAGAGAATGAAAGCCTGTCGCGGGTGGAGACGGATCTGGTTCTGCCGGATTCCCTGGAAGGCGGTATTACCGCGGAATGGTACAGCGACGCGCCTGAGCTTCTGGACTCCTTCGGGACGGTCCTAAGCGGGACCTGTCCGGAGGAAGGGGCAGGCGTCTGGCTGACGGTGGAGCTGAGCGACGGCGTGCATCGGGGAGAACGGACCTACGCGGTTACGGTATGTCCGAAGACGCTTACGGAGAAGGAGCGGCTTTCTGCCGCGATCGCCGAAGAGATCCGCAGGGAAAGCGAGCGGACTCCGTCGGATCCGGCGGTGAAGCTGCCGGAGACTTACGAAGGGCGGAGACTGCGGTACTATCCGCAGGAGAATGATGGGTATGAAGCGATCCCGGCGCTGGGGATTGGGCTGGCGGCGCTTCTGTATGCGCGAGGCCGGAACCGGGAAGCGGAGGAACGAAAGCGGCGCCGGCAGCGGCTGCAGCTGGATTACGCGGATGTGGTATATCAGCTGATGGTGTACATCGGAGCGGGGCTTACGGTGCCGCGGGCCTGGGAACGGATCGTGCGCGGCTATGAGGAGCGCCGGAAGGAGGGACGCGTGCCCATCCGGCCTGCCTACGAGGAGATGGCGGATGCACAGTCGCAGATGCAGTGCGGGGTTTTGGAGGGACAGGCGATCATACGGTTCGGGCAGAGATGCGGCCTTCAGTCGTATCTGAAGCTGAGCAGTCTTCTGGAGCAGAACCGGCGGACCGGTACGAAGAACCTGACGCAGCTGCTGCATCAGGAGATGGGCTCCGCCTGGGAGCAGCAGAAGACCGCGGCGCGCCGGCTGGGAGAAGAGGCCGGAACAAAGCTTATGCTGCCGCTTCTGCTGCAGCTGCTAGTGGTAATGGTGATCGTCATGGTTCCCGCGATGATATCGATGCGGTGAACCTGACACAGAGATCGGATTATAATCGGAAAGGTGGAAATGAAGATGAGATTATGGAACGAATGCGTTGAATTTATGAAGGACGACAGCGGGCTGGGAACGATCGAGATCGTTCTGATCCTGGTGGTTCTGATCGGACTGGTTCTTATATTTAAGAAGCAGATGAGATCCCTTCTGGAGTCCATATTCAAACAGATCAACAGCTCCGCAAAGGAAGTATATTGATGACGGGCCTTCTGGCAGCCGGCCGCCGGCAGCGGACTGCGCAAACGAGGGGGCGGAATGGGGCGGAGAGCAGGGGAGAGATCACCGTATTTCTGAGCATGTGCATCCTGTGCGTGGCCGCGCTCCTCTGCGTGATGGCGGAATCGGTCAGGCTGGCCGGATCAAGGTACTATTTCCAGGTGACTGTGGGAGGCGCGCTGGACAGCCTGTTCAGCCGCTACCACAGGGACCTGTGGGAGCAGTACCGCGTACTGGGACTTCCGTGGGGATCCCGGCAGTCCGCCGAGGACCGGCTGCAGTTTTATATGGGGAAATATCTGGAGACAGAGAACTGGTACCCGATGAGGCTGGAATCCGTAGAGATTACGGAGAGTACGGCGCTGACGGATCAGGGAGGCGACTTTTTGGCGCAGGAGATCCTGGACTATATGAAATTCGGCGTGTGGGGGTATCTGGATATTACTCCTGAGAGCGGCGGGCAGCTCATGCGGGATATCAGGGAGGCCGTCCGTGCGGGAGGTCTGACGGACGCCTACCGGGAGCAGGCCGGAGAGGTACAGCGGCTTGAGCGGGCGGTGGAGAAGATTGCCGCGTGCGTAAAACGGCAGGAGGAAGCCGCGGCGGAGATCGCCGCCGGGCTGGCCGGCGACGATGTAAGAGAATTCCGCAAAAGCGCGGCTTCCTTCCGAAAGGAGGCGAACCGGATGGACCGGCTCGTGAAGAATTATGAAAAGCAGGCGGAGCGGCTGAAGGAACGGCTTGGGGATACGCGGAGGCTTATAACGGAAGCCGGTGAAGACTGGCAGGAGGACCGCGCGGAGCTTTTCCGGGAGCAGATGAATCCGTACGACGCCTATACGGACGCGGACGGCGTCAGAAGGCAGGAGATCTTAAAGCAGCTTTCCGAAAGCGATGAGAATCTGAAACGGCTTGACCGGACGGAGGAGCTTGTGGAAGAGGCGGAAGACGCCTGGAGGGAACGGAGGGAAGCGGCCCGGCAGGAGGGAATGGACGGACATCCCGATAAAGACCTGGAAGATGGGCTGTCGCTGGCAGCCGCGGCGGAGTGCTGGAGCGGATATCTGCGAAGCGGTATGGAGCTGGAATACGGCCGTGGCGATAAGGAGAAGCAGGCGCTTCTGGACCGGGTGAAGGAGCTTGCGCAAAACGGACTTCTGGAGCTGGTTCTTCCGGAGGGAACGGAGGTGTCCTCCGGGGAGATCGCGGTGGGGACGCTGCCGTCGCATCACGCGGCGGGCGAGAGTACACAGACGCGAGGCCCGGCGGAGCGGGTGCTGATCCATGAGTATTGCGGTCATTTCTTCACGAATGCCGTCAGTGAAGAGAAGAAGCCGGTGCAGTATGAGATGGAATATCTGCTGTATGGAAACGGCCGTGACCGGGACAATCTGCGGGATACGATGACACAGCTTCTGATGCTACGGCAGGGGCTGAATCTGATCTGCCTTCTGTCGGATCCGGCCAGGCGCGACGAAGCGAGGGGGCTGGCGGCGGTGGTTGCGGGGGCGACGGGGCTTGCTCCGCTGACAGAGGTCATGGCCTGCTTTATCATGTGCGTGTGGGCGATGGGAGAGGCGGTCATGGATCTTCGGACGCTGTATGCCGGGGGCCGGGTTCCGCTGTGGAAGGGGAGCGGGGACTGGAAGCTTTCTCTGGAGGGCCTGCTGGATATGGGCAGGGAGACGGCCCGCCCCGCCCCGGAGACGGAGGGAAGAGGCTATCCCTACGAAACATACCTGAAGCTGATGCTGTTTCTGACGGAGAGACGGCAGCTGCAGCTGCGGATGCTCGATCTGATGGAGCTGAATATCAAACGGCTTGACGGTGGGTTTGCCATGGACGGCTGCGTATACCGGATGGGGATAACCGGAAAGGCCAGCGGAAAGCATGTGTTCTTCTGCCTGCCGTTTGTGGAGGCCGTTACCGGCAAAGCCGCGTCGTATCCGCTTGAAGCGCCTGCCCTGCGGGCGTACTGAACCGGGAGAGGAGGTGGAAAAGAATGCCCTTTTTCTGTACCAGACATACACAGATTTGTGATTTTTCTTTAAACGTAAAAAGAACAGCAGCTCTCCAAGTGCGAATCCCGATGAAAATGAACCCGGACAGGAAAAGGGTATTCCTTTCTGCCTCCGCCAGTATGACGGTGGAGGCCGCGCTGGTACTGCCGCTGATGCTGTTTGCGGGAGTTCTCCTGATGATGCCGTTTCGGATCCTGGACGTGGAACGGCAGATGCAGGCGGTCGTGGTGTCCGTCGCGGAGGAGATCAGCCAGACGGCGTACCTGCTTCCGGAAGAGGGCGGATGGGCGGGAAGCGCCGCGGCGTTCGCCTATGCGGAGGGCGCCGTGCGCGCAGGCTCCGGCGGGCTTCCCGTTCACCGGCTGTCCCTGGCAGGCTCGTCTCTTCTGGAGGACGGAGAAACCGTGGATCTGACGGTCAGCTACCAGATGAAGCTTCCGTTTTCCGTATTCGGCCTGGGGAATGTGAAACGGCGCTGCAGAAGCTGGCTGCGCGCGTGGGTCGGGGACACCGGCGCAGGCGCGGCGGGGGAAGAGGAAGGCGTGGAGGAGGACCCAATTGTTTATGTGGGAAAGGACAGCACGCGGTACCATAACAGCGCTTTCTGCCACTATCTGTACAACCGGCTTTCGGCGGTACCGGCCGGCCGGATCGGAGATTACCGGAATGAAAGCGGACAGCGGTATACCGCCTGCGGACGGTGCGGCGGGCTGCCCGGCGGGACGGTCTATATCATGCCGTATGGAGAGCATTACCATAACAGCCGAAGCTGCAGTGCGATTACCGCGTATGTGCGGCCGGTCAGGCGTTCGGAGGTGGAGCATCTGGGTCCATGCACGTACTGCTCGGGCGGGGGAACTTCGACGGCTGAGCGGATGGTTTGGAGAGAGCGTACCGGCATACGCAGGATACCGGATGGAGGGATGGAATGGTGAAATGGTTCTGGTTCCTGGGTCTGACGCTGGCGGCGTGGGAGGATCTGAGGACCCGGCGGTTTCCGTATACGATCTTCTGGGCCTGGATGATCCCGGGAATAGGAGCCGCGGCCGCGGACGGATTATCCGGACACCTGGCGGCTGCGTCCGTGGGCGCGGGGATGCTGCTGACGGCCTGGGCGACCGGAGGTGCGCTGGGAGCCGGCGACGGACTCTTTTTCCTGATGTCGGCCTGTTATCTGGATCTGCGCGAAACGGCGTTTTTGCTTTTGGCCGGTCTGGGAATCAGCGGGATATGGAGCATGGCGGTGATCCTGCAAAGTCACATGGGCAGCGGCAGACGTCCGGGAACGGTTCCGTTCCTGACGTGCGTGTGGCTGCCCGGCGTGTGGCTGATCTGCCGGTAGAACAGGCGGACCGGCAGACGGGATCCGCAGGGAGGATATCACAGATGGAAAGTATGGGAAAACGGCTGCGAAGCTGCCGGAGGCAGCAGTACAGGCGCCGGAAGCGCCGGGGACCGGCGGCGTCCGGCACGGTGGAGGCGTCGTATGTGATGGCGATCGTGATGCTGTCGCTGTCTCTGCTGATCCGGACCGCATACGAAAGATGCCGGGAAAACACCGGCGTCATGCGCCTGCATCATATGGTGGAGCTGGCGCGGTGCCGGGAAGAGGAGGAAGAAACGGAGATTTCGCTTCCGGCGATAAACGGGAAGGTGCTGCGGCGGGGCGATACGGTCTGCGGGGCCGCCGGCCGCGGCTGGCAAAAAGAGATCGAGGCAAAGGTCCACAGGCCGGAGAACCGGATGAGGCTGCTGACGGTCTTTGACGGGATGACAGAGGGAGGCAGAAACGATGACGGGACATGAGATGCCGGAGGTGCGGTTCCGAAGAGAGCTGCGGCAGAATTATCTGATGCTTGCCGCCCGGGAGGAAGCGCAGCAGAGCTATGAGGCAAGAATGCTGGCCGGCAACCGGATCGACGGACTTCTGAAATTCCGCATCCGAAGGGAGGACGACCGGCTGTGGTTCTGCTATGAGATCACTTCGCGGCAGCCGCTGTCCCGCCTGCTGGAACGGACGGGACTGACCGCTGCCCATATCCGTACGCTGCTTATGGGGATCGCAGAGACGCTGACGAGGATGGAGGATTACCTGCTGAACGAGTCTCTGGTTCTGCTGGATCCGGATTATATCTACATGGATTCGCTGGAATTAAAGCCGGGTCTTTGTCCTGTGCCCGGGCGCAGGGGAGATTTCCCGGGAGAGTTCAGCGATTTCCTGCAGCTTTTGCTGGGAAAGACGGATCATCAGGATAAGGAAGCGGTCATGCTGATCTATGGGCTGTACCAGGAAAGCCTGAAGGATAACTATGGATTAAACGATCTGCTCCGGGGGCTGACGAGAGAGGCTGCGCCGGAGTCGGGATATGCGGACCGAAGGGAGGAAACGCTACGGAAGGAAGAATCTCCGCCTGCCGGGGACAGCCTGAGAGGGGACAGCCGGGGAGCGGACGGCGCGTATGCCGAAGCTTTACGGGAAACGGAAGTGTGGCGGTCCGGACAGGTGCCGGCATACGGCCGCCTGTTATACTGGCTGCTGCTTCCCGTTCTGACCGCGGGACTGCTCTGGATGTGGAAGGGCATGGCGGGAATCCTTCGTTACGGAGCGACAGCGGTCGGAGGAACGGCCGCGTTTGCGGCAGCCGGGGCGGCTGCGTGTATTCTGTACCGGCACAGAAGAGCGGCGGATGCGGCGGGAACCAGAAGCCGGGACGGCGAAGCGCCGGTACCGGCCCGATCCTGGGAAATGGTTTTTGAAGAACCGGATACCGATTCGGAATGGCAGGAGGAACCGACGGCAGACGGCAGATTCCGGGAACAGGAGCCCGGGGAACCGGCGCGTCCGGGGATGGAAGACACGACGCATACGATGCTGATACGGCCGGCCGCTCCCGGAACGGGACTGCGCAGATTAAGCGGTATTGGCGGGACGGCGGAATCGATCCCGATCTCCTACTATCCGTTCCTGATCGGGAAGCAGGAAAATCTTGCGGACCATATCCTCAGGGCAAATACGGTCAGCCGTCTTCACGCCCGCATCGACCGCCGCGGGGAGACCTACTGGCTGACGGACCTGAATTCGACGAACGGAACCGCGCTGAACGGACATCTTCTGGAGGCCAACGAAACCGTGCCGCTTCATGCCGGCGACAGGGTGGATCTGGCCGATCTCCATTTCCAATTTGAATAACGACCGGCCCGGTTTTGGGTTCAGGCTTAACAAACGGGGTGTTGAACATGGCCGCGGGGCATGGTATAATGGAACAAAACGGTTGGACCGGGAAAGAGTATCGCTCATGTCAGAGAATAACAAGAACCGGCTGCCTGTCGTAAATCTGACGATCATCGCGGTCAATTTTATGTATTTCGCATATCTTGAGCTGATCGGAGATACGGAGAACACCATATTCATGATCGCTCACGGCGCGCTGTATCCCCCGGCGGTTCTGCAGGGAGAATACTGGCGGCTGCTGACGTCCGTATTCATGCATTTCGGAATCGGTCATATTATCAACAATATGCTGGTATTATACGTGCTCGGCGATAATCTGGAACGGGCGCTGGGAAAGGTCAGATATCTGATCCTGTATCTGGTATGCGGGACCGGCGCCGGCGCTGTCTCCCTATGGTTTGACCAGACCTTCGTTTCCACGGAGACGGTATCGGTTTCCGCCGGAGCGTCGGGCGCGGTATTCGGAGTGATCGGAGGGCTTTTGTATGCGGTGGCGGTAAACCGCGGCCAGCTGGAGGATCTGAGGACCCGTCAGCTGGCGGTGATGGTTATTTTGTCTCTGTATTTTGGATTTACCAGTACCGGCGTGAACAATGCAGCGCATGTGGCCGGGCTGGTGATCGGCATTATCATGGGAGCGATCCTGTACCGGAAACCCGGAAACAATAATAAATCCAATGAATTCAGGAGGAACGGTTATGAAAGATGACTGCATTTTCTGCAAAATAGCTGCAGGAGAGATTCCGGCGGCGACTCTTTACGAGGATGATGATTTCCGCGTGATCCTGGACCTGGGACCGGCGTCCAGAGGACATGCTCTTATCCTTCCGAAGGAGCATTACGCCGATATCAGCGAGATCAGCGAAGAGACGGCAGGGAAGGTTCTTCCGCTGGCAAAGAAGATGTGCGCCGCTATGAAGGCTGCGCTTGGCTGCGCCGGGATCAATCTGGTTCAGAACAACGGCGAGGCCGCCGGACAGACGGTGCGGCATTTCCATATGCACATTATCCCGCGTTATGAGAACGGACCCAGGATCGTGGCCTGGGAGCCGGGAGATCTGAGCGACGACGACAAAATCCAGATTGTTGAGGCGGTAAGGGCACAGATACAGGGGTAGGACAGAATGCAGCAGAAGCAGATGGAATTGTTGCAGGCGCTGTATGAGGAATATTGGGAAGTCCTCCACATTGCGGCCAGCGGATACGGAATGTCTCAGACGGAAGCGGACGATGCGGTACAGGATACGTTCTGCTCCTTTATGGAGATGTATCTGGACAGTGCGGAGGAATGGAACAGCAGACAGACCGGCGCGGTTCTCAGGAAGATCCTGCGCAACCGCTGCGTGGATTATTTCCGCTCCAGAAACCGTCATCCCCAGATCAGTATACAGGAATTTCTGCAGGGAGATGAACGCCGGCTGGCCGGCGGAGCGTTTGGCGGGGATATCGCGGGAGCGCTGGAGGTTCAGGAGGATATGACAAGGCTCTGGGAGGGAATCCTGTCCATGAGCCTCGCGCTGCAGTCTGTCATGGTTCTGCATATGCTTGAAGAACGGCCGATCGAGGAGGTCAGCCGGATATTAAACGTGTCGGAGGCAGCCTGCCGGATGCGGATCGTCCGAATCCGCAGATTCCTTTCCGACTGGATGGAGAATGCGGAGACGGCGGACGCATAAAGCCGCCGTCCCATAGCGGCAGCCGGGGATCATCCGGCCGCGCATTCCTCGATCAGTCCGACGATCGTTTCGATGGCGTTGTTCAGATGGCTCTGCTCCATCTGGCGGATGAATGTCTCCCGCTGCGAGTAGGTCTCGGTGACGGCGGCGAAAAGGGTGTCGCCGGTCATGTTTTCCTCTTCCAGAACGGTACTGAAGCCCTGCTTGGCGAAGGAGTTGGCGTTCAGGATCTGGTCGCCGCGGCTGGCGGCTGCCGACAGCGGGATCAGGACATTGGGCTTGCGCAGGGCAAGGATCTCGCAGATCGAGTTGGCTCCCGCGCGTGATATGACCAGATCGGCGGCGGCAAACAGGTGCTTAAGCGGAGCGTCTACATATTCATACTGCGCATATCCGGGCGTGCCTTCCAGCGATTCGTCCAGGTGATTCTTCCCGCAGATATGTATCACCTGGAATTCGGCGAGCAGCCGGGGAAGGATCCCGCGGACGGCCTGATTGACGGCGACGGCGCCCAGGCTTCCGCCGATGACCATGATAACCGGCTTGCCGGCGGTAAGATGGGCGTACTCAAGACCGGCGAGCCGGTCGCCCTTAAGCAGCTCGCGCCGGATCGGAGAGCCGGTAAGAACGGCTTTCTCCTGGGGAAGATAGGGAAGGGTCTCCGGGAAATTGCAGCATACCTTCCGCGCTGAGGGGATGCAAAGCTTGTTTGCCAGGCCGGGAGTCATATCCGATTCATGGATGATGACTGGGATGTGGTAATGCCCGGCGGCCAGCACCACGGGAACGGCGACAAAGCCCCCTTTGGAGAATACCACGTCAGGCTTGTACTGCTTTAACAGCTTTCTGGCTTCTATACAGCCCTTCAGAACGCGGAACGGATCGGTGAAATTCTTCAGATCGAAGTATCTGCGGAGCTTCCCGGAGGAAATTCCGTCGTACGGGATACCGGCGTCTTCGATCAGGGTCCGTTCGATTCCCTGATAGGAGCCGATATAGCGGATCTCATATCCGCGATCCTTAAGGGACGGGATCAGAGCAAGATTGGGTGTAACATGTCCGGCGGTGCCGCCGCCGGTCAGGATGATCTTTTTCATGAGTGCTGCCTCCGGTGTGCTTACAGATACATATAGTATTATACTAAGCGATCGTTTAAAAAAGTCAACCCTAAAAGGGAAATTCATGGAATCCTGAAAATCATGAATCAAATAGATGACAAATTCCGCGCGCCATATTATAATGTACGGTAAGGCGCGTTTTGCCGGCGTGCCATCAGTAGTCAGGCAGTAGAAGGAGAAGTACGTTTCATGAAAATTCTAGTCATTAACAGCGGCAGCTCGTCGCTCAAGTTCCAGGTGATCGATATGGAAACCGAAGAGGTTCTGGCCCGCGGCGTATGCGAGAGGATTGGAATCGACGGAATCTTTACATATAAGACCGGAAGCGGGATCTCGTTTAAGGAGCAGGTGACCATGGAGAATCATACGCAGGCGGTCCATGTGCTTCTGGATACGCTTATCGATCCGGAGAAGGGCGTGATCAAGGACTTCTCGGAGATCGATGTGATCGGTCACCGGCTGGTTCACGGCGGCGAGAAATTCACCGGTTCTGTGGTCATCACGGACGAGGTGATCGAGGCCATGACGGAGTGCAACGATCTGGCTCCGCTTCATAATCCGGCGAATCTGATCGGCGTGGACGCCTGCCGCAGGCTGATGCCCGATACGCTGATGGTAGGCGTTTTTGACACGGCGTTCAATCAGACGATGGAACCCAAAGCATTTCTCTACGGTCTGCCTTATCGGTATTATGAGAAATATAAGATCCGCCGCTACGGGTTCCATGGAATCAGCCATAAGTATGTATCCCAGAGGGCGGCCGAGTTCATGCACCAGGATTTGCGCAGGGTGAAGACGATCGTCTGCCACCTCGGCAACGGAGCCAGCATCTGCGCCGTCAAGTACGGGAAAGTGGTGGATAACTCGATGGGCTTTACGCCGCTGGAGGGACTGGTCATGGGTACCCGGTCCGGCGATGTCGACCCGGGAGCGCTGGAATTCCTGGCCAAGAAGGAGAATCTGGATCTGCCCCAGATCATGAAGATCCTGAACCAGGAATCGGGCGTGTTGGGGATCTCCAAGAATCTGTCCAGCGACTTCCGGGAGCTGAAGGACGCGGAGATCAAATATAACGAAAAAGCTTCTCTGGCAAGGGAGATCTTCGCCTACAAGGTGGCCAAGTATGTGGGAAGCTACGCGGCGGCGATGAACGGCGTGGATAATATCGTTTTTACCGCAGGCGTCGGTGAGAACGACTCCGATATCCGGGAGGAGATCTGCAGCTACCTGGAGTTTCTCGGCATTCATATCGATGAGGTGAAAAACAGGGAATCTGCCGAGGCGATCAAGATCTCCGACGGGATGTCGAAGGTGAACGTGCTGGTGATCCGCACCAACGAGGAGCTGGAGATCGCCCGTCAGGCTGCCGAAGTAGCCCGCCGGGTGCAGGGATGATTATTTTTATATTGCCGTATCGGCAAAATTCATCTATAATGTTTCTTAACGCAGATGTTCTGGCGTCAGGCTTTCCGTTAGGGAATCGCCCGGCGCCAGACGTCTGGAACGCATTGTATGTGAACGGCTATGGACGGCGTGGATCCGACACGCGAAAGAGAAATAGAAAAGGGAGAAGAACGCCATGAACATCATGAAACGGGACCGCTCTGAGCAGGAATACTGTCCGGAGAAGATTAAGAATGCTGTCGCGAAGGCATTTGCGAGTGTCGGTACGCCGATAGGGGAGGAGGATCTGAACCGGATCCTTACACAGGTGGAACGGAAATTCCCGGAAGGGTGGCAGCAGGAGCTGAAGCTGTCGGTGGAGGAGATCCAGGATCTGGTTGAGCAGACGCTGATGGAGGAAGGACACTACCGTGTCGTTCGAAGCTACATCCTCTATCGGGAGGAGCGTTCGAAGAAGCGCCGTACCCGCCGGGAGATCATGAGGTTCTTCGAGAATACGGAGAAAGCGGCTCAGCTGGAGTGGGTGCTGACCCGCGTTCAGAAGGAATTCGACGCGGAGGAATACAATCTGGAGTACCTTTCCGCGAAGTTCCAGGCGCTGTCCAAGCCGGATATGACGGAGCGGGAGAAGCTGAATATCCTGACGAAGTCGGCGGTGGAGCTGACGACCCAGGAGGCGCCCCGCTGGGAGATGATCGCGGCCAGGCTTCTTCTTCTGGGCTTTACGGCGCGGCTTCAGGACTCCATGGAAGCCATGCACATCCGGAGCTTTTATGAGAAGATCGCCTATATGACGGATCAGGGCTTATACGGCGCCTATATTCTTCAGAATTACACCCGCGAGGAAGTGAACCAGTTCGAGCAGTGGCTTGATCCGGAGCGGAACAATCTGATGAATTATTCCGGACTAGAGCTTCTGCTGAACCGCTATGTGATCCGCACGCACAAGGGGGTTCCCATCGAGACGCCGCAGGAGATGTTCATGGGCATCGCCATGCATCTGGCCATGAAGGAGCAGAACCGGGGATACTGGGTGAAGCGGTTCTATGATATGCTGAGCCGGCTTCAGGTGACCATGGCGACCCCGACGCTGTCGAACGCGCGCAAGCCCTATCACCAGCTGTCGTCCTGCTTCATCGATACGGTGCCGGACAGCTTAAACGGCATCTACCGGAGCATTGATAATTTTGCCAAGGTCAGCAAGTTCGGCGGCGGCATGGGATTATATTTTGGAAAGGTCCGTGCGAACGGAAGTACGATCCGCGGCTTTGAGGGCGCGGCAGGAGGCGTCATCCGCTGGATCCGCCTGGCCAACGACACGGCGGTGGCTGTGGACCAGCTGGGAATGCGGCAGGGCGCCGTGGCCGTGTACCTGGATGTGTGGCACCGGGATCTGCCGGAGTTTCTGAATCTGAGGACGAATAACGGCGACGACCGCATGAAGGCTCATGACGTGTTCCCGGCCGTGTGCTATCCGGATTATTTCTGGCAGCAGGCCAGGGATAACCGGAACGGAGACTGGTACCTGATGTGCCCCCATGAGATCCTGACGATCAAGGGCTATGCGCTGGAGGACTATTTCGGCGACGAATGGACGGAACGGTATCTGGACTGCGTCAATGATATGCGGATCAGCAAGCGCGTGATCCCGATCAAGGAGATCATCCGCCTGATCCTTAAGAGCGCGGTGGAGACGGGGACGCCGTTTACATTTAACCGCGACCATGTGAACCGGATGAATCCCAACGGACACAGGGGCGTCATCTACTGCAGCAACCTGTGTACGGAGATCGCTCAGAATATGAGCGCGATCTCGTCGGTGGAGCAGCGGATCGAGACGGTAGACGGAGAGACGGTGGTCGTGACGGTGACGAAGCCGGGCGAATTCGTGGTCTGCAATCTGGCCAGCCTGTCCCTGGGCAATATCGATGTGGAGAACCGCGATGAGATCACCGAGGTGACGCGGAGCGCCGTACGGGCTCTGGACAATGTGATCGACCTGAATTTCTTCCCGGTGCCCTATGCGAAGATCAACAATGAGAAATACCGTCCGATCGGTCTGGGCGTCAGCGGCTATCACCATATGCTGGCGAAGCATCATATCAAATGGGAGAGCGAGGAGCACCTGGAATTTGCGGAAAAGGTGTTCGCCGACATTCATTATGCGGCGGTCGAGGCCAGCTGCGACAATGCGATCGAGAAGGGAAGGTATCTGTATTTTGAGGGCAGCGACTGGCAGACCGGAGCGTATTTTGAGAAGCGCGGTCTGACGGATGCGCGCTGGAGCGCGCTGGCGGCCAAGGTGGCGGCCAACGGACTGCGCAACGGGTATCTGCTGGCGGTCGCTCCTACCAGCAGCACCAGCATTATCGCCGGTACCACGGCCGGCCTGGATCCGATCATGAACCGGTATTTCCTGGAGGAGAAGAAGAACGGACTGATGCCGCGCGTGGCGCCGGAGCTGTCTATGGATACCTTCTGGTATTATAAGAACGCGCATCTGATCGACCAGACCTGGTCCATACGCGCGTGCGGCGTACGGCAGAAGCATATCGATCAGGCGCAGAGCATGAACCTGTATATTACGAATGAATTTACGCTGAGTCAGGTGCTGAGGCTGTATATCCTGGCGTGGGAAGAGGGCGTGAAGACGATCTATTATATCCGGTCGAAGAGCCTGGAGGTCGAAGAGTGCGAGGCGTGCTCGTCATAAATCATACATTTTGATAGGTAATTGTTAAATGTTGCTTTTACTGCTGGATATGCTTCATAAGCCATCCGTAGGTAAGGAGAAAAAACAGGA
>CANQME010000036.1 GCA_947624815.1 uncultured Lachnospiraceae bacterium | reverse complement strand
ACTCTGGCCTTCGCCAGGATCTTCTTCGCCTCCGTCAGGGTGATGCCTTCCTTCGCCGTCACCAGGTTCTCGGAAGTCATGCATTCGCTGATCTTCTTCGTAAAATCTTCCTCAAACATCAGGTCGCGGTTGGTGATGATGCCTACCAGCTTGCCGCCGTTCTCCACGATCGGGACTCCGGAAATGCGGAACTTGCCCATCAGCTCGTCCGCATCCTTCAGCGTATGCTCCGGGGTGAGGAAAAATGGATCCGTAATGACTCCATTCTCCGAGCGCTTTACTTTGTCTACTTCCTCTGCCTGCGCCTCGATGGACATGTTCTTGTGGATGATCCCGATGCCGCCCTGTCTGGCCATGGCGATGGCCATGCGGTGCTCCGTGACGGTGTCCATGCCCGCGCTCATCAGTGGGATGTTCAGCTTGATCTTTTTAGTCAGGTGTGTGGTTACGTCTACCTGGTTGGGGATGACCTCTGAGTAGGCGGGAACCAGCAGCACGTCGTCGAAGGTAATGCCTTCACCGATAATTGCGCCCATTGAATGCTCCTCTCTTTCTGCTGTGGTTAAATGGTTATTTAGTGTCATAGTATAGACCACTTTTCGAAACTTGTCAAGCGCTGACTGAGGCTCATTTGCGAACTTGTCTGCGCCCCGCCGGCGCGCATTCAAAAGAAAAGGGACGGTGCGCGCACCTGTCCCTTTTCACTGCTATTTCACGACCTTCCGCGGCCCTCTCTGCCACAGATGGTTCAGAAGCTTCTCGTTCGGCTCCAGAAGGATCTTCGTAGAGACGCCGTCCTTCTGGGCGACCATGCCGTACACCTTCGCGTCCGGCTGATGGGACGAGAAATCAAGCGTCTTCATGTCCTTCCTCTCCGCGTCCTTCAGAAGATAGGAATCCACGGGAGCCAGGATCTCGATCTGGTCGATC
This sequence comes from uncultured Lachnospiraceae bacterium, assembly GCA_947624815.1. Taxonomy (GTDB): domain Bacteria; phylum Bacillota; class Clostridia; order Lachnospirales; family Lachnospiraceae; genus UBA3402. The sequence goes on along the minus strand of CANQME010000036.1, from coordinate 26,970 downwards.
GTTCCCTCCCAGACCCTCTTGCGACGCTTCTGGCCCATGATCTTGTCGATGCTCAGCTGATCGTTGACCGCCAGGTATTCAAACTCCAGATCCAGCATCGGGAAAATGAAGTAGGCGGCGCCGATGGCAAGAAGCAGGATAATAAAGCCAAACGGCAGCATCATCGTCAGCAGGAAGGTGACGACACATACAAAGATCAGCAGTCCCTTCACCAGGATCGCGTATCCCGGCGTCTTGCGCTTTACCAGCCATTCCACATAAGCGTCATTCATAGTTTTATTCCTTTCCTGGGTTATTCCGCCGCATATCCGGATAAAAAACAGCGGAGACAGACCCTCATGCTGTCATGAGCGGTCGGCCTCCGCAAAGCTAACCTTCATCCTCTGCGCCGCCGGAACCGGTCTGACCGGCCGCCGTCGGGCTTAAACGTATCTGCGGGTCCGCCTGCCGCTTACATCATCCCCATGCCTGCGCCTGCAGGAGCAGCCGGGGTCTCTTCTTTAATATTAGCAACAACGGACTCAGTTGTCAATAATGTGGACGCAACACTTGTCGCATTCTGCAACGCGCAGCGCGTCACCTTCGCCGGATCCAGTATACCCGCGGCGATCATATCCACATACTCTTCCTTGTAGGCGTCGAAGCCGGTGCCGACCTCGGATTCCTTCACCTTGTTGACGATGACGGAGCCTTCCAGTCCGGCGTTGGCCACGATGTGGTACAGCGGAGACTCCAGAGCCTTCAGAATGATCTTCGCGCCGGTCTTCTCATCGCCTTCCATGCCGTCCAGAACCTTCTCGACCTTCTTGATCGCGTGGATATATGCGGAGCCGCCGCCGGCGATGATGCCTTCCTCAACAGCCGCTCTCGTGGCTGCCAGAGCATCTTCCATGCGCATCTTGGCTTCCTTCATCTCGGTCTCGGTGGCAGCGCCCACACGGATCACCGCTACGCCGCCGGCCAGCTTCGCCAGCCTCTCCTGCAGCTTCTCACGGTCGAAATCAGAGGTTGTCTCCTCGATCTGTCCGCGGATCTGAGCGATCCTTGCGGAGATCGCGGCCTTGTCGCCCTCGCCGTCTACGATAACGGTGTTCTCCTTCTGGACCTTCACAGACTTCGCGCGGCCCAGCTGATCCATGGTCGCTTCCTTCAGATCCAGGCCGAGCTCCTCGGAGATCACCTGGCCGCCGGTCAGGATCGCGATATCCTGCAGCATCTCTTTCCTTCTGTCGCCATAGCCGGGCGCCTTGACCGCTACTACGTTAAACGTACCGCGCAGCTTGTTGACGATCAGGGTGGTCAGGGCCTCGCCCTCCACATCCTCGGCGATGATCAGCAGTCTGGCGCCGGACTGAACCACCTGCTCCAGAAGCGGCAGGATCTCCTGGATATTGGAGATCTTCTTATCCGTGATCAGGATGTACGGATTGTCAAGGACTGCCTCCATCTTATCCATATCGGTGCACATATAGGCGGATACATAGCCGCGGTCGAACTGCATGCCTTCCACCAGATCCAGCTCGGTCTTCATGGTCTTGGACTCCTCGATGGTGATGACGCCGTCGTTGGAGACCTTCTCCATGGCGTCCGCCACCATCTCGCCGACCTCGTCGCTGGAAGCGGAGATCGCAGCCACACGGGCGATCTGGGCCTTGCCGTTGATCGGCTGGCTCATGGAAGCAATGGCCTCCACCGCCGCGTCCGTAGCCTTCTTCATGCCCTTGCGCAGGACGATGGGATTGGCGCCTGCCGCCAGGTTCTTCATGCCTTCGTTGATCATGGCCTGGGCCAGGACCGTCGCCGTCGTGGTTCCGTCGCCGGCCACGTCGTTGGTCTTCGTAGCGACTTCCTTCACCAGCTGGGCGCCCATGTTCTCAAATGCGTCCGCCAGCTCGATCTCCTTGGCGATGGTCACGCCGTCGTTGGTGATCAGCGGAGCGCCGAAGGACTTATCCAGAACGACGTTGCGTCCCTTCGGACCCAATGTCACACGTACCGTATCTGCCAGCTGATTCACGCCGGACTCCAGGGCTTTCCTGGCTTCTACACCGAATTTGATTTCCTTTGCCATAATTACATTCCTCCAGTCTTCTTTGTAAGCTTCCATGCACTGTCAGGGCTGTCTGCCCGCTCAGGAAGCCGATCGTCCCGTCCTGCGGGACCCTTCTGCAATTAAAACCGCCTGCTCTTCGACCCTCTGCCTATTCGATCACAGCCAGGATGTCGTTCTGCTTCACTACTACGTACTTCTCGTCGTCTACTTCCACTTCCGTGCCGGAATACTTGGAGAAGATGACTTTATCGCCTACCTTCACCTGCATGGTGACTTCCTTGCCGTCCACAACTCCGCCGGGACCCACGGCGATCACTTCCGCCTGCTGGGGCTTCTCCTTGGCCTGACCGGGAAGAACGATCCCCGACTTGGTGGTCTCTTCCGCCACCAGCTGCTTTAAGACAACTCTGTCAAATAATGGTGTCAGCTTCATATGTTTATTCCTCCTTGATGAAAAATGAATTTCGATAGGCTTCTTTCATTTCCAGAATATGTTATATCACGCTTTGTTAGCAGTGTCAAGGGTTGAGTGCTAAATATTTGTGAAAAATTTGTGTCATGCTACAGCGCCCGGATCAGGCCCCGAAGCACCGGAATATCCCGGGGCGGAACGCTGAGCTCCCCGACCCCGATGGAAAGGAAATAGTCCGTCATCGTCCGGTCAGCGGCCAGCCCGCCGCAGATCCCGACCGGAATTCCCGCCGTCCGGGCGTTCGCCACCGTCATCTCCAGAAGCCGCAGGACCGCCGGGTGGTGCGGATCTCCGACCGTTCTGTGATTCGAAGCGCCTGCCGTCTCTTTGACTGTTTCGCCTGCACGCGCCGGCGCTTCGTTCGCTCCGACTGCGCCTGCCTGCGTTTTGGCTGTTCCGCACACACGCATCGGCGCTTCGTTTGCTCCGTCTGCGCCTGCCGGCGCTTTGTCTGTTTCGCCCGCGGCTGCCGGCGCTTCGTTTGCTCCGTCTGTGCCTGCCGGCGCTTTGTCTGTTCCGCACGCACGCGCCGGCCCACTGCCGGTTCCGGGCCCCGCGGCGCTCTGCCGGTCCCAGGCCAGGGTGTACTGGATCAGGTCGTTGGTACCGATACTGAAGAAATCCGCCTCCTCCGCCAGCTGTTCGCTGATCAGCGCCGCAGCGGGCGTCTCGATCATGATCCCGACCGGGACCTGCCCATCAAACGGAATCCCTTCGCTGTCCAGTTCCTCCTGCACCTGGCGCCAGAGCCGCTTCGCTTCCGCAACCTCCCACACGGATGTCACCATCGGGAACATGATCCCAAGGCTCCCGTAGGCCGAAGCCCGCGCAAGCGCGCGAAGCTGCACGGCGAACAGCTCCGGCCGGCTGAGACTGAACCGGATCCCCCGGTTTCCCAACGCCGGATTGACCTCCGCAGCCAGTCCCAGATAATCCGCCTGCTTATCCGATCCCGCGTCAAGGGTCCGGATGACGACATGGCGCCCTTCCATAGCGGAGAGCACCTGCCGGTACGCCTCAAACTGCTCCTCCTCCGACGGCGCCTCCTCCCTTCCCAGGAACAGGCACTCGCTGCGGAACAGCCCGATACCGTCCGCACCGCTGTCCAGCACCGCCGAAATATCCGACGGAAAGCTGATATTGCAGCAGAGACGGACCGATCTTCCGTCCTTCGTCTCCGCCTTCTCTCCCTTCAGAGCGGCCAACTTCTCCGCCTCCTGCCGCTGCTTCTCCTCCTTCGCCCGGAAACGCGCCCGCGTCTCTCCGTCCGGTGCGACCGCGATCTCACCGGTATCCCCGTCCATCAGGATCTCCTGTCCTTCATATTCCGGCTTCAACTGGCTTCCGGTTCCGATAATGGCCGGGATCCCCATGGTGCGCGCCAGAATCGCCGTATGGCCCGACACAGAGCCTCCCGCGGTGATGAACCCCAGGATCTTCGTCCGGTTAAGACGCAGCGTCTCGCTGGGCGCCAGATCGTCTGCCGCCAGGATCACAGGGCTGTCCGGATCTGAAGACGTCTCCTGATTCGCAAAAGCCGTCTGCCCCGCAGCACTCTCCGAACTGTCCGGCCGGGCCGCCAGGCCGCCGCTGTGCTCCGCCTCCGGCCAGCCGGCCGGCTCCATCGCCGCCACGATCCTCCGGGCCACATCCTCGACGTCCGAGGCCCGCGCCCTCATATAATCGTCGTCTGACGCCGCGATCCCCGACGCTGCCTCGCCGGCCGCGTCCATGACCGCCGCCTCGGCGTTCATATGCTCCTTCCGGATCCGTTCCCCTACCTTCTCCTCATATTCCGGATCCATCGCCATGATCTCGTGCGCCGCAAGGATCTGCGCCGCGTCTTCGCCGGAAGGTCCGTCCGCCGTCCTGCGCGTCTCCTCCGCCAGCTCATGAATCTGCCGGACGGCCTCTCTCCGCGCGCTGTCGAAGCGGCCCCATTCTTTATCGCCATCCTCCGCCGTATAGCGCGGTACGTCCTTATCCGGCCTTGTAAAAAACCGCAACCGTCCGGCCGCGATCCCGCCGGACACGCCTGTTCCCTTAAGCAGCACCATGATACGTCCCCCCCTGTCGCTGCAGATCATTTCCTTTCGTCCGGGCGCCGTCCCCCTGCGCGGCCCATACCCGCAGAACGCCGTCCGGACTGTGGCTTTTCTATATTTTGTCACAGCTTAAGTGGAAATGCAACCGCGGAAGCACATTTAATAAAATTTTTCTTAATATATCCCTTCCATTTTCAGAACAATGGTATTACAATAGGAAAAATAGTATTCATACGGAAAGGGGTATCTATTATGGCGAAAAAGAAAAGCTTCGGCAGGTTTGTCGCCCTGGCGGCGGTTGCCGGCGCCGCGGCGGCCGCGGTTTCTTATTATCTGAAGTACCGGTCGTTCAGCAGAGAGCTGGATGAGGATTTCCATGATTTTGAGGGGGAAGAGGACGAGGAGCCGGAAGCTCCCAGGCGGAACTACGTGACCCTATCCCCGAAGGTCGAGGAAGCGAAGGAAACTCTTAAGGAAGTAACGGAACAGGCCCGCGAGAAAGCGATCATCGCCGCCAAGCCGGTGAAGGAGACCGTGAAGAACGCGGCCAAGGCGGTGAAGGAGACCGTGAAGAACGCGGCGGAGAAGGCGAAGAGCGCCGGGAAGGAAGCGGCGGATTCCGCACAGCAGAAGGCCGAAGATGCGGCAGATGCGGCTGCGGATCTGACCGAAGAAGCACCTGACGCCGCTGCGGATCTCGCCGAAGAAGCTGCCGGCGCCGCTGCGGATCTCGCGGAAGATACTGTAGACGCCGCATCAGATCTGGCAGAAGAGGCTGCTAACGCGGCGGAAGATCTGGCCGGGGACGCGTCCGAGGAATCCGGCGAATTCGACCTGTTCGGGAACGCCGAGGAAGAAGACGACGCGGCGAAGAAGGCCGCCGGAAGCGCCACCATCGAAGAAGACCCTGAATAATCCGTGCGCTGCACAAAACAGGCGCCGCCCACGCAGATATTCCACTGCGCGTGCGGCGCCTTTTATTTCCGGAACGATCCTTCGATTCAGCTCCGGCTTCTGCTTTGGCTCCTTTCAATTTCCGGAACGATCTTTCGATTCAGATCCGGCTTCTGCTTTGGCTCCTCTCAGCTTCAGTTCTTCTCAGCTCCAGCCCACTCGCCTGCTTCATTCCTTCTCAGCTTCGGCTCGCTTCGCCCATTCCGAACCTCCGTCCGATCTTCCGCCCTGCCTCAGACGGCAGTCCCACCCTGTCTCACTCCCAGGTCAGCAGGTTCTGGAAATACGTCTCCGAGACCCGGTCAGCCGGAACCGTATAGGCGTGGGACGCATCCCCGTCGGAAGGAAGCTGCCAGACGTCCTGGGCGCTGTCATACTGCCAGGAATCGCCGGTCACGAGAACTCCGTCCTCCGCCTCCATGGTCCAGGTCGATTCCTCTCCTTTTGCGTTCACGGTAGACAGGATCACCTGCCCGTCCATCCGGTCGTCCTGAAACGTCCCCCGGCGGACCATGCTCCGGTTCTCTTCTCCCTCGCTCTCATAGATGCAGTAGCCTTCCTCTCCTTCACCGTTCATCCGGCCCTTCCTCCATACGCCGGAGGCGTAGTCATAGCGGGCCCCGTCGATCTCGACCGCCTGAAACGCGACGCACTGCCCTTCGGGAGCGCCTTCGGAGAATTCTCCGACGAACAGAAGCGACGGCCGCGCCAGGACAAGTCCCTCTCCCTCGATCTCCTTCGTCAGACCTCCGTCACGGTACAGGTACCGGTTCTCCTCCAGAGTCCCGTAATACAGCTCCGACAGCGCTTCCGACTGGGAAAGCATCAGCCGGGCAGCTTCCTCGTACGCTCCGTCTCCTATGTACCCGGCCAGAAGACCGAGCAGATCCTTCTGATCCCGCGTCAGCTCCGGCGGAAGCGCCTCCGCCGCCAGGCTCTCTTCCAGCTCCCGGCGGACCTCTTCGGCGGCAGATTCGGCCGCCGAGGATGCCAACGCGCTCTCCTTCTGGTCGTCCTGAAGACTGTGGGCTTCCTCCTCACGGGCGTACCGCTCATGGTGGTAATACCCGGACAGCCCGATCCCCGCCGCCAGCCCCACGGCCAGGCATACGGCGCCGGCCAGCGCCGTTATCAGCGCCTTTCGGTTTCTGAATTTATCCAATCTGTTTCCCCCTCATTGTAATAGACTGACAGAATAAAGAAGGCTGAAGACGCCATCCTCCGCGTTTCAGCCCTCGTATGTCGAACAAAAACGGTCGATCCGTTTCCTTACTTCTCCAGCTTAAAGGAACTCTTAAGCGACACGATCCGGTTGAATACCGGCGCGTCCGGCCTGCTGTCCTTACTGTCTACGCAGAAATATCCGCTGCGCATGAACTGGAAGCTGTCGTAAGCCTTCGCGTCCTTCAGCGCCGGCTCCACATAGCAGTTCTTCAGCACCGTCAGGGAGTTGGGATTCAGGTTCAGGGTTCCGTCTTCATTCAGCTTACCCTTCTCCTCGTCCACGATATTCTCATAGAGGCGGCATTCCACCTTCTCCGCCGTCGGAGCGGAAACCCAGTGGATCGTGCCCTTCACCTTCCGTCCGGTGAAGCCCGAACCGCTCTTCGTCTCCGGATCGTAGGTCGCGTGGATCACGCTCACATTCCCGTCGGCATCCTTCTCACAGCCGGTACAGGTCACGAAATACGCGCCGAAGAGGCGGACTTCATTGCCCGGGAACAGCCGGAAATACTTCTTCGGCGGCACCTCCATGAAATCCTCGCGCTCGATATAAAGCTCGCGGGAGAACGGAACCTGGCGCGTGCCCAGCTCCTCGTTCTCCGTATTGTTCGGAACCGTCAAAAGCTCGGTCTGCCCCTCCGGATAATTATCAATGACCAGCCGGACCGGATCCAGAACCACCATCATGCGCGGCTTCTTAAGCTTCAGATCCTCACGGATGCAGTATTCCAGCAGCGCGTAATCCACGGAGCTGTTGGCTTTGGCCACGCCGACCAGCTCCACAAACCTCTGGATGGATTCCGGCGTGTAGCCCCTGCGCCGCAGAGCCGCGATGGATACCAGTCGCGGGTCGTCCCAGCCGTCCACGATCCCGTCCTCCACCAGCTTCTTGATATAGCGCTTGCCGGTGACCACATTGGTCAGGTACAGCTTGGCGAACTCAATCTGTCTGGGCGGATTTTCAAACTCGCACTCCCGCACCACCCAGTCGTAGAGCGGCCTGTGATCCTCGAACTCCAGCGTGCAGATGGAATGGGTGATATGCTCCACCGCGTCCTCGATGGGATGGGCGAAATCATACATCGGGTAGATGCACCATTTGTCGCCGGTATTGTGATGTGGCATATGGGCTACCCGGTAAATGACCGGATCGCGCATGTTGATGTTGGGGCTGGCCATGTCGATCCTGGCGCGCAGCACCTTCTCGCCGTCGGCGTATTTCCCCTCCTTCATCTCCTCGAAAAGCTTCAGGTTCTCCTCCACGCTGCGGTTCCGGTACGGACTCTCCTTACCCGGCGTCGTGAAATCCCCGCGGTACGCCTTGATCTCGTCGGCGCTCAGATCGCAGACGAACGCCTTGCCCTTCCTGATCAGCAGCAACGCGCACTCATACATGGTATCAAAGTAATCCGACGCGAAGAACAGCCGGTCCTCGAAATCGGCTCCCAGCCACTTTACGTCCTCGATGATGGACTCCACGAACTCCGTCTTCTCCTTGGTGGGGTTTGTGTCGTCGAAGCGGAAATTAAACTTGCCGCCGTATTTCTTCGCCAGGCCGTAGTTTAAAAGGATCGACTTGGCGTGTCCGATATGAAGGTATCCGTTGGGCTCCGGCGGGAAACGGGTCTGCACATGGTCGTAGACGCCTTCCGCCAGGTCCTTCTCGATCTCCTGCTCGATAAAATTCTTTGAACTCTCCGCTGCCTCCGCTGCCGCAGCTGTCTCAACCGGTTTTTCCATAATCTCCTCCAGCGATTTGTAGTGTCATTTTCTAATAATAGGTTATCATAGCACATTTCGGAAATATTGGGAAGAGGTATCCGGCATAAATTAAGGAAATCCTGCACGTCACAGCCGGAATCACCCGGCAATACGATGAGAACAATGCGCCACGGGATGCAGCATAAACAAAGAAAAAACCCAGCAGATACTGGGTTTTAGAGAGCTGGCGACGGGACTCGGACCCGTGACCTCCTCACTACCAATGAGGTGCGCTACCGCCTGTGCCACGCCAGCCTTCCTGAGGGCTCCTCAACGAGCCGTATGTTATAATAGCACGAGATATCTTTTTTGTCAACCGATGATTTCAAAAAATTGGACGCAAATCGGTTCACGAATGACCGTCCCCGCACATAGGCTAGAGTAAAACAACATTGAGGAACACCTATGGTTTCCAATCATTCCACCTCACCCACAGACAGTCAGAGCGTGTCGGCCATGGCCTGCGAGAACGCCATGCCGATGACGCCTGTAAGCGCAGCCGATACGGGGATGAACCTCCGCACGGCCGCTCCCTCCATGACCCGCTCCGCATCCGACAGCGACTTCGGTCTTACCACGCCGACAGCCCCGGAAGGCAGTCTGCCGGTGTTTCCCGGCACCTCCACAGGCAGCGCCGATTCCGGCCAGGGGCTTACGACTCCGACGGCTCCTTCCGGCAGTACCACGGTCTGGGCAGGAGGAAGCTCCTCCGGCAACAATTCCTCCGGCAATGACTACGGTCTGACGCATCCGATCGCTCCGGAGGGAGGCTCCCCGGTCTGGCCGGGAGGCAGCACCTCCGGCTCCGGCAGCGGTTCCGGCTCGGGCAATTCCGGAAGCGGCAGCTCCGGCAGCGGCAGCTCCGGCAGCGGCAGCTCCGGCAACGGCGGCTCCGCCATCTGGCCGGTCTTTCCGTGGTTTCCCGCCTGCCCCGCCTGCGGCGGCTGCGTATCCTGCGGCGGCAGCTCTTCCGGCGGTTCCGGCAGCGGCTCCGGCGGCTCCTCTACACTGGGCCAGGTCCGTTTTCTGAACGCCTCCACCGCCAACACAAGCGTCAGCGTCACCTTCGATAATACAGTCTATGCGACCAACATCGGTTTTGGTACAATCTCCGCCTACCGGCCCATCGCCGACGGCTTCCACACGGTGTCCGTGCGCCGCACCACCGGCCTGCAGGCCCTGGTGGTCCAGCAGAGCTTTCCGTTCTCCGCCGGGCAGAAATACACCCTCATCCTGGTGGACTCCGCCGCAGGCGGCGTGAACCTGATCCAGGTCGACGATACCGGCTGCAGCAACTTAAGCTACAACACCGGCTGCTACCGCGTCGCCAACATGGCCTACAGCGGCTCCTCCTTCGACGTATACCTTTACAGCCACGACGCAGTCTTTAAAAACGTCGGCTTCCAGGAGGTTACTCCCTACAAGCAGGCGATTGCCGGCACCTACCAGTTCTATATCACCAACTCCACAAACTTCTCGATCATCCGGGAGCTGCCGGTCCTGATTATCGGCGCAGTCAACAACGCCTCCGTCACCGGCGACCCGCTGGTCTCCTACTCGGTGGACATCGCAGCCGGCAAAAACTACACCTCCTACCTGATCGGAAGCAGCTGGTCCGATCTGAATTTCCGGGTACTGACAGTCGAGGACTAAGCCGCAGATCGCAGCATACCTGCAGAACAGATTCCTTTGTATACCGAAACCTGCAAAAAGGGCTGAGACGCGTTCCGCGCTCAGCCCAGCTCCCGTATCTTCTCCATCAGCGCCCCGATATCGATGGGCTTCGTGATGAAATCATCCATGCCGCTTTCAATGGCCTTATCCTTATCCTCCTGATAGGAATTGGCCGTACAGGCAAATATCTTCACGCTCCCGGCGTCCGGCCGCTTCATGGATCGGATGGCCTTCGCCGCCATGAAACCGTCCATCTCAGGCATCAGCAGATCCATCAGGATCAGGCCGTAGGTTCCGACCGCGGACCGGGCGAATCTCTCCACCGCCTCCCGACCGTTCACCGCCAGATCGGCGGCCGCTCCCGCATCCTCTAAAAGCTCCAGAAGGATCTCGGCGTTCAGCTCGTTATCCTCAGCAACCAGGACCCGAAGCCGTTCAGAAGCCCCCGGCGAAGCCGCGGCCGGCCCGTCCGTTTCCTGTTCCCAGTCCGCACCGCCCTCATCCGGGATGGCCAGCGGAGCAGGGAAGGAGAACGTGAATTCGCTACCCTCTCCCTTACGGCTTCGAACCGTAAGGTCGCCGCCCATCAGCTTTGCAAGGCTGTGGCTGATCGCCATGCCAAGGCCGGTTCCCTGATTGCCCTTGGACACCGTCTCCATCTCGCGGGTAAACGTATCAAAGATATGCTTCTGGAACTCCTCGCTCATGCCGCCGCCCGTATCCCGGACCGTGAAAGAAGTGCGCACTGTTTCATTGTCCAGCAGCTCCTGTCTGGCGGTAAAGTACACATTCCCCCCGACCGGGGTAAATTTCCTCGCATTGTCCAGCATATTCAGAAGAACCTGCTGGATCCGTACCTGGTCGCCGATCACTCCGGGATACGGCAGATCCATGTCGATCTGAAAGCCGATCCCTTTCTCGCCCATGCCGCCTCTTACGATGGACGCTGCAGTGGAAGCCAGAAGCCGCAGGTTCACCTGACTGGATTCCAGCTCCATGGTCGCCTCCTGCAGTCTCGACATATCCAGGATATCATTGACCAGGGACATCAGGTACTGAGCCGTAGCCGTGGACTGCTTCAGATAGTTCTCCATCTTCACACGGTCGTCCACGTTCTGTCCCATCAGGTAGTTTAAGCCGATCAGACCGTTTAACGGCGTTCGGATCTCATGGCTCATGGTCGAGAGGAACCGCCCCTTCGCTCTGGCGTCCGCCCGGTCCTCCAGGGAACGGATCCGGGCCCGCAGAAGCAGGCAGGACAGCACGATGATCGCCAGAAACGCCGCGGACAGCGCCAGGGCCGCATAACGGTAACGATAAAGCAGATCCCCGGTTGTAAGCTGATACTGGTTCGCCAGAGTGCCTTCGATGATATACATGGCCGTCTCATCCTCGGTCAGTCTGGATATCGCCTCGTCGATCCTGTCGATCAGCAGCTTCTTCTCCTGCCAATCTGCCGAATCCTCCGTCTGCTCAAGCGGCACCACCGCCGAAAAACAGAGCTTGTCCTCCAGTCCCGTGATCGGGATCACCTTCATATTCTCATAGGCAGGCCGGTACAGCCAGTATTCGGCGACATACTGATTCTGGAGCAGGATATCCGCCTCGCCGCGGTTCATGGCGTCTAAGCATTCCTCCATGGAATCATAATCCACCAGTTCAAAATTGGGAAATATGCGGGCAAGCACCTTCTTCAGAGTCTGGGAGCCGGTCGATACGGCCACCTTCAGTTCCGCATTGTAAGAAAATTCAACTCCCTCCCTGGCCACGATCACCTTCTGACTGGACAGGTACGGGTCGCTGATCAGGATCCCCCTGGCGTTCTTGTTCTCCTCGTTGTACTCCACACTGGTAACCAGATCGAATCCTTCGTTCAGCAGATAATCATATGTGACCGAACCGGTCGGAAGGGCGACGTATTCGAACTCCACGCCGCTCAGTTCCGAGATCCGGTCCAGTATGTAGCGGGTAATGCCCCCCAGCTCGCCGGTATCGGTCATAAACGACACCGGCTTGCGGTCCTGGACATACCCCACCTTGTAGACGCGCTTCTCCGGCTCTTCCGCCCGCGCATCCTTCGCTCCCACTCCAATACTGCCCACAATCAGTCCCATGACGGCGGCTAATGTGAGTATCCGTTTCCATACTCTGGCTATCATACTACCACCCTCGAGACAGTATTATTATTACCGCATCTGATCGAAGCTCTCCCGGAGGATCCGGCAGGAATCGTCGAATTTCTGCTGCTCCTCCTCATTCAGTGATATCTCAAGGACCCGCTGGATCCCGTTGCGGTTGATGATGCAGGGAACCCCTGCGAACACATCGGTCTGACCATACTCGCCGCGCAGCATGGCGGACACCGTCAGCACACTGTTCTCATCGCCCAGGATCGCCTTCGTGATCCGGGTCATGGCCATGCCGATTCCATAATAAGTGGCTTTCTTGGCCTCGATGATCTTATACGCGGCCCCCTGGACCTCCTGCGCGATCTCGCTGAGCCTGTCCATGCAGACTTCCTCGGTGCTGTCGCACAGCTCCGCGATGGGCTTGGTCGCCAGAAACGCCTGGCTCCACGGCACGAACTCGCTGTCACCGTGCTCGCCGATCACGTAGGCGTGGACGTTGCGGGGATCCACATTCAGATATTCACCCAGCAGATAACGGAGCCGGGCCGTATCCAGCGCCGTTCCGCTTCCCAGCACCCGGCGGGGATTGAAGCCGGACAGGGCGTAGGTGATCCGCGTCATGATGTCCACCGGATTCGTCGCCACCAGGAAGATCCCGTTGAATCCGGAAGCCGTCACCGGCTCCACGATCGACCGGAATACCTTCGCGTTGCGTTTCAGAAGATCCAGACGGGTCTCTCCGGGCTGCTGCGCCACGCCGGCGCAGATCGCCACCACGTCCGCGTCCAGGCAGTCCTGGTAATCCCCCGCGTAGATCCGCATATTGGACGACGCGAACGCCAGACCGTGGTTTAGGTCCATCGCTTCTCCTTCGGCTCTTTTTTTATCGACATCGATCAGTACCAGTTCCTCGCATACGTTCTGGTTCAGCAGGCAGTATGCGTAACTCATGCCTACCATTCCGGTACCGACCAGTACGACTTTCCTTTTATCTGGTTTTGTCATCAGATTCCTCCTTTTTGTTCTTGATTCCAGTATCTCTGTATTTCAGTGAAAATATAAGTCTCTCCGTGATTTTCCTATCTCTTCCCGTTCAGTCGCTGGCGCACGATCTCATAGGCGAGGATGCCCGCCGCCACAGACGCGTTCAGGGAATCGATATCCCCCTTCATCGGGATACGCGCGGCCATATCGCAGTTCTCCTTCACGAGCCTGCCGACGCCGTCGCCCTCCCCGCCGATCACCAGCCCGATGGGACCGGTCAGATCCAGCTGATACATGCTCTCTCCCGCCATATCGGCGCAGACGAACCAGATGCCTTCCTTTTTCAGCTGTCCGATCACGGACGACAGGTTCGGCACCTTCGCCACCGGCGTGTAGTTCAGAGCGCCAGCCGAGGCCCTGGCCACCGTGGCCGTCAGCCCCACCGCACGACGGCTTGGAATGATGACGCCGTGCGCCCCGGCCTGATTCGCCGTTCGGATGATGGCGCCCAGATTATGGGGATCCTCGATGCCGTCGAGCAGGATGATGAACGGCGGCTCGCCTTTTTTCGCGGCGTTCGCCAGGATATCCTCTACCGCAGCGTACCCGTACGCGGCCGCCTGGGCGACGACCCCCTGGTGATGGCCGGTCTCCGACATCTGATCCAGCCGTTCCTTCGGGACGAAATTCAGGATCACGTCCTTCTGCTTTCTCGCCTCCCGGAGGATCGTCTGGACAGGCCCGTCCTTGCAGCCGTCCAGCACATACAGCTTATCGATGGTTCTGCCTGACCGAAACGCCTCCAGCACCGCGTTGCGGCCCTCGATCAGCGTCTGATTCTCGCTCATTCTCCGTCAAATTCTCCTATTCTCTCAAGTCCCAGGCCCACCAGCTGCGTCAGCCGGTCCAGCCTCTCCATCAGATACAGATAACCCACCAGCGCCTCGAAGCCCGTCGCCGTGCGGTAGTCGATGACCGACGCGTTCCTGGCTCCGGAGGTGGATTTGGCGTTGCGGCCCCGCTTATAGACGGCGTCCTCCTCCTCCGTCAGTTCCGGCTCCAGAAGTCTGATCATCCGCGCCTGGGCCTCCGCCTTCACCAGCTCGGAATCGCGACGGTGCATCTTGCTGACCTGCATATTGCCCATGTTCACGACGCGGGTCCGGATCATCACCTCGTAGACGGCGTCTCCGATATAGGCCAGCGCCAGCGGCGAATAGGTGGCGGGATCAATCCGGTGGAGACGGAACGTCTCCTTGAAATACGCCGGAAGGGCCGCCTTCTGCCCGCCGTTGTCTCCGATCATGCTTTCCTCCACTTCACGCCCTCCCTGGTGTCCTCCAGGATAATGCCCATCTCCGCCAGCCTGCCGCGGATCTCATCCGCCAGCGCGTAATTCTTCGCCTTCCTGGCTGCCTGCCGCGCCTCGATCATGGCCTCGATCTCCGAATCCAGAGTCTCGTGCTTCGTCTCGGTGATGATGCCCATCACGCCGCACAGCTTCTCGATCGTTTCTTTCAGATACGACACATAAGCCGTACTGCTGCCTTCGTCCGTCGTGGAATTTGCCAGCTTCACCAGCTCGAAAATGGCGGAAACGGCGTCGGCCGTGTTAAAATCATCATCCATGGCGGCCTCGAACTTGGCGATAAGCTCCTTCGCCGCGGCCGTATTCTCCTGCTCGGCCGCCGACATGGCCGTCTCGGATCCGTCTGCCCTGCCTGCGGCGTCCTGGGCCGGGGCTCCTGCGGCCTTCTGCTCCAGCTCCGCCAGCTTCCCTGCCGCCGTCCGGATCCGCTCCAGACCGTTCTTCGACGCCTCCATCAGATCCGCGCTGAAGTTCAGCGGGCTGCGGTAATGAGCGCTCAGCATGAAGAACCGCAGCACCTGCAGATCGTATTTCTCGCTGATCTCCCGAACCGTGAAGAAGTTCCCCAGGGACTTGGACATTTTCTTATTGTCGATATTCAAAAATCCGTTATGCATCCAGTACTTCGCGAATGGCTTGCCGTTGGCGCACTCGCTCTGGGCGATCTCATTCTCATGGTGCGGGAAGATCAGATCCTCGCCGCCCGCATGGATATCGATCTCGTCGCCCAGATAGCGCTTGGCCATCACCGAACACTCGATATGCCAGCCGGGACGTCCCTCGCACCAGGGCGACTCCCAGTAGGGCTCCCCTTCCTTCTTCGGCTTCCACAGCACGAAGTCCGCCGGATCCTCCTTGCCCTCCTCGCCGGTTACCTTGATCTCCCGGAAGCCGGACTGCAGCTCGTCGAGGTTCTTATGGGACAGCTTCCCGTATTCCGGGAACGACTCCGTCCTGAAATACACGGTTCCGTCCGCCGCAACGTAGGCGTGACCGTTCTCGATCAGCGTATGGATCATATCGAGCATGCCCTCGATCTCCTTCGTCGCCTGGGGATGGGTCGTGGCCGGTTTTACGTTCAGCCCCGCCATATCCTTTTTGCACTCGGCAATGAACCGCTCGGAGATCACGGACGCGTCCACTCCCTCCTCCAGGGCTCTGTTAATGATCTTATCGTCCACATCGGTGAAATTGGACACAAAGTTCACCTCATAGCCCTTATACTCGAAATACCTCCGCACCGTGTCGAAGACGATCATGGGTCTGGCGTTGCCGATATGGATATAGTTGTAAACCGTGGGCCCGCAGACGTACATCTTCACCTTTCCCGGCTCAAGCGGTACGAATTCTTCTTTTCTCCTGCTCAATGTGTTGAATATCTTCATAAAACAATATTCCTCCCGAAAGCTCTGCTCTGTTTCTTTTATTCCCGCCGTCTTCGGTATCTTACCGCTCCGCCGCGGATCTGTGTCTTACCGTTCCGGCGCTGCCTGCTGTCTTGCCTCTCCGGCGCTGCCCGGCGTCTTACCGTTCCGGCGCGCCCGGCGTCTTACCGTTCCGGCGCGCCCGGCGTCTTACCGTTCCGGCGCTCCCGGCGTCTTACCGTTCCGGCGTGCCCTGCTGTCTTACCGTTCCGGCGCCGCCCGGTGTGTACCCACGGTACGGCTGCTGCTCTATGCTTCCCCGTCCCGCACGCAGCCGGGACAGCCGCTGCAGTCAGGATACGCCAGCCTGTCGTCGCGGCAGTAATCCTCCGCCGATACCAGCAGACAGACGGCCTGCGCCGAGATCCCTTCCCCGGTTCCGGTAAAGCCGAGCCCTTCTTCGGTCGTCGCCTTCACACTGACGCGGCCGCAGTCGATCTGAAGGGCCGCCGCCATGTTCTCCGCCATCTGCGGCCGCCACTGCGCAAGCTTGGGCCGCTGGGCAATGATGGTTGCGTCGATGTTCTCGATCACGTATCCGTGCTCCTCCAAAAGCGCGCCCACATGTCTGAGAAGCGCAAGGCTTGAGATCCCTTTATAGGCCGGATCCGTATCCGGAAAATGCTGCCCGATGTCGCCCAGCGCCGCCGCGCCCAGAAGCGCGTCCATCACCGCGTGGACCAGCACGTCCGCATCCGAATGTCCCAGAAGCCCTTTCTCATAGGGGATCTTCACGCCCCCAAGTATCAGATCCCGCCCTTCCACAAGGCGGTGTACGTCGTAACCCTGTCCGATCCTCATATCTGATCCGTTCCTCTCCTGTCCAACTGACTCCGGCCGTTTTACCGGACAGCCTTATACGATCATCCTGATCTTATTCGAAATACACCGGACCTGCAGCTCCTTCTTCGCGCCGCAGCTCTCGCCGTCATAATGGACCGGCATCTCACGCTCCAGGCAGATCTCGGCTTCCCGGCAGCTGTAAAGCCTGGAACCTGGATAATTCCTCCCGCTCCGCAGAAGCGCCCCCAGAAGGATAGGGATCAGGCGGAGCTTCCGGTCCTGATGGACCACCCTCACGTCCAGTCTTCCGTCGCAGGGATCCGCTCCCGGCGCGAACAGAAAGCCGCCGCCCTCGTAAGGATGGACATGCGCCGACACAAAGTAGATATGGTTGAATTCCACCCGCTTCGTGCTGTCCAGGACCAGATACCCTTTCACCGGCTTCGCCAGGATCAGCTGCCGGATCCCCAGCACGAGGTAGTTCCATTTCCCAAGGAAAAAGCCCTTCTGCCTCTGCTTCTCCCGTACCGCGGCGATATTGCAGCAGACCGCCGCGTCCATTCCGATGCCCGCGCTCACCATGAAGCGGCGGTGATCCGCCCTGCCGCCGTAGGATACCACGCCGTAGTCCAGAAGCTTATACTCCGTGGAGTCGATGATCTTCTTTAAGCACTTCAGGGGACTCTTCGGAAGCTTCAGGCTTCTGGCCAGATCGTTGCCGGAGCCGGCCGGTATGTACCCTATGGTCACCGGTCCGCAGAACGCGAGTCCTCCGGCCACCTCTCCCACGGTGCCGTCTCCGCCGACCGCCACGATGGTCTGCGGTTCCCGGCAGCCGTCGGTCAGTTCCGCGGCAAAAACTGCGGCGTCGCCCTTTTTCTCCGTCAAAAGCGCCCGGTACTCCACGCCCCGGCGCTTCAGCGCCTTTTCGACCCTCTGCCAGACCTTAAGGCCCTTGCCTCCGCTGGCGTTGGGATTTATTATAAAATGGTACATGCAGACCTCCAGATACCGGTAAGCTTCCCGGCGCAGCCCCAAACTGCATCATTCATCATCGACGAGTACAGTATACCACAGTTTACCCGATTTGACAAAAGAATTATACAGAAAACAGAAAGACCGCGGCCGGTCATGCCCGGCGGCCTGCCCGAAGGCAGGAATAACGCACCGAACAGACGGCCGCGGCAGTCTTTGATACACCGCATCCCTTTCCGGGAATACCGGCTGCATTTGCATGCCGGTCAGTCCGCCGTCAGCTTATAGCCGAGGCGGCGCATGGTCACGATGGAGGCGTGGACCTTCAGCGTTTCCAGCTTCTTCCGAAGGAACGAAATATAGACTTCAACGTTATTGTCGACCGCGTCCGGCCTTCCTCCCCAGACCCGGTTCAGCAGCATTTCTTTGGATACAATGATATCCCGGTTCACCATCAGAAGGCGCATCACGTCGAACTCCCGCTTGCCCAGCTGGACCGTTCCTGCGGGGCCCGACAGCGTGAAGGTCGACTGATCCAGATACAGATCTCCTGCCGACAGCCGTTCCGGAAGCAGGCTTCCTCGCCGTCTCTCGACGGCTTTCAGAACCGCCAGCAGCTCCCCCTCGTCCACCGGCATGTTCAGGCAGTAATCCGCCCCGCTCTCCAGCGCGCGGACCCGCGCCTGCGCGTGTTCCGCAGTCCCCGTCCTTCTCTCGGCCGTCACGCCCTCCGCCGTCCGGTCCTTCCCGCCGGGATCCGCGGAGAACAGCACGAGCACCGGCGTCCGGCAGCCGCATCTGCGCGCCTTTTCCAGGAAGGAGAGCCAGTCCGTCCCCGTCAGGGTTTCTCCCAGGATCGCCGCGTCGTAATCCTCCTGCATCAGGGCGCAGTATCCCTGATCCGCCTCCGAACAGGTCTCTGTCTCGCACCAGACCTGTCGAAGCGTCTCCTCCACATATGCAGCTGTGCGCCTGTCATTTCCCAAGATCAATACTCGCATGCCTGTATTATCCTTCTTCTTTTCCCTAAAATCAATACCCTTCTGCCAGAACCGCACGACTCCAAAACGCCGCGGGCAAAACCCGGTCTGGTTCCGCTCCTTTAGGCGCGCAGCCTCTGTCAGCGATTCCGCTCCTTCCGAACGCAGGCCCCGTCAGCGGCTCCGCACCTCCCGGCGCATGAACCCGATATAGGAACCGGCGAACATGACGGCGGTCAGCGCCAGAAGCCCGGTCAGGTGGGGCCAGACCAGCAGCACGCTCTGTCCCAGGGACAGATATCCGGTAATCGCGCCGGACAGCTGCTGCGGCAGCACCAGATTGGTGGTACGCACCGACGGATCCATGATCGTGGACACCGCCTCGCTGTACAGGTAATACGGCGACAGACGGTTGATCATGGTCTGGCATTCATAATTATCCAGCACCTGCCCCACCGTAGCCGCATCGTTGAGCGGATACAGCGCGCCGGCCACGATGGACGCCACCAGGCTCATGAACAGGGCGAAGAAGATCCACAGGCCGATCCCAAGCATGGCCGATGTGGCCGCGTGGCGGCACAGCACCGAGAACAGGATCGAAAGGGACAGCCAGAAGCAGATATACACCGCCGTGAACAGCAGGAATACGGCCGCACGGCCCACCTCCTCCGCCGTAGGCGGAATCCCGGTCTTCAGGATTCCCACGGCGCCGATGAACAGTCCCATGGACAGCACCATGACCAGGATGATCGTGGCGCCCGCCAGGAATTTGCCGTTGATAACCGCGTCCCGATAGATCGGCTGGGAGATCAGACGGTTCAGAGTCCCCTCCGACCGCTCGCTGTTGATGGCGTCGAAGCCCAGGGTCAGTCCCACAAAGGGCCCCAGCAGGGCGATGAACGTCGTAAAGGACGGGATCGTACTGCCGCTCAGCGTAAACAGCTTCAGGAAAATATAATCGGAATCCGAAGCTACCGCGTCCGACAGGCTGGATACCGCGCCGTACAGGCTGGCGTAGCTGGTCAGCAGGATCAGCGCCAGCACGATCAGAAATCTTCCGCTGTGGAGATGATCCGCCATCTCCTTGCGGTAGAGGGCGTAGAGTCCGCTGCGGGCGCGCCCGGCTTCTCTGCCGTTCTTCTCCGGCTCACTGACCGGATCTGCCGAAGATGCCGAAACGTTTTGCTCTCTTACCGTCTCCGTCTTCATGTTCCTCACCTGCCTCTTCAAAATATCTGCGGTAGATCTCGTCCAGGTCGTTCTCCCTCTGACGGATCAGAGAAAGCGTATATCCGGAGTTCAGAGATCTGCGCAGCAGTTCTCTCTTCACATCATTGCGGGACCGGACCACATAGAAATCGCCGGTCCGTTCCACGCTGTCCACATTACCCAGGCTCTTCAGAAGCGCCTCAAACCCCGCGTCGTCCGGGAATGCAGCCGTCTCCAGGATGCTGACGCCCTCCTGCTGCATGCTGCGGGCCAGCTCGTCGATCTTGCCGCAGGCCACCAGCTGCCCTTCCACGAAGAGCCCTACCCGGTCGCAGATCTGCTGGATCTGGTACAGCTGGTGGGAGGAGATCAGGATCGTCCGGCCGTCCTCCGACGCCAGACGCCGGATCAGTTCCATCAGAGCCCGCATGCCCTCCGGATCAATGCCCAGGGTCGGCTCATCCATAATGACCACCTTCGGGTCCTTCATCAGCACGTCCGCCACGCCCAGTCTCTGGCGCATGCCGCGGGAGTAGGTACCGGTCTTCTGATCCGCCGCTTCCGTCATGCCGACCTTCTCTAAAAGCTCGTCGATCCGCTTCTCGATCAGATCGTCCGGCAGTCCGTTCAGCCTTCCGGTAAACCGCAGGTTCTCCCTTCCGGTCATATCGCCGTAGAAGCCCACGTTGTCCGGCAGATAACCAACGATCCGCTTCACCGCGATGGGCTCCCGGGTGCAGTCCCTTCCGTCGATCCACGCCTTGCCCGAGGTGGGCTCCGAGAGCCCCAGAAGCATCAGCGTCGTCGTGGTCTTGCCTGCGCCGTTGGGTCCCAGAAGACCGAAGATCTCACCCGGATAAATGTCCAGGTTCAGGTCAGATACGGCTGTTTTCTCTCCGTATTTCTTCGTCAGCCCTTCCGTATGGATGATCGGGCTTTTCTCTGTCACATCCATCGCATTTCCTCCTCTCCGGCCCTTAACGCCTGCCGAATTTGCGGAACACGAACTCCAGTCCCAGGGCCACGACGACGACGATGGCTACCGCCACGATCCCCCACATGGTGCTGGTCTTCACGGACACGCGGAACTCCAGCTGATCCGAGGACTGCTCGCTGGTCACGCTGAAGGAGGTCACATAATCTCCGGTAATGGCGTCGTTGCCCGGCTTCACGCTGGCGACAACCTCCGATGTGCTGCCGGCCGGCAGGGATTCGATAATATTATCATCCAGGTTATAGGTTACAGTCCAGCCGCTGGGTGCGGAGGAATTCAGGGATACATTTTCCAGATCCACATTGCCGGTGTTGGTTATGTAAAGCGTCACGTCCGAAGCCTTGCCCGCGTTGGCGTCAAAGCTCAGCATGCCGTCCGGCGTGGACATCTCCAGGCCATAGGTTCCGGTGATCGTCACGCTGAGATCCGTAGACAAGGTCTCCGCCGCCGACACGGCGCTGCAGGAGATCTGATATTCGCCGGACTCCACCCGTTCGGGCGGCTCCACCGACACGGTTATGGCCTGGCTGGCTCCCGCCTCCACATCGATGGCCGCTACCGCCGTTGTTCCGGCGGACGGCAGGAAGCTGACGGTCCAGCCCGCCGGTGCGTTGGAAGACAGATTATAAGTCTGCGGCTTTAAGCTGTTGTTGATCAGCGTGGTGCTGAAGCTGAAATCCGTTCCGGACGCGCCCTCCTGCTCGGGATATTCCGATGTGAACGTGCCGCGGCCCGCCTCCTGGCTCACCGCCCTGAAATTGAACTCCACGTCGTCCGCCGCTTCCAGACCTACGGCCTGCGCGTGGACCTTCACCTGGTAGCTTCCTTCCTCCAGTTCGCCGGGAACCGTAAGATGCAGCGTCATCGTCGCGCTGCCCTCTCCGGCCGGCACATAGATCCGGCTGATCTCATAGCTTCCGCCCTGGAGGTATCCGTCCCATCCGTCCGGCATCGAAGTAATGGATACGTCCGCGTCCAGCGCCGCTCCCGTCTGGTTGTCCATATTGATCGTCAGGCTCAGGCTGTCGCCGGGTTCCACCGACATCCCCGGATAACTGGTGTAAAGCGTCAGTCCCCCCTCTGCCCTGGCCGGCACGATCCAGACCAGGCACAGACAAAAGGCCGCCAGAAGCGTCAGAAACAGACGCGCCGTACGCGGCCTCGCTATAGCTGCAGCAGAGCTGCATTTTCCGTTCCGATTCACTGTATATGACATAGTCTCCTCCTTTTGCCGCATGTAAAACCGCGGCTCTTGTTTCTGAGACCCATCATAATGCAGAAACCTTTAATGAATCTGAATCGTTTATGGAAATAATGTGAAATGTATCCGGCAGTCCAAAACCGCCGCAAACACCGTTACCGGAGCCGGTGCCGGACATACGACCACACGCCCGCCGCGGCAAACAGCGGCAGCTCCAGCGCCGTCGCGGCCGCCATGGCCTTCGGCAGCCAGAGCGCGAAGGCACCGACGTTTAAGAAGTCATAATCCAGCATCGTATACAGCATACCGGCCTGAATGCCGGCCACTCCGCTGGACGGGATCAGACTTCGCAGCCACAGCCCCGCACGCTCCGGCGCCGTGAAATAGACGAAGACCGGCAGAACACAGCTGAAAAGCGCCGCGGCCAGGGCCGCCACCGTCGTCCGGATCCGGGCCGACAGAAATACGGTTAGTCCGACTGAAGCCAGTAATGAAAGCAGACCGGTTCCGGCCATGAAGCACTGGAGCTCAAAAACCGTCATATCCGCAAGCATTGTGGCGGAATACAGCATCTGAACCGACGTCTTCACCGTCTCCCATCCGAACAGACTGTCCGAGATCACGATATACAGGGCCATGCAGACAGAGAATGCGGCGCCGCAGACCAGAAGGACCGCTCCTGCCTTCGCCGCGCCTAATGTAAACCGCCCATGGCGCATACAGCGCTGGATATCGTCCGCCCCGGTCTGATAGTCCGAGGAAAACACCGGCGCCGCGATGACCGCAGCAAAGAGCGTCAGCACAAATCCAAGAAGCACCTGGTAATCCATCGCGTCCGAGTTAAAACCCGGATAAAAATGATAGGGCGTCTCCACCTTTTCATAGAGCCGCGCGGCCTCCGCCTGCGCCGCCGGATGATCCTTCTGTTCCATACGCATCAGGGCAGCAAGCCGCGCGCGGCAGGCGTCGTAATAGCCGTCAAGCTCCGCCGGATCGATATTCGGAAGTCCCCTCCCGATACCGGTATCCGGGTCGGCATAGACCTCGTTCACGCCGTGAAGCACGCCTGTCAGCGGCAGGATCCGCCGGGTGCGGACGTCGTCCGGAAGGCCGCCAACCGTTTCCGCGCCGTATTCCTTCAGGCACTGCTGATAGGCGGCAAGCGCCTCCTCTAGCTTCCCGGGCGTGACCTCCCCAGCCGTGTCCGCCTGCAGATCCTTAAGCCGCCGGACAGCCGCCAGACCCTTCAGTCCGTCCACCTCCACAAATGTCGTCGGAAGCCACGCCATCAGAAGCGTCATCGCCAGGGACGCCAGGAGAAGGATCCAGGTAAGGCGTGTCTTTAAGATCCGTTTCAGTTCCAGATAGAATACTCTCATGCGTTTCCTCCTCCGTTCTCCGCACCGCGCGCACTGCCGCTTACGCGGTCATGACCTGCCGCCGGATGCCGGTCTGTCCCCGGCCTCCGCAGCGTACCGGCCGCATCATGCGCCGTATCCTGCGGAAACAGCCACAGATACAGGTCCTCAAGCCTCGGAGACGCCGGTACCGGCGCTGCGCCTGCGTTCTCTTCCGCCCCGTCGCTCTCCATATACAGCTTCCTCGCCGCCTTTGCGCTTTCCGCCAGATACCGGACCGATACCCGGCCGTCCGCTTCATTTCGAAGGTTCACGACCCGCAGCCGCCGTTCATATTCCGGCAGCCGCTCTGCCGGAATCACGCACTGCCAGACCTTTCCGTCTACCAGCTTCACCAGTTCCTCCGTCGTCCCTTCCGCGATCAGCCGCCCGTCCTTCATCACCGCGTTGCGGGTGGCGATATACTCCACATCCGAAACGATATGGGTGGAAATGAGTACGACCCGGTCCTTGGCGAATTCCGACAGCAGATTGCGGAAACGTACCCGCTCTCCCGGATCCAGGCCGCTGGTAGGTTCGTCCATGATCAGCAGCTCCGGCTCGTTTAACAACGCCTGAGCAATGCCCACGCGGCGCTTCATGCCGCCGGACAGCCTGACGATCCTCTTGCGGTACACGTCCGAAAGACTGAGCATCTCCAGAAGCTCCCGGATCCGCCGCTTCGTATCCCGGGCCGGCAGACCCTTCAGCGCCGCCGCATACTCCAGATAATCCTTCACCGTAAATTCCGGATAGAATCCGAATTCCTGAGGCAGATACCCGAAGATCTCCCGATATCTGCCCTTCAGCGTGCCGATTGGCAGCCCGTCGTAGCGGATCTGCCCCGACTCCGGCTCCATGATCCCGGCGATCATGCGCATCAGCGTGGTCTTGCCCGCGCCGTTGGCGCCCAGAAGGCCCCACACGCCGGGCGTAAGGGTCATCGACACATCGTCCACGGCCCGCTTGTCTTTAAATGATTTCGAAATATGATCGATCTGCAGTTCCATTTTCTTATTCTCCTCCATACCCGGCTCATGTTCATCCACATACGAGCTGCGGCTCCGGATACACGGCATTCCGTACCAGCCTCATCGCCTGCCGGACACAGAGCAGCGTAATCAGCACGCATACTGCCAGCCACGCCGGTGCGAGCGTCTGCAGATAGAAGCCTTCCCACAGACGGCCCGCTATGCCCAGCACCGTGAGAATCACAGCCTCTGCCGCCATGCACGCCGCCGGAAACGCCGCCGCGGGGACTCTCCCCATCAGGCTTAGGCTCAGCCAGCTCGCCAGCAGAAACGGCAGCAGCAGATACAGAAGGATGCTTCCGGCCGGCAGTCCCGTCCGCAGAAACGCACCCAGGAAAACCGTCCCCAGCAGTACGGCGTCCCCCATCGCAGTCATCAGCATCCTGGCCAGCAGAACTCCCGCGAAGGAATACCGGGAGGACGCCTCGGTCTCGTGCATCCGGCAGCGGAACGAACGGTAGAGAAACGGCAGCGAGCTGCATGCCGCCGCCAGCGACAGTCCGCAAAGGAACTGGGCCGCGTAGCGCTCCTCCTGCCAGAATCCCCGGCCCATAAGCGTCCACAGGACGCTCCCCAAAGCGGCAAACAGTACCGTCTGCACCGCCCACATCCGCAGGCCGATAAAACGGACCTGAAGAAGCAAAAATCCCCGGAAGGAACCGGAACCTCGCCGCTCCGTTGCCGCTGCCGCGGCCAGGGCGGCAAGCTGCGCGTTAGAGCGCCGTTTTGCTTCCCGCGGCGGCTCACCGTGCAGCGCGTCCCGAAGCTCCATTTCGATCCTTCTCCTGTTCATGATTTTCCACCTCCGTCTTCCATCTGCTTCTGAAGCTCCTTCAGCGCAGCCCTGAGCCGCGACTGCACGGTCCGAAGCGGCGTATCCGTCACCGCCGCGATCTCCCGCAGGGTCAGCTCCTGCCCGAACCGCAGGATCACGATCTCCCGCTGCTGCGGCGGCAGTCCGGCTACAATCTGCCTGAGCGCCAGAGCCGATTCTGCCTGATCGAACCCTTCTTCCATGTATGCGGATTCCGCCGCCTCATGATCTTCCGCCATTCTTCCTTCCGCAGCCGGAGCTTCGCTGCGATACGCATCTAACGGCACCTCGGCGTTCCACCGTTTCCGCCGCATATCCGCGCAGACATTTCCCGCTACCTTATAAAGGAACGCCTTAAAATGTCCCCGGTGGACATACCGGTCGAAATATCGGACCGCCTTCAGGAAGGTTTCCTGTGCGGCGTCCTCCGCAAGCGTCCTGTCCGGCACATGCCAAAGGCAGTACCGCAGGATCTGGCTGTAGTACATTGCCACCAGCTCCTCCGCCGCCGCTCCGTCGCCGGCCTCTATTCGTTTCATCAGTTCATCTTCGCGCGTCAATGTCATTTCCTCCGGAGGGCGTCCCCTCATATACTGTAACGTACGGGATCATGAAGAATGATCATCCTGCCGCATATTTTCATCCGTTTCTTTATAAGGAATTGATTGATCTATTTGCATGAAATCGATTGATTTTCCCCGGCGAACTGCGAAAAAAATAATGATAGAAAGACAATCAGAAGGTATTTATCCACGGAATCTACGATCCGGGATTGCAGAGAATTGCCGGCTGCTCCCGGAGGCCCTCAGCCGGCTCTCTGCAGACAGTGACAAAGCCTCTGGCCCCGCGACAGATGTCATGCGGCAGATGGGAATCACAGATGCATATCATCTCACCACAACATCCGCCGTCCCGTACCGGATCACCTTCGCCAGATCCGCCGGGCTCACCTCCACCTGGCAGCCGACTCTACCGGCGCTGAAATAGAAGACGTCCATCTCCTTCACCGATTCATGGATCGTGGTCTTGAAGAATTTCCTCATGCCGATGGGCGAGCACCCGCCATGGACATAGCCGGTAAGCGGCAGAAGCTCCTTCGCTTTCACCATGTCGATGGACTTCTCTCCGACCGCCTTCGCCGCCTTCTTCAGATCCAGCTCCTCCGCCACGGGGACCACGAACACATAATTCTGCCCGCTCTTTCCCACCGTCACCAACGTCTTAAAGACGCGGCTCACATCCTCCCCCATCGCCCTGGCGATCTCTTCCCCGCTGGTCGTGGCAGGAAGGTCATAGGTGTGACTTTTATAGGGGATCTTCTTCTGATCCAGAATCCGCATAACGTTCGTTTTCTCTTCCATGATTCTCTCCGTTTCCATGACAGGCGCCCGTTTGGGAACGCGCGCCGCCGTGTGTATATAAAAATACCAGCTGTTCTGCCAGCTGGTATTCATAAAATAGCGGAAGGGAGATTCGAACTCTCGACACCACGGGTAT